>CAYTJT010000251.1:0-5101 GCA_964438105.1 uncultured Rhodothermales bacterium | reverse complement strand
AGCTTGGTGCGGCCGCGGTTGATCCGGCTCTTCACCGTGCCCATCGGGAGGCCGGTGATCTCGGCGATCTCCTCGTAGGCGAGGTTCTGCACGTCGCGCAGCACGACGACCTCGCGGAACTCCTCGGGGATCTGCTTCAGCGCCTCCTGGATGTGGCGGTCCTGGATCGTGCTCTCGGTGTGCTTGTCGGGCGAGAACTGCTCGTCGGGGATCTCGACCTCGTACTCCTCCTCGTCGCGGTTGACGCTCTGGAGGGAGTAGAGGCGGCGGCGCTTCCGCTTGCGGTACTCCGAGCGGGCGAGGTTGCCGGCGATCGTGTAGAGCCACGTCGAGAACTTGGCGACGGGGCGGTACGAATGGCGGTTGCGGTAGACGCGAAGGAAGGTCTCCTGAAGGAGGTCCTCGACGCGGCGGCGGTCTTTGTTAAACCGGTAGAGGTAGTGGGAGAGCCGCTCGGAATAGCGGTCCACGAGGATGTTGAATGCCTCGACGGTCCCTGCCTGGAACTGCCGCATCAGATCCTCGTCGTTCATCGCTTCGAGGGTATCGCGGCGCGCCTGGCGGGCACGGGTGTGCGGGGCGGTCTTGACGTAGCGGCGGGTTTCGATGGTAGTATCCACTCGGCTTCAGGTATGTGCAACGGCATGGGGTCAGCATCCCGAGGATGGCGCGTTCGGGATTCGTTGTTGTAACGTCCAACAACCACTCCAACGTATCGGTTTCTGACACCCTGACATAATTAATCAGATCAATTCTGCAAGAAGCTCTTTTAACGCCTGCTGAACGGGGCGGTTTTCTCAACTAAACTAGCCACGTTAAACGCTCTACCGCCTCCCCGCCATCCTGGCACGCGCACCCGCAAAACGGCATGATCCGTACGGCCGAAAACTCTTCGTCAGCGAGGTAGCGAGCCATGTGTTCCCTTGAACATCGCATCACCATGAGAGTGTAAATGCGGCACTCTCTGCTCTTTCCCGCCCTCTGAGCCAGTCCTGCGCCTCAACCGTGTGATCGTCGTCCCCTCATGGCATGAGAGCCCTCGTGCGCCAGCCATGGGACGAAAGCCTCACTCGAGGGCGACTCCAGGGCGGTAGATCGTAGGGCTATCGAAAGCACCTCTATTCACCCAACCCACAGACTCATGGCCAAGTCCAGCACCTCCAAGAGCACCTCCAAAGACGAGACGTCGGCAGCCACCGCTGCAGCCAAAGGGACGACGAAGAAAGCCGCCGCGACCAAGAAGACGGCGACGAAGAAAACTACCGCCGCCGCGAAGAAAACGTCAGCGTCGAAGACGACCAAGCCGAAGGCTGCAGCAAAAAAGACGACGGCGAAGAAGGCCGGCACGTCGAGGAAAACGACTTCGAAGAAGACGAGCGGGCCGACGCACGAAGAGATCGCCCGCCGAGCCTACGAGATCCACCAGGAGCGGGGGGGCACCCACGGCAGCGACGAGGACGATTGGCACCGGGCCGAGCAGGAGTTGCGCGCCAAGTCCGCCTCCTCGAAGTAGACAGACCGTAGGCGGTGAGGCGGGCGCCGCCCCGCCTGCCGCCCCCTCGCGCGACCCGACGCCCGCGCCGGACCGCGCGAGGGGTCGTTTCGGAACGGTTCGTGACGAGCGTTCGTCCCGTGGCCCGTCTATCAATCCGCTGTGGCTCGTAGATTTAGCCCTTCGCCCTTCTCCGTAGCTCCCTCTCCTCATGGCTTCCATGATCGCCATCATCCTCGGCGGCGGTGCCGGCACCCGCCTCCAACCCCTCACCAGCCAGCGCGCCAAGCCGGCCGTCCCCCTCGCCGGGAAGTACCGCCTCGTCGACGTCCCCATCTCGAACTGCATCAACTCCGGGCTCGACCGGATCTTCGTCCTCACGCAGTTCAACTCGGCCAGCCTCAACAGCCACGTCGCGCGGGCCTACCGGTTCGACCGCTTCCGCAGCGGGTTCGTGACGGTCCTCGCCGCCGAGCAGACGCCGTCGTCGAAGGCGTGGTACCAGGGCACCGCCGACGCCGTCCGGCAGTCGCTCTCGCACGTCCGCAACTACCCGCACGAGTACGTCATCATCCTCTCGGGCGACCAGCTCTACAGCATGGACTACCAGACCATGCTCGCCCACCACATCGAGCACGGGGCCGACGTCACCGTGGCCACCACCCCCGTCACCGCCGACGAGGCGTCGGCCTTCGGGATCCTCAAGACGGACGACCACCACACCATCACCGAGTTCCACGAGAAGCCCGCGCGCGACGACCTCGACGGCAAGGACAGCCCGGTCTCCGCCGAGATGGGGGCAGCCGGCCGCCACTACCTCGCCTCAATGGGGATCTACATCTTCGGATGCGACGTGCTCGAGCGGGCGCTCGACGCGGACGAGGAGGACCACGATTTCGGCAATGAGATCATCCCCAAGGCCATCGACAAGCAGCGCGTCGTGTCGTACCCGTTCACGAGCTACTGGAGCGACATCGGGACGGTGCAGTCGTTTTTCGAGGCGAACATCATGCTGGCGCAGCCGCAGCCCGAGTTCAACCTCTACGACCCGGTGATGCCGCTCTACACGAACGCGCGGATGCTGGCCCCGGCCAAGGTGGAACGCTCGCGCGTGGAGAACGCGATCATCAGCGAGGGCAGCGTGATCGTCGGGGCGGAGATCAACAACTCGGTCGTCGGGCTGCGGTCGTTCGTCGCGCGCGGGGCGAGCCTCCATCGGACCGTGATGATGGGCTCGGACTACTACCCGTGGCAGGACGGCGGTCGCGAGCCCGTGCTCGGCCCGGCGAACGCGGGCATCGGCGAGGGGACGCGGATCGAGAACGCCATCATCGACCGGAACGCGGCGATCGGGAGAGACTGCGTGATCACGAACGAGCAGAACGTGCAGGACCTCGACGGGCCGGGCTACCGCATCCGCGACGGGGTCATCGTCATCGAGAAGAACGCGGAGATCCCCGACGGCACGGTGATATGAGTTCCGAGCGTGGAGTGACGAATTTCGAGCGGCAGGCCGAGCTCGAAACGTGAGGGCCGCCTCGTCGTTTGCCCCGCCTCCCACTCGTCGTTCGTCCCTCGTAACTCCACACTCGCCTTGCGCGCCCGCTCCAACCTCGCCCGTCTCCGCCCCCAGTCCGACGCGCTCTACCTCGGCCGCGGCTTCAGCGTCCTCGCCACGGCCCGCGACGGGTTCGTCGCCGAGGGTAGGGGGCACGGCTTCTTCGTCCACGAGACGCGGATGCTCTCGCGCTACCGCTGGCTCGTCGACGGCGAGCCGCTCGCGTCCGTGGCCCTCTCCGACGTGGAGCAGCACACCTCGCTGGGCCACTACATCCGCGAGGCCCCGGGCAACGACCGGGGCGGCGGCGACAACGGCAGCGGGATGATGGACGCCGCGAGCGAGTACACCCTCGAGCTCTGCCTCCGCCGCACCGTGGCCGCGGGCGTACGCGAGGAGGTCTGCCTCACCAACTACACCCAGCGGCCGACGCGCTTCCGCCTCGAGCTCGACGCCGACGCCGACTTCGCCGACCTCCAATCCCTCTCGGGCACGCCCGATCCGTACGGCGCCATGGAACGGCGGTGGGACGCGGACGCCCGCACCCTCTCGTTCGACTACCGCGCCGAGCACGCCTACGACCACCAGGGCGGCGAGGGCACCGCGCGCCTGCACCGCCGCCTCGACCTCCGCGTCGCCGCCTCCGACGCGCCGCCGCGCTACGCCGACGGCCGGCTCGCGTTCGACGTGAACCTGCCGCCCGGCGGCCGGTGGGACGCTACGATCGAATGGGTGCCGCACGTCGAGCCGCTCGAACTCCTCGGCGGGACGCCGGGGCTGGGGTTCGACGAGAGCTTCGCGGCGTGGGACGAGCGCGACCGCCGGTTCCGGGACGAGGCGACGACGTTCGAGACCGCCGAGAGCGCGACGCTCGCGCCCGTCGTGACGGCCGCGCTGGGCCGCGCGCGGCAGGACCTCCTCGCCCTCCGCCTCCACGACCTCGACACCCCGGACGGCGGGTGGACCCCCGCGGCCGGCCTCCCGCTCTACCTCGCCTTCTTCGGACGCGACACGCTGACGGCGGCGTGGCAGGCCGCCCCCCTCGGGCCGGAGCCGCTCATGGGCACGCTCGAGCGCCTCGCCGACTTCCAGGGCACCGATGACGTGCCGTGGCGCGACGAGCAGCCCGGCCGGATGATCCACGAGATGCACACCGGCCCGGCGAAGGTGCTCCGCACCACCCCCACCGACCGCTACTACGGCTCCCTCACCACGAGCGCGTTCTACCCCGTCGCCGCCGCCGAGCTGTGGCACTGGACCGGCGACCGCGACCTCGCCTTCCGCCACCTCGGCCCCGCCCTCGACGCGCTCCGCTGGCTCGACACCTACGCCGACGTCAACGGCGACGGGTTCTACGACTACCTCACGCGCTCCGAGCAGGGCGTCAAGCACCAGGCGTGGAAGGACTCCCCCGACGCGATCGTGGACGCCGAAGGAAACCAGATCGAGCCGCCGATCTCGACGTGCGAGGAGCAGGCGTTCGTCTACCAGGCCAAACTCGCCCTCGCCGAAACCCTCTGGCAGCTCGGCAACCGCGATGAAGCGAAGCGGCTCTTCGACGAGGCCCGCGATCTGAAGGAGCGCTTCAACGAGACGTTCTGGCTGGAGGACGAGGGGTTCTACGCGCTCGGGCTCGACGCCGACAAGCGGCCCATCCGCGTCATCACCTCCAACCCGATCCACTGCCTCGCCACAGCGATCGTCCCCCCGAGCCGGGCCGAGCGCGTGGCCGAGCGCCTCTTCCAGCCCGACTTGTGGACCGGCTGGGGCGTCCGCACGCTCTCCGCCGACAACCCGGCGTACAACCCCTACAGCTACCACCGCGGCAGCGTGTGGCCCGTCGAGCACGGCACGTTCGCGCTCGCGCTCATGCGCTACGGGCTCTGGGACCGCCTCCACGAGCTCTGCCGCGCGCAGTTCGAGGCCGCCGCCCTCTTCGAGCACTACCGCCTCCCCGAGGTGTTCGCCGGCCACGCCCGCACCGACGCGCAGCCGTTCCCCGCGTTCTACCCGCAGGCGAACAGCCCGCAGGCGTGGAGCGCGAGCGCCGT
>CAYTJT010000250.1:0-5107 GCA_964438105.1 uncultured Rhodothermales bacterium | reverse complement strand
CGCGTCGGCGCCGTTCCTCGTGGGCGGGCACCTCGCGGGGCGGGTCGCCGGGACGGCCGCGCTCCTGGCGAACACGCTGCGCGACACGCGCCCCCGGCTCCGCGACCTCGGCCGGCTCGCCCGCCAGTACCGCCGCTTCCCCCTGTTCTCGATGCCGTCGGGCTTCCTGAACACGCTCTCGACGCAGCTCCCGGCGTTCCTCCTGCTCGCCTTTTTCCCGCCGGACGTGCTCGGCCTCTACGTGCTCGCCTTCGGCACGCTCGCCGTCCCGATGCAGCTCATCGGATCGGCCGTCGGGCAGGTCTTCTTCGTCCGCGCCGCCGAGGCGAACCGGCTCGACGCGCTCGGGCCGCTGACACAGACGGTCTTCGCGCGGCTGAGCGCGTTCGGGCTGTTCCCGCTCGCCGCCCTCGGGCTCGCGGCCCCGGCCGCCTTCAGCGTCGTCTTCGGCGCGGAGTGGCGCGAGGCCGGGGTCTACGCGCAGCTCCTCGCCCCGTGGCTCTACTTCGCGTTCGTCAGCGCCCCGCTCTCGACGCTGTTCGACGTGCTGGAGCGGCAGCCGTGGGAGCTGGGCTACAACGTCGCCCTCGTGACCGCGCGCGTCGCGGCGCTCGCCGTCGGCGGCTGGCTCGGCGACGCGACGCTGACCGTGGCCCTCTTCGGCGCGGTGAGCGCGCTCGGGTGGCTGCTCCACACCGTGTGGATGCTGCACTGGGGCGAGGCCGACACGCGCGAAGCCCTCGCCGCCGTGCGGCGCCACGCGCTCCTCGCCGCCGCCCCGCTCGCGCTCGTCGGGGCGGCCGTGTGGCTCTCGGCGAGCGACCCCGTCGTGACGGCCGCGCTCGCCATCGCCGGGCTGGGATGGCTGGGGCTCGTCACGCGCTTCGAGCCGGGGCTGTGGCCGCCCGCCGCCGAAGGGGTCGAGGGATGACGCTCCACCTCTCCGCTCTCGGCCCTCGCCCGTGGCACCGCGTCGGTCGCGTCCACGCCCGCGGCCACGCCTTCACGTCGGCGGGCGAGCACGTCGAAGGTCCCGCGCTCGCGGCGCACCTCGACGGATCCGCCGCGACGTTCGTGGATCGCGCCGCCGCGCTCGACGGCACGTTCGCCGCCGTGCACACCGGCGAAGCCACGACGGCGGTCGTGGACCGCATCCGCTCGCTGCCGCTGTTTTACGGGCGCGACCGGGCGGGCCGGTGGCACCTCAGCGACGACGCCCATCGCATCGCCGAGATCACCGACGCTCGCCTCGACGATGCCACGGCCGCCGCCGAGTTCATGCTCCAAAGCAACACGACGGGGGCCACTACGCTGTCGTCCTCCGTCCGACAGGTGCAGGCGGGCGAGGCTGTGACGTTTGGCCTCGCCGCTCCGGAAAGCACGCGCTACTTCCGCTATGCCGACGGCGCGGCGCACGAGGGCTCCGAAGAGGAACTGATCGATGAGGGCGTGCAGTTGTTCGAGCGGACCTTCGACCGGCTGATCGCGTCGCTGCGGGGACGCCCCGTGGTGGTCCCCCTCAGCGGGGGCATGGACTCCCGGTTGATCGCGGCGATGCTGGTGCGGGGCGGCCGAACCGACGCGCTCTGCTTCAGCTACGGGCGCGAGCGCTCGTTCGAGGCCCGCGCGAGCCGGCGCGTGGCCGACGCGCTCGGGCTCCGGTGGACGTTCGTGCCGTATGCGAATCGGGACTGGCACCGCTGGTTCAGCAGCGACGCGTTCCAGCAGTACCGGCGAGGCGCGAGCGGGCTCACGGCGATCGAGCACGAGCAGGACTGGCCGGCCGTCCGCGCCCTCCGCGCCCACGGTCTCGCGTCTGGCGACGCGGTGTTCGTGCCCGGGCACGCGGGCGATTTCCTCGGCGGCAGCCACCTCCCCGCCGCCCCCTCCGACATCGAGCGCGACCCGGTCCGCTGGTTGTGGCAGCGCTACTACACCGAGTGGCCGACGGACGCGCTCGCCCCCGACCTCGCCGCCGACCTCCAACGGCGCATCGCCGCGTGCCTCGGCGACGCGCCCGGCCCCGCCCGCGCCTTCCTCCGCTTCGGCTGGCAGGAGCGGCAGGCGAAGATGATCGCCAACAGCGTGCGCGTCTACGACCTCCACGGTTTCGACTGGCGGCTCCCGTTCTGGTCCGACGCCGCCGTGCTCGACTTCTGGGGCCGGGTGCCGATACCGCTGCTGCGCCGACGCCGCCTCTACTTCCGCGTCCTCCGCCGACTGATGGGCGCGGACCTCTTCGACCTCCCGAGCACGCTCCGCCGCGAGTCGGCCTTCGCCGGCAAGCTCCGCCGCCTCACCGACCGCGACCTCAAGCGCTACGGCATCTGGCTCGGCCCGCGTCCGCTGCGCGCTGCCCTCCACACGCGCGTCGGAGACGTCGCCCGCGTCGCGCATCCCGTCGTCGGGCCGGTCGTCGAGCAGTGCGTGCGGCCCGTCGCGAGGAGGCCGCTGCCGTGGGCGACGATCAACGGCCTCCTCGCCGTCGAGCAATTGCGTACTCTGAGTAGGCGAACGGGCTGAGCACCGGGCAGCGCTTCAACCGTTCGCGTTCGGGCCGGAAACGGCAGGTAGGGAGGCGAGCACCTGGTAACAGGTCGTTCCGAAGTACCCCAGCCATCCGGCGATCCCGAGTAGCTTGAACCCGTCTTCGAGTAACAGGCCGAGTTCGTCGAAGCTGGGCGGCGAAAGAGAAATCAGACCGAAGTCGTGTATCTCGTCTATCCCCACGGAGGCTGCGAGACACGCGAGAGCCAAAACGAGAAGGCCATATTCGGTTCGGGCGATGGAACGACGCCAGCGCCACAGAATCCAGACCGTCGCGACCCCGTAGAGGGCGAGGAACAGATGGGTACCGACTTGGCCGTAGAACCTCGGGGCTACGCCTTCGTGCAGGAGGAAAGCGTCGTCGAGGAGGAGGGCCGTGGTGAGCAGGCCGGCCCCGAGCAGGAACCCCGCGGCCTCGCTCAGCCCACCTCGCGTGCTCAACACGAGCGCAGTCAGGAAGCAAACGGCCGCCGCGGCGCACCATAGGAGGATACCGAGGTTAGACACTGCCCCGGTGTAGAGCGGAACCTCGGCGAGGCTCGCGGTGTCGCGCGTGAGTTGCGCGACGGAGACGTCCGTCGTGCTTCCCACCACCCCCACCCCCACGAGGACCATGAGAGCCGGGGCGTACACGACGGCCACAACCGTCCGCCACAGCGTCTTCCCGGTGCGCTCACCACCCATCGCCATACCCGCATGCGAGGGGACGCCCGTGCACTCGGCCCGAGCATTCGAACGCGCAGTTCAAAGGATCGAGCGGAACGTGTTCGGCAGTTCGCCGCGCGCGTCGGGTTGCTCGGCGACGTCGGGGCGCTCGGCGTCACCGTCGGCGGTCGCGTCGGTGCCGCAGTACTTGTCGAAGGCCCCGACGAGGTCGGTCGCGATCGCGCTCGCGCTGCGGCCCTCGATGTGGCGGCGCTCCAGCACGAACACGGGGTCGCCGTCTTTCAGAAGCGCCATGAACGGCGACGAGGGCGGGATGCCCGCGAGGTGCTCGCGCATCCGCGCGGTCGCTTCGAGGTCCTGCCCGGCGAAGACCGTCACGTAGCGGTCGGGCTGCGCGTCGTAGCGCTTCGCCATGGCGACGGCCGGGCGGGCGTTCGCGGCGGCACAGCCGCACACGGAGTTGATCACGACGAGCGTGGTCTGGCCTTCGGCCGCCTCCATCGCCTGATCGACGGCGGCGGCGTCGGTGAGTTCGTCCACGCCGAGGCGGGTGAGCTCGGCGCGCATGGGCTGGACGAGCGGCTCGGGATAAGGCATAGCTACAAGGGGGAAGCGAGAGAGAGTCGGGGCGTCTGCGGGTCCGAACGGC
Source organism: uncultured Rhodothermales bacterium (assembly GCA_964438105.1). GTDB lineage: Bacteria > Bacteroidota > Rhodothermia > Rhodothermales > JANQRZ01 > JBBSMX01. The sequence continues at coordinate 1,245 of CAYTJT010000250.1, read as the reverse complement.
CGCGCCGTGAGGCCGGCCTCCATCGGGCGTAGGGCGTCAATCCGCGGCGCGAGCGGGTGTTCCCGCCGAGCCGTCTCCCCGCGCGCCGCCGGCCGCATTAGCTCGGCTTTGACGAGAACGCGCTGGCTGTTTACCTTCTCTTCACGACCTCATCGGCTTCGCACATGCTTTTCCGTCCTCCGCTGCGCCCGTTCTTCGTGGCCGTCGCGCTCGCCGCCCTCGTCGGCTGCGGCACGAGCGGCCCCGTCACCGGCCCCTCGTCGGCGACGGAGCAGGCCCGCCACCTCCCGCCGACCCCGACCTCGGAGGCCGAGGCGCGGCTGCTCAGCGCCGCGTCCGAGTGGCTGGGGACGCCGTACCGGTTCGGCGGGACGACGAAGCGCGGGGTCGACTGCTCGGCGCTCGTCCGCGCCGTCTACGCGGGGGCCTTCGGGCTCGGCCTCTCGCGCTCGACGCGCACCCAGGTCCGCGAGGGACGCCCCGTCGGTAAGCACGAGCTGCGCAGCGGCGACCTCGTGTTCTTCCGCACCGGCCCCAACCAGCGGCACGTCGGGATCTACCTCGACGGCGACCGGCTGCTCCACGCCTCGTCGTCGCAGAACCGCGTGCTCGTCGACGACCTCGGCCGGGAGCACTTCCAGCGGACCTACTGGACGGCCCGCCGCCTGCTCGACGTGCGGCCCGGCGCGAGCCCTGCGAGCCCCGTCACCGCCGCGCCCGCCGCGCCGCCGGTGCCCGCCGTCGTGCCGACCGGCCCCGCCCGGCCGGGGTGGTAGCGTTGCCCTGAAGGCGCGTATTCGCAGGACCTCAGCTTGAGTCCGCCTTCCGCCCGGCGTATATTCCGCTTTCCATCGCCGCCTCCCGGTCGGGACGTGGCGTTCTTTTATTTTTCGGGTACCACGACCACCCACGCATGGACAAGCCGGTTTATCTCACGCAGGAAGCGCTCGACAACCTGAAAGAAGAGCTCCGCGTCGCCAAGACCGAGGGGCGGCAGAAGATCGCCCAGGACATCGCCGAAGCGCGCGCCCAGGGCGACCTCTCCGAGAACGCCGAATACGACGCTGCCAAAGAAGCGCAGGGCCACCACGAGGCCCGTATCGCGAAGCTGGAGACGACGGTCGCGAACGCCCGCCTCGTCGATGAGAAGCAGATCGACGACTCGAAGGTGTACATCCTCTCGACGGTCCGCGTGAAGAACACGAAGACGAACAAGGAGGCCACCTACACCCTCGTCTCCGCCGA
>CAYTJT010000249.1:0-5112 GCA_964438105.1 uncultured Rhodothermales bacterium | reverse complement strand
CTGCGTGCGCGAGAGCTCGTCGCCGCCGAGGAGCATCGGGACGCCCTGCGAGAGGAAGAGCGTGCCGATGAGCGCGCGCTTGAGGTGCTCGCGGCAGTCCAGCACGTCCTCGTCGTCGGAGGGCCCCTCGACGCCGCAGTTCGTGGAGTAGTTGGGCTCGTGGCCGTCGCGGTTCTCCTCGCCGTTGTCCCAGTTGTGCTTGCGCTCGTACGAGACGAGGTCCTCGACCGTGTACCCGTCGTGCGCCGTGATGAAGTTGATGGAGGCGAAGGGCCGGCGGCCGGAGCGCTCGTAGAGGTCGGACGAGCCGGCGACGCGCGTGGCGAACTCGCCCTTGAGCCCGGAGTCGCCGCGCCAGAACTGGCGGATGACGTCGCGGTAGCGGCCGTTCCACTCGGCCCACTGCCACGGGAACGAGCCGACCTGGTAGCCGCCCGGCCCCACGTCCCAGGGCTCGGCGATGAGCTTGACCTTGTTCAGGATCGGGTCCTGCTGGACGACCTGGAAGAACGCCGCCAGCATGTCCACGTCGAACAGCTCGCGCGCGAGGGCGCTCGCGAGGTCGAAGCGGAAGCCGTCGACGTGCATCTCCGTTACCCAGTAGCGGAGGGAGTCGGTGATCATCTGGAGGACGTACGGGTTGCCCGCGTCCAGGGTATTGCCGGTGCCCGTGTAGTCCATGAGGTAGCGGGGGTCGTCGGGCTTCGCTTTGTAGTAGGCCTCGTTGTCGATCCCGCGCCACGAGAGCGTCGGGCCGAGGCGGCTGCCCTCGGCCGTGTGGTTGTAGACCACGTCGATGATGACCTCGAGGTCGGCCTCGTGGAGGGCGCGGACCATCATCTTGAACTCGCGCACGCCCGTCACGGCGCCCGCCGTGGCGTACTCCGGCTCAGGCGCGAAGAAGTTGAGGGTGTTGTAGCCCCAGTAGTTCGCGAGCCCCATGTCCACGAGGCGGCGGTCCTGCAGCTTGGCGTGGACCGGGAGGAGCTGCACCGTCGTCACGCCGAGGTCGTGGAGGTGCTCGATGATCGGGGGGGCGGCGAGGCCGAGGTAGGTCCCGCGGAACGCCTCGGGCACCTCGGGGTGGCGCATCGAGATGCCCTTGACGTGGGTCTCGTAGATGATCGTGTTCTCCCACGGCACGTCCGGCGGCCGGTCGCCCCCCCACTCGAAGCGGTCCTCCACGACGGCCCCGAGCGGGGCGTAGGGCGCGCTGTCGCGCTCGTCGAACGAGAGGTCCGCGGCGGGGTGGCCGACCTCGTAGCCGAAGAGCGCGTCGTCCCACCGGAGGGAGCGGCCGATGCCCTTGGCGTAGGGGTCGAGGAGCACCTTGTTCGGGTTGAAGCGGTGGCCGTGCTCGGGCGCGTACGGCCCGTAGACGCGGTAGCCGTAGAGCTGGCCCGGGCGGACGCCGCGGAGATACCCGTGCCACACCGGCCCCGTCCGCTCCCGGAGCTCGACGACGGCGACCGGCGCCTCGTCGTCGGCCGAGCGGAAGAGGACGAGCTCGACGCGCTCGGCGTGTTCGCTGTAGAGGGTAAAATTTACCCCGAGCCCGTCCCACGTCGCGCCGAGCGGGAACGGCTTGCCGGGCAGCACGTGGGGACGTTGGTCGAGGTCGACGGAGGGCGTGCGGCGGGCCTCCGCGGTGGGCGTAGTGAGATCGAGCACGGGGCAGGAAGTCAGGGTGGGGGCGTCGGGGGCCAGAACGAGCAAAGGCCGGGCCAACGTACGCATCAGACCGGCATTGTATCCCGGATCAATCAGCTGCCGCGCCGCACGCCCCGGTTCCTCTCGACGCGCGCCGAATCTTCGCCCTGCTTCTGCACCGACGCGGGGAAACATGCTCTCCGCGCACGACCGTCACCCGCCGCGCCGCGCGCCGCGCGTCGAGCCCGAAGCGGCCCACCCCCTACGCAGCCGCCCCATCCTCGGCGTCCGCGTCGTGGCTTCTCCCCGTGCCACTCCCTGCACCACTCCCTACGCCACCGAAGCGACGGTCTCCTCAGGTGTGCTGGAAACTGCGCCCGCGCCGTGGCGCCCCCACGAGGAGAAGCGCCACGGCCCTACGGTGTGCCGGCCGGCTCGGGCCTGCCGGCGAAAACGATGTCGTGATCGTTCTTCGGTTCCGCTCGACCTCCCGCGAAACTAACCCTCCTGCCCGTCCACGTCGGACGCAGCGCACGTCTGCCCTGTTCGACGGGCGACCGGAGGCGCCGCGGCCCGGCCGCCCCGCGCCGTATGCTCGGATCCTTTCGACGCGCGCCCGATTATACAACTCTGCCCCGACTCCATACGCTGGAGCCCACCGGGACTCACCCGCTCCTCTCTCGCCCGTCCCCTCCCGATGCCCACCTCCCCCGCCTCGACCGACGCCGCACCCGAACGAGACGCCCTCCCCTGGCACCCGCCCTCCCCCGCGCCCGACGCGTGGTCCCGCGTCGTCCTCGCCACCCTCACCCCCCGCATCGACGGCGGCCGTTGGCCGATCCAGCGCTCCGTCGGCGAAGAGGTCGAGGTCGTGGCCGGCGTCGTCGTGGACGGGCACGAGAAGCTGGCCGTCGAGCTCCACTGGCGGCACGACGACGACGGTGAGGCGCACGTCGAGCCCATGCCGCTCCGCTACAACGACGAGTACGTCGCCCGCTTCCCCACCGACCGCCTCGGGTTCTACCAATACAAAGTGCGCGCGTGGCTCGACGCCTTCGGGACGTGGCAGGACCAGTTCCGCCGCCGCGTCGAGGGCGGCGTCCCGAAGCCCGAGCTCGACACCGAACTCCTCGACGGCGCCGCGCTCCTCCGCCGCACCGCCGAGCACGCCGACAAGACCGGCGCCAAGCGGCTGACGGCCTACGCCGACCGGTTCGAAAAGGGGGATGCCGACGCCGCGCTCGAAGACGCCGTCGTCCAACTCGCCCGGAAGCACGACCCCGCCGAGGGCGCCGTCGAGAGCGACTGGCTCGGCGTCCGCGTCGACCCCGAGCTCGCGCGCTTCGGCGCGTGGTACGAGTTCTTCCCCCGCTCCGCCGCCGAGCCCGGCGCCGACGGCCAGCCCCGCCACGGCACCCTCGACGATGCCGCCGAACGGCTGGAGCGCATCAAAGAGCTCGGCTTCGACATCGCCTACCTCCCGCCCGTCCACCCCGTCGGCACGACGTTCCGCAAGGGGAAGGACAACGCGCCCGAAGCCCAGCCCGGCGAGCCCGGCAGCCCGTGGGCCATCGGCAGCGAGGACGGCGGGCACAAGGCCGTCGCGCCCGAGCTCGGCGGGATGAAAGCGTTCGAGCGGTTCGTCGCACGCGCCGACGAGGTCGGGCTGAAGGTCGCGCTCGACATCGCGTTCCAGACCTCGCCCGACCACCCCTACGTCGAGGAGCACCCCGAGTGGTTCCGCCACCGCCCCGACGGCACGATCCGCTACGCCGAGAACCCCCCGAAGAAATACCAGGACGTCTACCCGCTCGACTTCGAGACCGAGGACTGGCGCGCCCTGTGGGACGAGCTGAAGTCCGTCTTCACCTTCTGGATCGAGAAGGGCGTGCGCGTCTTCCGCGTGGACAATCCGCACACGAAGCCGTTCGCCTTCTGGGAGTGGTGCATCGGCGAGCTCCGGAGCGAGCACCCCGACGTCATTTTCCTCGCCGAGGCCTTCGCCAAGCCGCGGACGATGTACACCCTCGCCAAGCTCGGCTACAACAACTCGTACACCTACTTCGCGTGGCGCAACACGAAAGAGGAGCTGCAGGAGTACGGCGAGGAGCTGTTTCAGACGGAGATCGGCGAGTACTACCGCCCCAACTTCTGGCCGAACACGCCCGACATCCTCACCGACTACCTCGCGCACGGCGGGCGCCCGGCGCACGTCGTCCGCTTCGTCCTCGCCGCCACGATGTCCTCGGCGTACGGGCTCTACGGGCCGCCCTACGAGCACGTCGAGGCGAACCAGCACCCGAAGCGCGAGGAGTACCGCGACAACGAGAAGTACGAGGTGCGGGCCTGGAACTGGCACGCCCCCCACTCGCTCCAACCCCTCATCAAGCGCGTCAACCGGATCCGCCGCGAGAACCGCGCGCTCCAGTTCATGCGCACCCTCCGCTTCGTCCCGACGACCAACCCGCACATCCTCGCCTACTACAAAGAGGCCCCGCCCGAGCCGGGCGCCCACGCCGGGACGCCGCCGAACCTCGTCCTCTGCGCCGTCAACCTCGACCCGTACAACACGCAGTCGGGCTGGCTCACGCTCCCGCTCGAGGACTGGGGGATGGAGAGCGACCGGCCGTTCGAGGTGCACGACCTCCTCGGCGGCGAGCGCTACACGTGGCACGGCGAGGGGAACTACGTCGAGCTCGCGCCGCACACGCTCCCCGCGCACATCTTCCGCGTCGAGCGCCGCGCCCGCTCCGAGGCCGACTTCGAGACCCGCGCCTGACTGCACGGGCGCGGTACGCCCTGCCATCACGCATGGGCACGACGCATCGTGCCCCTACCTTCGCACCACCGCCCCACGCATCACCGCTTCGCCACCCCGTACGGGCACGACGCATCGTGGCCCCACCTTTGCACCACCGCCCCACGCATCACCGCTTCGCCACCCCGTACGGGCACGACGCATCGTGCCCCCACCTTTGCACCACCGCCCCGCTTCCAGCAACACGCCCCCCATGCCGACCGACTTCCTGACGGACCCGCTCTGGTACAAAGACGCCGTCATCTACGAGCTCCACGTCCGCTCCTTCTCCGACTCCAACGACGACGGCTACGGCGACTTCACCGGCCTCCGCGAGAAGCTCCCCTACCTCGAACGGCTCGGCGTCAACACCCTCTGGCTGCTCCCCTTCCTCCAGTCGCCCCTCCGCGACGACGGGTACGACACCGCCGACTACAAAGAGGTGCTCCCCGTCCACGGCAGCCTCGACGACTTCAAGGCCTTTCTCGACGAGGCGCACGAGCGCGGGATGCGCGTCATCACCGAGCTCGTGCTGAACCACACCTCGGACCAGCACCCGTGGTTTCAAGAGGCCCGCGACCCCGCGAGCGACAAGCACGACTGGTACGTCTGGAGCGAGACGGCCGACAAGTACCCCGAGGTCCGGATCATCTTCACCGACACCG
>CAYTJT010000248.1:0-5113 GCA_964438105.1 uncultured Rhodothermales bacterium | reverse complement strand
CGCTCGGCGTGACGCTGTCGTTGAGGAAGGCGAAGAACGTCGCCACCATCAGCGTGGTCCACAGGTCGCCGAAGAGGTAGAAGCTCCACACCGTCGCCCCGGCGGGGTCGTCGATGAGGAAGGTGTAGACGACGTAGGCCGCCATGAAGAACCCGGCGAACACGTACGTCAGCCCCTCGCGCCGGAGCCGGCGGGCGAGGATCGTGAACGCGACGACGGCCGCCGCCGCGACGAACATGTTGAGCACCTTCGCCAGGAGCTCGGCCTGGGAGGCGAGGAGCTGCATCTGGAACCCCCCGCTGAGCGCCAGCGAGAACCCGTCGGCGTCGTAGTACTGGATGAAGAGCGCCTTCTTGATCGGCTTCAGGATCCAGAACGACGTGATGACGAGGAAGAAGTAGCCGAACATCGACAGCGCGAGCGGGAGCTCGTCGCGTCGGATGTCGAAGAAGTCGTCCTTGATCCGTTGCAGCATGAGGGCGGAGGCGGTGAGCCGGGGAGACGATGAGGCGAGCAGTGCGCGGGGCTGGTTCAGCCGAGACCTCTTATCGGGGCGCGTCGATTTCTCGGCTCATCGACTCCTCGATTCCTGCTACTCGCGCTCGATCCCGACGACGCGCGCCTCGCCGTCGGTGGCGAAGTGGAGGTACACGTGCGTCGGGTCGCTCGGGTCCTGCCCCTCGCGGAGCGTGACGATTTCGACCCGGAGCACGCGGTCGTCTTCGTCGGCGGAGTCGCGGGCCGCGGCGGGGAGGTCCGGGAGGGGGAGGACCGGCTCGTCGTGCCGTCCGGCAGTGAGCTGCGCGTCGCCGTGGTAGACCCGGAACTCGTACCGGCTCCGCTCGGCGCTCTCCAGCCCGGCCTCGACGGCGAGGTCGTCGAACGTGAGCGTGGTCGGGCGCGTCTCGACGAACACCTGGACATCGTCGCCGTCCCGGACCACGAACTGCTGCTCTCCGGCGGCGAGGGGGCGCGCGGGCTCGACGGCGAAGCGGTCGAGCGGGTTGACCCGGCCGAACCAGTAGCGCCCGATCTCGGCCTGCCGCGCGAGGAGCGTCTGCACGAGGTACTCCTCGGCCTCGGGGTTCGTGAGCTGCCCCGTGGCGACGATCGCGCGGAGGTCGGCCTCGGAGAAGGCCATCACCCGCTTCGCCCCCCAGAAGCCGTCGCGGTCGGTGCGGTACTCGTAGGCGGGGTTGGGGTGGACCATCACCCAGTCTTCGGGCTCGAAGTACTTCGCCGTGAAGTAGCCGATCGAGGGGTAGAACGTCACGAGCGGCTGGAACTCGTAGGGCTTCTCGCGGAGGCCGAGCGTGGCCGTCTGCTCCGCGATCGTGCGCGGGTCGAGCATGTACTCGTAGCCGTGCTTGACCTGGTGCGTGCCGGAGCCGTTCGCGCCGAGCGTCGAGCCCATGTCGAGGAGGTAGTGGCGGACGTAGCGGGTCGTGTCGCCCGGCGCGCGGACGTCAGTGGTGTAGACGGCGAGGGTGTTGGCGTTGCGGCGGTCGGCGTCGTTGAGCCACGCGCCGAGGACGGAGAGCCCGCGCAGCTCGCGGCGGTGCTGGTGGAGCACGCGGTCGTTGGGGTCGTCGTCGCGGGTGCCGCGGAACGTCCAGATCCCGATGGGACGGCCGTCGACGTACTTGCTCGCCATCGCGCGGATGCGGCCGTCGTCGCGGCGCGGCTGCGGGTCGACGATCGCGGCGAGGTCGTCCGCCGTCATCTTCCGCTCCTCGCCGGCGACGGTCACCTCGGCGTCGTCGGCGAGGGTGAGGATGGCGGGGTCGAAGTAGACGACGTTGTTCTCGGGGACGAAGTACCCGGCGGCGTAGAAGATCTTCGTCGCGATCACCTCGGCCGACGACGTCAGCTCGGGGAAGTTCGGCCCGTCGAACTTGACGACGTAGCGGTCGCCGCGGGCGTCCTCGATCGTGAACCCCTTCGTCTTCCCCTCGCTCTTCCCCTCGATCACGGTCCACGCCGAGAGGTCCGGCCCGGCCGTCACGTTCGGGCCGCGCTGCAGCTCCTCCGTCGTCATCGGGGAGTAGAAGTGCCGCTGGGTGAACCACGACGAGTTGGGCACCTCGTCGAGGGTGTTCACGTTCTGCGCCTCCTTCGGCCCCACGAGGCCGAGCCCCTCGCCGAGCTGGCGGCCGAGCCAGTTGAGGTCGAGCACCTTCGCGACCTGGTAGAAGAACGTCCGGTCGATGGGGTCCCAGTACTGGTTCTCGCGGGCGTCGGCGGGCCGCTCGATGTCCCGGTTGTCGGGGTCGAACGTCTTGATGGGCCCCGTGGTGTAGGGCTTCGTCCCGGCGCACCCGGCGACGAGCACGGCGACGCTGACGAGCACGGCGAGGAGGGGGAGAGGCGAACGCATGGAGCAGAACGGGGAGCGAAGGCGAAGGCTTGGGGTAGGTTCACTACGCATCAGAACGTCGTACCGATGCGGGCGAGTACGCGCAGCCCCTCGCCGCCGTACGCGGCTTCGAGCCGGCCGGCGACGCCGCTCCGCCCGTAGACGCGGAGCCCGGCCCCGACGTTGTGGTGGAAGCCGGCGGGGTCGATCTCTTTGTAGCGCTGGAAGACGTGCCCCGTGTCGTAGAAGAGGACGCCGTCGAGGAGGTCCCACACGGGGTAGCGGTACTCGGCCGTGAAGAGCAGCGCGCCCTCGTCGCGGAAGCGGTCGGCGACAAAGCCGCGGAGGTCGTCGGGGCCGCCGAGCGTGGCGAGCTCGTAGAACGGGACGAGGTCGTCCTCGTTGGGGTGCGTCTTCACGTAGCGCGCGCGCAGGGCGAGGCGGCGGTCGAAGGCGAGGAGCGGGAGGGGGAGGAACTGGCGCCACTCGGCCTTGACGCGGTGGTAGGAGAAGGGGCGGTCGCCGAGGTCGTGCCCGTAGCGGTAGCCGAGGATGAACACGGGACCGGCGTAGGTGCGCGGCGCCGTGAGCCCGGCGGCGCGGGAGAAGTCGAGCACGATGTCGCCCCCGGCCGAGAGCAGGTTCGCGGTGCCCAGCCCGACGACGTCGGCGGGGAGGAGGTCGTCGTCGTCTTCGCGGATGCGGACGCGCTTGTACTCGGTGCCGAGGTCGAGGCTGAAGGGGCCGAAGACGGGCACGAGGAACGCGGCCTCGACGCCGACCTCGCGCTTGGCATAGGTGACGCGGGCGTCCCGCGGCGTGTCGTTCCCCCGCTCGAAGATCCGCTCCTCGCCGTCGTTATCGAAGCGGGCGTTGAGCCCGAAGCGGACGGGGCTGCCGAGGAGGGCGGCGTCGCGGAAGCGGCCGTAGACGGCGTAGGTGTCGTCGTTGCCGAGGCCGATGCGCCCGCCGATGCGCGCGCGCCGCCCCGTCCCGAGGACGTCGTTGTGGAAGAACGAGCCGCCGACGGTCAGCCCGTCGCGCCCGCCGAAGCCAATCGTCGGGGTGAAGCCGTAGGGCGGGGGCTCCGGCCCGGCGTAGCGGGTCTGGAGTCGCTCGATCGTGCCGCTGTACTCGGCGTAGAGGACCCCGGCGCGGACGACGTACGCGATCCCGTTCCACAGCGTCGCCGGAAGCGCGAGGACCTGCTCCCCGACGCTCGTCTCCGTCTCGTACGGGACACGGTTCGGGTCGGGCGCGTGGTTCGCCTCCTCGTCGGGGGCGGGCTCCGCGACGACGGCCACGGAGTCCACGGGCTCGGGGTACTGCGCGAGCGCGGGCGCCGCCGCGAGGGCGACGAGCGCGCACAGGAAGACGGATCGGACGCGGTGGGGCACGGAGCGAGAGGAGAGGGGCCTGCGGAAAACGGAGGGCGCATCGCTGCAACGCGGCGGACCGGCGTGGGTTCGCGTTCGGTAGGCCGCACGCTGCGTCTTAAAAGTCACACCACACCGGTTAGGGATCGGGGGCGGCCACGGAGCAGCGATCGGAGCGGACCGTATCAGCGGCCCGTATCAGCGGCCTGCGCCGATCGCCTCGCCCATCCGCAACGCCACGCCCGGCGCCAGCCCGCCGTCGAGCCGCACGCGGTCCCGCTCGAACGCCAGCACGACGCTACTCCCCAGCAAGAACCGCCCGATCTCGGCGCCCTTCTCGAAGGCGAGGTCGTGCTCGGTCACCCGCCGCTCGCGGTAGGGCGAGGCCGGCCCGCCCCACACCGTCTCGATGCTCGCCACGATCATGGCCCCCACCATCACCACGAGCATCGTCCCGAAGTCCGTCTCGAACTCCATCACGAGCCGCTCGTTCACGGCGAACAAGCCGGGGACGCCCGCCTCGGTCGCGGCGTTGACGGAGAACAGCTTGCCCGGCACCGCGACGGTCCGCGTCAGCCGCCCGGCGAGCGGGAGGTGGACGCGGTGGTAGTCCTTCGGCGAGAGGTAGACGGTGGCGAACGGGCCGCCCTCGAACGCCTCGTCGGCGCACACGTCGGCGAGCGCGCGGAACGGATAGCGGATGCCCTTCGCCTGGAGCAGCTCGCCGCGCTCGATGACGCCGGTCTGGCTCACGACCCCGTCCGCGGGGCTCACGACGGCCTCGGCCGCGCGGTCGACGGGGCGGGCGTCCGGCGTGAGCGACCGCGTAAAGAAGTCGTTGAAGGAGCGGTACGTCGCCAGGTCCGGCCGCTCGGCCTCGGCCATATCGACGCCGTAGACGCGAGCGAACGCGCGGATGACCGGGTCGCGGATCCATCGCACCTCAGACGCGGCGAGCCGGCCCACGATGCGGGAGAGGAGGTGCTGCGGGAGGATCTTCTGGAGGTGGACGAACGCGCTCATGGGCGATGGGGGAGAGGCATTGGGTGCGGGGGCGGGATGCCAACCGGGGCGAGGCGTCGCCGGTTCTCCCCGGACCGGATGCGCCGTCAGCGCACGCGGACGCCGGCCTCGACCTGATCCGACGGGAAGAGGATGACCGCGTCGCCCTCGTCGAGCCCGCCGAGCACCTCGGCCGCCTCGGTCGCGCGGTGGCCGATCTCGACGGCCCGGAGCGCGGCCTCGCCGCCCTCGATGGTGAAGACGTGCCACGCCCCGTCGCGCTGGAAGAGCGCGCTCGTCGGGACCCTCAGCACGGAATCCCCTTGCCACGTCACGATGTGCGCCTCGACGCGGTAGCCCGAGCCCAGCGACGGCGGCG
>CAYTJT010000247.1:0-5152 GCA_964438105.1 uncultured Rhodothermales bacterium | reverse complement strand
TCGACGAGCGCGGCGGCACGCGGTTCGGCCTCGCGAACGCCGAGTTCCGCTTCCCGCTCTTCGCCGCGATCCTCCCCGGCCCGATCCCCGTGCTCCCGCTCTACAACCTGCAGGGCACGGCCTTCGCCGACGTCGGCACGCTGTACTCGGACGACTTCAACCTGTGGCGGACGAACGACGAGGGGAGGGAGGTGCTGGATGATTTGCTCGTCGGCACCGGCGTCGGGCTGCGGACGATCCTGCTCGGCTACCCGCTGCGGCTCGACTGGGCGTGGCCCTACACCGGCCGCGGCTTCGGCGACGCGCAGTTCTACTTCTCCATCGGGCTGGACTTCTGAGCGTAGCTTGCAGCCCCACACGACGAGGGACACCATGCGGAAAGTCGAAGCCCGAGAGGCGAAAGAAAAGCTGGACGAACTGCTCGACGAGGCAGCGGATGGCGTGGACGTCGTCATCGAGCGCGGCGACGGCGCCGCGTTCCGCCTCGTCCCCGTCTTGGAGCGCCGGGTCGCCGGGTTGCACCCCGGCGCCATCGTGACGAGCGAAGGCTTCGACGACCCGCTGCCGGATGACTTCTGGCTCGGAGACGAATCCGACGGGGACGCGTGAGGCTTCTCCTCGACACGCACAGCTTTATCTGGTGGGACAGCGCGCCTGACCGTCTGCCGGAAGCGACGCAGGCAGCGTTGAGCGACCCGGCCAACGAGGTGCTACTGAGCGTCGTCGTGCTCTGGGAGATGCAGATCAAGCGGACCATCGGGAAGCTAGAGTTTCGGGCTCCGCTGGCGAAGCTGATCGAAGATCAGGAGGCGAACGGCGTGCGAGTCTTACCCGTCACGCTGCCTCACGTGCTGGCGCTCGGCGCGCTGCCGCTGCACCACCGCGACCCGTTCGACCGGCTGCTCGCTGCGCAAGCCCAGGTGGAGGAGGCCGCCGTCGTCACTCGCGATGCGGCTTTTGAAGACTACCCGGTACGAACACTGTGGTAGCGACTGCTTGCGTCTGGGCTGGGCGTGGCCCTACACCGACCTTTGTTCCGGCTACGCGCAGTTCTACTTCTCCATCGGGCTGGACTTCTGATTAGCTTCCTGGCTATGAATCCAGTCCTTCGATTTGCTCTGCGCCGCGGCGCAATCCGGATACGGCCGCAGCATGTCACCGCATTCCATGAGCGCGAGGACGTAGAGATGTTGGTCTGCGCCGCATCTGCCCGACGCTTTCGGATTCGCCTCGCAGCTATTGAAGCGTTGGGTGATATCGGCGGAAGGGAAGCGGCCCCGGTCATACAACGAGCCATGCGGGATCCGGTGAAAGAGGTGGCACTCGCAGCGATCACGGCGCTGCGGCGAATCGAAGGCGAGAGCACCGAGGAAATCATGGCGGCCGAGGCCTACTGGACAGCGCGCGCCCAACGCAGACATCGAGAGGTCGAGCCTATAGAGGGCAAACTCATTGACGGAGAGAAGCTGGAGCGCTTTCAGGAGTTCAAGCGGAGAGTGCTTGCCCAAGCCGGAAAGGGACAGTTCTACGGATAGCCCCAATATGGTCGGTGGCGAACGCTTTGGGTTAGCCGACGTAAGTCATTCACTGGACGAACATCGCTGAATTATGGAAGGCATTCAATTCGTCGTCAACGAGCGCGGCGAGAAGACGGCCGTCGTGATCGATCTCGAAGAGAACGGAGATCTGTGGGAGGACTTCTACGACCGGCTCCTCGCGCAGCAGCGGAAAGACGAGCCGCGTGCCTCGCTCGATGCGGTGCGCGAGCGGCTTGCGGCGCAGGGCAAGCTCGTCGGGGATGAATGAGTACCGCGTCACCTTCGCCCGCTCCGCCGAGAAGGAGCTTGCGAAGCTGCGCCCGCCGACCGTGACGCGCGTCTTTCGGAAGATCGAAGCCCTTGCCGAGGAGCCTCGCCCGAGCGGTTGCACAAAGCTGAGCGGGAGCGACGCGTTGTGGCGTATCCGCATTGGCGACTACCGGGTGATCTACGAAGTCAACGATGCCGAGCGTGTGGTGGATGTCATCGCGGTCCGCCACCGGCGGGAAGCGTATCGGTGACGGGCGGCGGAACTGCATTCCCGTTTGCTCGAACAATCAACCCGCCCTTCGCTCACGCACCTCTCCGCTCATGAACACGCGACGCATCGGCTCGCTCGACGTCTCCACCGTCGGGCTTGGCTGCAACAACTTCGGCTGGCACATCGACGAAGCCTCCTCCCAGGCCGTCGTCGACGCCGCCCTCGACGCCGGCATCACCCACTTCGACACGGCCGAGAGCTACGGCGACGGCGCCTCCGAGTCGTTCCTCGGCCGCGCGCTCGGCGGCCGCCGCGACGACGTGACGATCGCGACCAAGTTCGGCCACCGCAAGCCAGACGGGCCGACGGGCCAGGCCGCGCCCGACGCCGTCCGTGCCGCCTGCGAGGCCAGTCTCCGCCGCCTCGGCACCGACCGGATCGACCTCTATTACCTCCACCGCCCCGACCCCGACACGCCGCTCGCCGACACGCTCGGCGCGCTCTCGCGGCTCGTCGACGAAGGGAAGGTCCGCGAGATCGCCTGCTCCGGCTTCTCCGCCGAGCAACTCCGCGAAGCCGACCGGGCCGCCGCGAGCGGTGCGCGGTTCGTCGCCCTCCAGAACGAGTACAGCCTGCTCCACCGCGAGCCCGAGGGCACCACGCTCGACGCGAGCCGCGACCTCGGGATCGCGTTCGTCCCGTACTTCCCGCTCAAGAGCGGCCTGCTCACGGGCAAGTACCGCAAGGGCGACGTGCCGTCGGGGTCGCGCCTCGCCGGGGACACGGAGGGGAGCTACTTCAACAGCATGGGCGACAAGGTGCTCACCGACGACAACCTCGATATCGTGGAACGCCTCATCGACTTCGCCGAGGCGCGCGGCCACACGATCCTCGACCTCGCGTTTTCGTGGCTGCTCGCGCACGAGCCGGTGGCATCCGTGATCGCCGGGGCGACGAAGCCCGAGCAGATCCGACAGAACGTCGAGGCCGCCGGCTGGCAGCTCACCGAGGACGACCTCGCCGAGGTCGACCGGATCACCGCGCAGCCGGCGTGACGGGTGGCCCGCGTGACGGGATAGCCCCGAAATGCCGCGTTCTTTCACGGTGAGCGGGGAGCCGACCGCTTAGTTTGCTGTTCTATTCGCACCGACGCGGTCCCCGGCACTGCGGGACCGCGTCGCTTTTTTCCCGTCGAGGCCGCCCCTCCGCCTCCCCACCGATCGCCCCTGCCGCTATGGACGTCACCATCAACGAACGCTCCCCCGTCGATTTCGAACTCGACATCCGGGCCACGAACGAAGAACTGGAGCCGCGGCTGACCGCGGCGCTCAAGGCGCAGCGGAAGCAGATGAACCTCAAGGGCTTCCGCCCCGGCAAGGTGCCGCTCTCGCTCGCGAAGAAGATGTACGGCGAGGCGATCGCGGCGCAGGTCGCCGAGGAGTTCATCGGCGAGGCGTACCGCGACGAAGTCGCCGGCGACGAGAGCCGCGAGGTCCTCGGCCAGCCCCGCCTCACCGAGCTCGACTACGAACTGGGCTCGGACCTCCACGCCGTGATCCGCTTCGGCGTCCGCCCGGAGATCGAGATCGCCGACCTCTCCGGCGTGCAGGTGAGCAAGCTCGTCCGTGAGATCGCAGACGAGGACGTCGAGGAAGAGATCCAGCGCCGCCTTCGCCGCCAGGCCACCCTCGTCCCGACCGAGGACGCCGCGACCGAAGACGACGTCGTTGTCATCGACCTGCAGCGCGTCGACAAAGAGTCCGACACGCCGATCGTCGGCGAGCGGCAGGAAGGGCAGGAGGTCGAACTCGACGACGACCGCCTCCGCACCGAGCTTCGGGACGCGCTCATCGGCAAGACGGCCGGCGCCGAGTTCAAGCTCGACCTCCCGCACCAGCACGGCCCCGACGAAGGGCACGACCACGACGACCACGTGGACCGCTTCCTCGTCACCGTGCAGGACGTGAAGCAGCGCGAGTTGCCCGAACTCGACGAGGACTTCGTCGAGGAGCAGACGGCGGGGCAGGTCGAGACGGTCGAGGCTTTCCGCGAGCAGATCCGCGGCGAGATGGCGTCGGCGTGGGAGCGGATGTCGCGCGAGATGATGCAGGAGGAGATCGTCCGCGCGCTCCTCGACGCGCACGACTTCGCCGTGCCCGAGACGCTCGTCGAGACGGTCCTCGACGGGATGGAGGAGGAGGTTGCCAAGCAGAACGACGGCGAGCTGCCGCCCGGCTTCGACCGGGGCGGCTTCCGCGAGGCCAGCCGCGAGAACGCCGAGGCGCAGGTCCGGTGGATGCTGCTCAAAGACGTCATCATGGAGCAGGAAGAGATCGAGCTGCAGGAAGAGGACTTCGAGGCCGAGTTCGAGCGGATGGCCGAGAACGGCCCGTTCGACGCAGCGACGGTCAAGCAGTTCGTGGCGCAGCAACCGCAGCTTCTCGAAGGCATCCAGCAGCGCGTGCTCAACAACCGCCTCTTCGACGCGCTGACGGAGCGTTTCGACGTCGTCGAGAAGACCCAAGCTGAGCTCGAGGCCGAGCACGCCGCGGCCGAAGAAGAGGAGACGGAAGAGGCGTAGGCGCCCCCCGCTCCGCTCGCACCGCGCTTACGCGCTCGACGCTCACGGAGCTGTTCCCCCCGTCGAGGCCTCGCCGAGGGGGACAGCCGCGCGACGCCGGAAACGAGCGCTGCGGTTGACCGCGAGCGCGGTGGGGGGGAGGAACACCGCGCGTCCGGCTCCGGTATCCCCGCACGCTTTTTCGCACGTCACCCAACAGCACCGAGACGGTACCCCCTCCATGTCACAGGTCAGCGACTTCGTCAACTTCGCCAAGGGCATCACCTCCATGCCCACAGGCATTTACAGCGGCGGCTTCGACGCCGCCCCCATCAACGGCCTCGTCCCGATGGTGGTCGAGCAGACCACGCGCGGCGAGCGGGCGTACGACATCTTCTCGCGGCTCCTCAAGGACCGCATCGTCGTGCTCGGCACGGCCATCAACGACCAGATCGCGAACCTCGCCGTCGCGCAGATGCTCTTCCTCGCCTCGGACGACCCGGACAAGGACATCAACTGCTACATCAACTCGCCCGGCGGCCAGGTCTACAGCGGCATGGCGATCTACGACAC
>CAYTJT010000246.1:0-5192 GCA_964438105.1 uncultured Rhodothermales bacterium | reverse complement strand
CCTCGCGCAAGGTCAACGCGCTCATGGTCAACGCGCTCCAGCGGTGCTCGACGGTGGTGGCGCAGAACTCGCTGCAGGAGGGCTTCGGGCTGACCGTCACCGAGGCGATGTGGAAGGGCTGCCCCGTGATGGGCTCGCGTGCGGCCGGCATCCGCGCCCAACTCGCCGACGGGGAGACGGGGTGCCTCGTGAACGCCTCCGACGCCCACGCCGTCGCCGACACGCTCGACTACATGCTCGAAGAAGACAAGCGGCGAGCCGCGTGGGGCCGCAACGCGACCCGGCGCGTCTACGGCCACTTCCTCGTGTTCACCCAGGTCCGCCGCTGGCTCGAGGCGCTCAGCGAGAGCGCCGAGCGGGGGGGGGTGACGTGACGCCCACGCCCACGCCACTGCGCCCCGCAGTCGCCACCGTGCCCCGCAGTCGCTATCGAGCCTCAGGGGGGCGGTCAGCTTTTGGCGAGGGGTACCGGGGCTCGCCGCGGGGGGCTGGCGCTTCGTAGATTCGTGCCGTGCCCGAACGCAGCTCGGACCTCCGGAGGGGTGGCAGAGTGGTCGAATGCACTGGTCTTGAAAACCAGCGTGCCGCGAGGCACCGTGGGTTCGAATCCCACCCCCTCCGCAACATTCCAGACGTAAGGGGGCACCCCTCTCGCGAGGCAGGGTCTACCCTGCAGTAGATTAGGCGTACAGCGGGTGGCCCGTCCGTACGATCAGCCCTAGGCTGGAGTCCCGCGTCGACCTCCCACCGGCCATGCAACCGTCCCCGGCATCCCAGCCCACGCTCCGAGCCCGCGACGGCGTCCGCGTCCGCGAGGCCGCCGAGCCCGACGTGCCGCAGATCCAGGCGATCTTCCGCGCCGTCTACTCGGAGACCTACCCCTACCGGAAGTACTACGACCCGATCTGGCTCAAGCGCGCCCTCTACACCGACGACCAGGTGATCCTCGTCGCCGAGGACGAGGCGACGGGCGAGATCCTCGGCACGGCCTCCGTCGTGCTCGACGTGGGCGCCCACGCCGACCTGCTGGGCGAGTTCGGGCGGCTGGCGGTGTGGAAGGAGGCGCGCGGGCGCGGCGTCGGGCAGCTCCTCATGGAGGGCCGCCTCGCGGCCGTGGCCGAGCGGCTCCACGTCGCCGTCGTCGAGAACCGGGTGGCGCACCCGTACTCCCAGCGGATCTCGCACGCGAACCACTTCGCGCCGATCGGCTTCCTCCCGCTCAAGCACCAGTTCGTGAAGCGCGAGAGCGTGGCCCTGTTCGCGCGCCACTTCGGCAACGGGCTGCGGCTGCGGAAGAACCACCCCCGCATCATCCCCGAGGCCTACCCGCTCGCGCACCTCGCGCTGCAGAACGTCGGGCTCACGCCGGACCCCATCGTGGACGACACCGCGCAGGGCTACCCCTACGAGGACCGGTTCGAGGTGGGCACGCTGAAGGCCGCGGGGCTGCCCCTGCTGATGCGGATCGAGCGGGGGCGCATCCGCAACCGCGAGGTGTTCGGCCCGCTCCGGCTCCAGTACGGCTTCTTCAAGCTGACGGCGCGGCAGGCGACCTACCTCGTCGCGCGCGAGGTGGCCGGCCCCGACGCGGGGGCGCTCGCCGGCGCGATCGGCTTCGTCCGCGACACGTACGACCGCACCGTCCGCGTCTTCGAGCTCATCTGCCACGACGACGGCTCCGTCCGCTTTCTTTTTCAGCAGCTCCTCAGCCGCTGCCGAGAGGAGTGGGACACGGCGTACGTGGAGGTGGACGTGAGCGCCTACGCCCCCGAGCTCCAGCGGACGCTGCTCGAGCTCGGGTTCCTCCCGGCCGCCTACATCCCGACGATGGTGTTCCACGACGTGGAGCGGCTGGACGTCGTGCGGATGGTCTGCCTCCTCATCCCGCCCGCGTTCGACGCGATGGAGCTGACGCCGCAGACGAAGGCCGTGGCCGAGGCGGTGATGCGCAACTTCCGGCGGCAGGCCGTGCTCCCCCAACTCCGCGACGCGCTCGACCGGCTCGCCCTGCTCGACGGGCTGACCGAGCGGCAGGCGCTCCGCGTGGCCGGGGCCTGCACGATCGAGCATTTCGAGGCGGGGGAGGAGCTGTTCGGCGTGGGCGATGCGGCGGACCGGATGTACGTCCTCCTCCACGGCACCGTAGCCGTCACGCTGGCGTCGGGCGATGAGGTGGGGACGGTGGGGGAAGGGGAGGCGCTCGGCGAGGTGGCCCTCCTCCTCGGGGAGCGGCACGGGGCGGCGGCGCACGCCGTCGGGTCCGTCGCCGTCGCGTCGCTGGACGAGGAGGGGCTGCGCACGCTCACGCGGCAGCAGCCCGACATCGCGGTCGTGCTCTACCGCAACCTCGCCGAGGGGCTCGGCCAGAAGCTCCGCCGCGCTGACCTGCGCCTCGGCGGCCTCCGCTGAGCGGGTTGGTCGGAGCGCCCCCGCGTAGGCTGCATTTTCACGGACCGACGCGGGCTCCGGGGTGCATCTTACCCGGGGTCCCTCTTACCGGTCCTCCGTCGCGCCGAGGAGATCGCGGCGGTGTAACAATCCGGAGAGGCTTCCCGTCAAAGGCCCCAGTTCCCCCGCATCTTTACCGCTGTCCGATACTCATGGTCGTTCTACTCCGTCGCGTCGCCGCGACCCTCCTGCTCGCTGCGACCCTCCTGCTCGGTGTGCTCGGTGCCGGTGCCGCGGCGGCACAGGCCGTCCCCGAAGAGATCACCTTCGACGAGGCGCTCCGGATCGGGCTGGAGCGTAACACCGCCCTCCGGCAAGCCACGAACGTCGCCGAGGCGCGCGCCTTCGACGTGACGGCTAACCGCGCGCAGTTCCTCCCGGACGTCTCCGCCTCCATCCGCCCGACGCAGCGCTACGGCCTCACCTTCGACCAGACCACCGGCCAGCTCGACCAGGAGACGACGGAGTCGCTCAACGCGTCCGTCTCGGCGAGCGTGAACCTCTTCAACGGCTTCCGCGATGCGGCCTCCCTCAACCAGGCGGTGTTCCAGCGCGAGGCCAGCGCGTACGGCCTCGACCGGGCCGAGCAGGACGTGCTCTTCAACGTCGCCAACCAGTTCCTGCAGGTGCTCCTCAACAAGCAGCTCGTGCTGATCCAGGAGGAGAACCTCGAAGCCGACCGCGCCCAGCGCGAGCAGATCGAAGCCCTCGTCGAGGGCGGCGTCCGCGCCCGCGCCGACGTGCTGCAGCAGGACGCCCTCGTGGCGCAGCGCGAGCTCACGCTGCTCCAGGCCGAGTCCGACCTCGAGGTCGCGCAGACGCGGCTCGTCCAGATCCTCCAGCTCGACCCCTTCGGGAACTACACCTTCGTCGCGCCCTCGCTCGAAGCGGTCGCCCTCGACCGGGTCGACTACGACCTCGAGACCCTGCTCACCGCCGCGCTCGAGCGCCGCGACGACCTCCGCGCGCAGCAGCTCGAGATCGAGGCGGCCGAGGCCGGGGTCCGCGTGGCGAAGGGCGGCTACTACCCGACCGTCAACCTCTTCGGGAGCTACGGGTCTAGCTACTCCAGCCTCGCCCAGACGCCGCTCGTGGACCAGACCGTCGAGATCCCCGTCACGACCGAGAGCGGCGAGCCCGTGTTCGTCGGCGGGCAGCCGTTCACGTTCGACAACACGCCGCGGGCGAACACCCCCTTCGGCGACCAGTTCTTCACCGACAACCGCGGCGGCTCGATCGCGCTCGCCATCGATATCCCCATCTTCGACCGGTTCCTCACGCGCTCCCAGGTGCAGCAGGCCGAGTTGCAGGCAGCGAACGAGCGGATCGCGCTCGAAAACCTGCGGCAAGACGTCGCGCTCCAGGTCCGCCAGGGCTACCTCGACTACCGGAACGCGGCCAAGCGACTCGACGTGACGGCGCGCCAGGTGGTCTCGGCCGAGGCCGCGCTCGGGGCCGAGCAGGAGCGCTACGACCTCGGCGTCTCGACGCTCACCGAGCTGACGCAGGCGCGCGCCCTCCTCGTCGAGGCGCAGAGCGCGCGCGCGCAGGCCGTCGCGCAGTTCGTGTTCCAGCAGCGGCTGCTCGACTACGCCGTCGGCACGCTCGACCCCAACGCCCGCCTGTTCGACTGACCGCACCCGACCGATCGCACCCGACCGATTGCACGGAGCCCCTTCCGCCTCCTGCTCACTCAGGCTTCCCCCTTATGGCTACTGACAAAAAGAACACCACGAAACGCTTGCTCATCGGGCTCGGCGTCGCGCTCGTCGTCCTCATCGTCGCCCTCGCGGTCCTCGGCGGCGGCGGCGGCGAAGACGGCATCGCCGTCGAGACCTCTCCGGTCGAGGTCCGCACGGTGACGCAGACGGTGACGGCGTCGGGCAAGGTCCGGCCCGAGGTGGAGGTGAAGATCTCGTCCGACGTCTCCGGCGAGATCGTCTTCCTCGAGCTCGAAGAGGGCGACCGCGTCGAGCAGGGGCAGCTGCTCGTCCAGATCCAGCCCGACTTCTACGCCGCGCAGCGCGAGCAGGCCGAGGCCGGCCTCCTCCAGGCCCAGGCCGACGCGTCGCGCGCGCGCGCCGAGATGATCCGCGCCCAGGACGACCTCGAGCGGCGGGAGATGCTCGCCGAGCGCGGCGTGATCGCGCAGCAGGAGCTCGAGACCGCGCAGACGCAGTACGAGGTCGCGAAGGCGAGCTACGAGTCGGCGCAGTTCCGCGTCCGCAGCCAGCGCGCCTCGCTCAACCAGGCCGCCGACCAGCTCCGCCGGACGTCGATCTACGCGCCGATGGGCGGCACCGTCTCCCAGCTCAACGTCGAGCCCGGCGAGCGCGTCGTCGGGACGAGCCAGATGAGCGGCACCGAGATCCTCCGCATCGCCGAGCTCGACGACATGGAGCTCGAAGTCGACATCAACGAGAACGACATCGTCAACGTCGCCGTCGGCGACTCGGCGCGGATCGAGGTCGACGCCTACCCCGAGGAGCCGTTCCGCGGCGTCGTGACGCAGATCGCGAACTCGGCGCGGGTTTCGGGTGCGGGCACGCAGGAAGAGGTCACGAACTTCCCCGTCAAGATCAAGATCCGCGGCTCGTACGACAGCGCCGCGACGCCCGTCCAGACCGCCTCCGCCCAGCAGGCCATCCCCGCCGAGGAGATGGCCGAGGCGTCGCCGGGCTCGTTCCGCACGCTCCGCCCCGGCATGAGCGGCACCGTCGACATCTTCACCGAGACCGTCCCGA
>CAYTJT010000245.1:0-5217 GCA_964438105.1 uncultured Rhodothermales bacterium | reverse complement strand
CTGCGCCCGGTGCCACTGCTCCGGCTCGCCCCGCTGCGGCGGGCTCATCGTGAGCTGCGCGCTGAGCCCCGGCAGCGGGGCCTGCAACCGCGCGCGCAGCGCCTCGGCGAGATCCGGCAGCGGCGGCAGCGTCATTCCTGACCCCGGTCGATGAGCGTCGCCGAGGACTGCGCCGTCGGCATGACGATGATCTCGGCGACGTTGACGTGCGGCGGGCGGCTCGCGCAGTACACCACGGCGTCGGCGACGTCCTCGGGCTGCAACGGCGTGGTGGTGCTGTAGACCGGGGCCGCGCGCTCGGCGTCACCGTCGAAGCGGACGAGCGAGAAATCGGTCTCGACGAGGCCGGGATCGACCGTCGAGACGCGGACGGGCGTGCCGTGGAGGTCGATCTTCAGCCCTTGCGTGATCGCGCCGACGGCGTGCTTTGTGGCGCAGTAGACCGTGCCGCCCGCGTAGACCCCGTGCCCCGCCGTCGAGCCGATGTTGACGACGTGCCCGCGCCCGCGCTCCACCATGCCCGGCACGACGGCGCGCGTGACGTAGAGCAACCCCTTCACGTTCGTATCGACCATCTGGTCGATCTGCTCGGGGGTGTTCTCGTACACCGGCGCGAGCCCCTTCGCGAGCCCCGCGTTGTTCACGAGCACGTTGATCGCGCGCCACGCCTCGGGCAGCCCGTCGACGGCCGCCTCCACCGCATCGGCATCCGTCACGTCGAGTTCGAGCACGTGCGTCTCCGTGCCGTGCTCGCGGTCGAGCCGGTCGGCGAGGGCTTCGAGCCGGTCGCGGCGGCGGGCCGAGAGGATCAGCCGCGCGCCGGCGTCGGCGAACGCCTCGGCGCAGGCGCGCCCGATGCCCGCCGAAGCGCCGGTGATGAGGACGGTGGCGTCACGGAGTCGTCGCATCGGTCAGGGCGTGGTTCGTCAGGACGTGGTAGGGACACGATGCATCGTGTCCCTACGGAGAGGAATTAGAATCAGGCCTCGTAGTCGTAGAACCCGCGGCCGGACTTCCGCCCGAGGCGGCCCGCCGTCACCATCTTCCGCAGGAGCGGGCACGGGCGGTACTTCGAGTCGCCGAGCTCGCGGTGGAGGACTTCCATAATCGACAAGCACACGTCGAGGCCGATGAAGTCGGCGAGGGTGAGCGGCCCCATCGGGTGCGCCATCCCGAGCTTCATCACGGTGTCGATGTCCTCGGGCTCGGCCACGCCCTCCATCACGCAGTAGATCGCCTCGTTGATCATCGGCATCAGGATGCGGTTCGAGACGAAGCCCGCGTAGTCGTTCACCTCGACCGGCGTCTTGCCGAGCCGCTCGGAGAGGTCGTAGGCCGCGCGGAACGTCGCGTCCGAGGTTTCGAGCCCGCGCACGATCTCGACGAGCTTCATCACCGGCACCGGGTTGAAGAAGTGCATCCCGATGACTTGGTCGGGTCGTTCGGTTTCGGCGGCGATCTGGGTGATCGAGATCGACGACGTGTTCGAAGCGAGGATCGCCTCAGGCTTCGCGGCGGCGTCGAGCGCGCGGAAGATTTCGGCTTTGATCTCGGGATTCTCCGTCGCCGCCTCAACGACGAGATCGACGTCGGCGACCTCCTTCGTCATGTCGGTCGCGCAGGCGATGCGGGCGAGCGTTTCGACCTGCTCTTCCTGCGTGATCTTCTCTTTTTTGACCTGGCGGGCGAGGTTTTTCTCGATCTGCGCGAGGCCCGCGTCGAGGCGGCTCTGGTCTACGTCGAGGAGGATGACGTCGTGGCCGGCGAGGGCGAAGACGTGGGCGATGCCGTTGCCCATCGTGCCGGCGCCGATGACGGCGATGCGGTGGATGCTCATGGGGGATGCGGGTGAATGCGGGTGAATGCGAAACGAAAAGGAAAGACGGGGAGGTGAGGTGCTAGCGCGGGGCCGGCCGCGTCCAAACGAAAGCGCCGGTCGCGTCGATGTAGCCTTCCTGCGTGCCGGCGCGGACGTAGGCGAGCCCGTTGCGGAACGAGCGCGCGTAGTCGAACCGGAGCGGGATCGCCTCGGCACCGGCGGGGTCTACGAACCCGAAGCGGCCGTCGCGGGCGACGAGCGCGCGGTCATCTGAGAACTCGAACGCGAGGTCGTACTGCGCGGGGATGACGAGCCGCCCGCCGGAGTCCACGAAGCCCCACCGGCCGTCGAGGCGTACGGCCGCACGGCCCGAAACGAACGGCCGCGCGAACTCGAACCGCGGCGGAATCGCGAGCGCGCCGGTCGTGTCGACGTAGCCGAACCGGTCGTCCACGACGACGGCGGCGCGGCCCTCCGAAAACCCGAAGGCGGCGACGAACCGCGGCTCGATGCTCACGGCTCCCTCGGCGTCGAGGTACCCCCAGCGCTCCGACGTGAACGGCCAGCCTCCGACGTTCGTGGCGAACGCGAAGCGTCCCTCCGTGAGACCGAGCACCTCGTTGGCGTCCTCCAGTCGGAGAGCGACCTGGCCGTCCGGACCGATCACCTCCCACGCGCCCGCATCCTGTAGCCGCAGGCGGAGAAAGGACAGCAGCCCGATGCCGAGCGGCAGGTAGTCCCGCGTACGGGTGCGGACGACGGGGGCCAGCGGGGCGTCTCGGGCCTCGCCGAAGTCCCGCGCCTCGGTGAGCACGGCCGGCACCACGACGGCCCCCTCCGTGTCGATGAACGCTTCGAGCCGACGCCCGGCCGGGGACGCGCTCCGGCTCCGCGCATCGAGCGCCGCCGAGGGGAGCACGACGCGCGCGCGGCCGGCCGAGAAGTCGAATGCCTGCAGGAACCGGGGCTCGATGACGACGGCCCCGCTCGGGTCGATGTAGCCGTAGCGACCGGCCACGGCGACGCGGGCGAGGCCGCCCTCGAACGCGTGCGCTTCGCCGAACCGCGGCTCGATCACGACGGCACCGCTGCGGTCGATGTAGCCCCAGCGGTCCTGCACGACGATGGGGAAACGGTCGGCACCCTCAGCGACTTGGATTTCGGGCACGGGGGCCGCGACGCTCACCGCCCGCTCGGCGGGCGCGTCCACGAGCGTCGCCGTGCAACCGCCCACCGTTAGCAACGCGAGCAGAGGGACGTGGCGCAGGAGGCGCATGCTAGTCCCGCTCGACGACGAGGGCGGTCGCTTCGCCGCCGCCGATGCAGATCGCGGCGAGGCCGCGCTTGGCGTCGCGCTGCTCCATCGCGTAGAGCAGCGTCGTGAGGATGCGGGCGCCGCTCGCGCCGATCGGGTGGCCGATCGCGACGGAGCCGCCGTTGACGTTGAGCTTCTCGGTCGGAATCCCGAGCGCGTCCTGGGCGGCGAGCGCGACGACCGCGAACGCCTCGTTCACCTCGAACAAGTCGATGTCATCGACGGTGAGGCCGGTCTTTTCGAGCACCTTTTCGGTCGCCTGGATCGGGGCTGTCGTGAACTCCTCGGGCTTCTTGGCGTGCTGCGCGTTCGCGACGATGCGGGCGAGCGGCTTCAGCCCGCGCTCCTCGGCCCACTCCTCGTCGGCGATCACGAGCGCGGCGGCGCCGTCGTTGATCGTGCTCGCGTTCGCGGCGGTGACGGTGCCGCCGTCGCGCGTGAACACGGGCCGGAGCGTCGGGATCTTGTCGAAGTTGGTGCGGAACGGCTCTTCGTCTTTGTCGACGACCGTATCGCCCTTCCTGCCGGGGATCGTGACGGGCGCGACCTCGGCGTCGAAGCGGCCGCTCTCGACCGACTCCTGCGCGCGTTCGTAGCTCAGCACCGAGAACTCGTCCTGCCGCTCGCGCGGGACGTTGCACGTGTCGGCGCAGAGGTCGGCGGCGACGCCCATCGCCTCGCCGCTGTAGGCGTCGGTGAGGCCATCGTGCTGCATCGCGTCGAGCACCTTGCCACTACCGAAGCCGTAGCCGTAGCGGCCGTTCTGCAGGAGGTACGGCGCGGCCGACATGTTCTCCATCCCGCCCGCGACGATCACGTGGGCGTCGCCCGCGCGGATGGCCTGGTCGGCGAGCATGACGGTCTTCATCCCCGAGCCGCAGACCTTGTTGATGGTCATGCACGGCGTCTTGTCGGGGAGCCCGGCCTTGATGGCGGCCTGCCGCGCCGGGGCCTGCCCCACCCCGGCCGTGACCACGCAGCCCATGATCACCTCGTCGACCTGATCGGGGTCGACGTTCGCGCGTTCGAGCGCCGCCTTGATGGCGGTGGCGCCGAGGTCGGGCGCGGGGACGGACGCGAGCGCGCCCCCAAACGAACCGACGGGCGTGCGGGCAGCGGAGAGGATGACGGAAGCCATGATGCGATTGGGGATTTGGGATTGCAGATTTCGGATTGGACACCCCCCTTCACCGGGGCACCCGTAGGGGCGCGATGGATCGCGCCCGGAGCGACGACGCCGACGGCTGGCGAAGCGCTTCCGCAAGATACCCGGCACCGCCGAGGCAAAAGAGAAGGACGCCAGCCCGAGGCCGCGTCCTCCCTGGTTTTTCACCGCCGGGGCGGCTTACGTCGTCGCGTTCGTGACGCCGGGGACGTGGGGCTCGGAGATCGGCGTGCCGTCGAGATCCATGACCTCTTTGGGGTCGTTGCGCTCGTCCACGAGCACGACGCGCGGGCGGTGCGCGGCGACCTCGTCGGGCGTCATCTCGGCGTAAGCGATCACGATGACCTCGTCGCCGGGGGCGTTGAGGCGGGCGGCGGGGCCGTTGAGGCACACCGTCCGGCTCCCGCGCTCGGCGGGGATCGTGTACGTCTCCAGCCGCGCGCCGTTGTTGACGTTGACGACCTGCACCTTCTCGTAGGGCAGGATCTTCGCCGCCTCCATCAGTTCGGCGTCGAGCGTGATGGAGCCTTCGTAGTAGAGGTCGGCTTCCGTCACCGTGAGGCGGTGGAGCTTCCCTTTGAACATCGTAATCGTCATGCGGTATCGGGCGTGCCCTCGGCGGGCACATCGAGGAATGTGTTGTCGATCAAACGGGCGCCGTCGAAGTAGACGGCGAGGGCGGCGAGTGCTTCCTGCCCCGGCTGCAACGCCTCCACCGGTGCGAGCGTCTCGGTGTCCACGACCTCGGCGTACTGCAGCCGCGCGAGCGGCGCCGACGCCACCGTTTTTCGCATCGAGTCTACGAGAACGGGAGCCCGCCGTTCCCCGTCGGCGACCCGCTGCCGCACGCCTGCGAGCGCTGTGGAGAGCACGACGGCCTGCTTCCGCTCTTCTTCACCGAGGTAGCGGTTGCGCGAC
>CAYTJT010000244.1:0-5238 GCA_964438105.1 uncultured Rhodothermales bacterium | reverse complement strand
ACCCCGGCACCGGCGTCATGCGCCACGCCGACGCCGGCTACGACCTCGCCGTCGATACGGCCAATGAGCGCGGCGTGGATCTGCCCATGATTAACGGCTAATGAATATCACCGAAACCCTGTACGTCGATACTCGCGAGGCGTGGCGGGCGTGGCTCGCGGCGCACCACGCGACCGCGTCGGAGATCTGGCTCGTCTCCTACCGGAAGCACACGGGTCGGCCGAGCGTCCCGTACAACGACGCCGTCGAGGAAGCCCTCTGCTTCGGGTGGATCGACAGCACGCGGAAGGGGCTCGACGACGAACGCTACGTGCAGCGGTACACGCCGCGGCGTGAGGGGAGCGCGTACTCCCAACTGAACCGCGAGCGGCTGGCCCGCCTCGACGAGCAAGGGCGTCTGCTCCCCTCCGTTCGGGAGGTGCTGGACGCCATCCGTCCCGAGGCGTATCAGATCCCCGACGACATCCGATCCGCGCTGGAAGACGCGGGTGCGTGGGCGTTCTTTCAGACCACGTCGCCGTCGTACCAGCGCATCCGCGCCGCCTACGTCGATGGGGCGCGCGCGCAGCCGGAGGAGTTCGCCAAACGGCTCAACCATCTCATTGCACAGTCGGCGCGCGAGAAGCAATTCGGCTACGGAATCGAGAGCTACTACTGACCGCGATGGACGCGTACGACCACGTACCCTACCGCAGCGTCGCACTTCCGCAGACCCACCCGGACCGGCTGGCGACGCACGCCCGGCTGTTCGGGCTGGAGCCCGCGCCGCTCACCGATTGCCGTGTGCTCGACGTCGGCTGCGGCGACGGGGAGAACCTGCTGGCCGCCGCGGCGATGTTTCCCGCGAGCACGTTCGTCGGGATCGACAGCGCGGAGCGGCCGATCGAGGACGGGCGCGAGCGCGCCGAGGCATGGGGGATCGACAATCTGGATCTCCACGCCCTCGACCTGACGGCGATGCCGACATCCCTCGGACCGTTCGATTACATCATCGCTAACGGCGTGTATTCGTGGGTGCCGGACGCGGTGCGCGACGGGCTGCTGCGGCTCTTCGCGGAGCGCCTCACGCCGAACGGAGTGGCGTTCGTGAGCTACAACGCGCTCCCCGGCGGCCACCTCCGCCGCCTCACACGCGAGATGATGCTGTACCACACGGACGGCATCGAGGCACCGCAGAAACGCGTCGAGCAGTCGCGTGCGCTCCTCGACTTTCTGATCGACGGGCAGCCGCAGGAGTCGGCCTATCTCGCGATGCTGGAGGATGAGCGCGACCGCAGCAACCGCTACACCGACGAGCACTTCTTCCACGATCACATCGCCGAGTTCAACCGGCCGTTCTATTTCCACGAAGTCGCCGCCCACGCCGACCGGCACGGGTTGCGTTACCTCGCCGAAGCCGACTTCGCCGCGATGCAGGACCGCGCGTTTCCGCCTCAGACGCGCGCCGTGCTCGACCAACTCGGCGGCGACCGGATCCGGCGCGAGCAGGTCCTCGATTTCCTCCGCAACCGGATGTTCCGGCAGACGCTCCTCTGCCACGCCGACGCGCCCGCGCAGCACGCGCCGTCCTCCGAGCGCGTGCGCGGGCTCGCCGTCGCCGCGCCGATCCGGCAGGTGGAGCGCGACGAGGCGACGGGCATACGCACCTTCGAAAGCGGGCAGGGCAAGGCGATCCGCACCGATCACCCGTTCGCGTGCGCGGTGTGTGAGCACGTCGGGGCCGCGTGGCCCCGCGCCGTCGCGTTCGATGACCTGTGGGCGGCGGTCGAGGAGAGCGGCGGGGAGGGGATCACGGCGGACGTGCTCGCCCACGTGCTGCTCGATTTCTACGGCGACGGGTTCGTCCGCCTCCACACCCATGTGCCTGATTTGGAGAACGTCGTGTCCGAGCGGCCCGAGGCGCTGCCCGTCGCCCGGCGGCAGGCCGAGGATGACGGCGTCGTCACGAACGGCTGGCACCGCACGGTCGCCCTCGAACCGGCCGAGCGCCGCGTGCTTCCGCTGCTCGACGGTCGGCGCGACCTCGCGGCACTGACCCGAGCCCTCGCGTCGGCCGACGAGCCGCCGGTGAGCGCTGAGTCCCTCGAAGGGATGCTGCGACGCTTCGCGCGCAACGCGCTGCTCGTGGCTTGAACCCGCGACGGTGGTCTCGATCTCGTGTGGACGTGTGGACGCATGAATGAGGAAGCCCCGTCCACACGTCCACACTCCCTACTCCCCCTGCGCAAACGGATCCGGCGTGACGCTGCGTAGCGCGGTTCGGGGAGGCTCGACCGGAGGGAGCGACGCAGCGCTGCCGGATCGCGCGGGAAGCCGCCACGAGCGCGCAGGCGGGGTGCGGGACTTTCCCGATGCCGGTTCCCGGCGGGTGCCTACACAGCCGGGAGCGGCTCGCTGTCAAGGACGGTGCGGGGCGGGGCGTACCATGAAACTGAGGTTACCCGCCCGCAAAGCCGGGCCTGTCCCCACCGGGCTCGGCACCATCGCCCGCCGCCATGCCCCGCATCCGCCGCATCCTGTTTCCCACCGACCTCTCTGAAAGCTCGGGCTGGGCCTACGCCTACGCCGCCCGCCTCGCCACCCGGTTCAGCGCGGAGCTCTACGCGCTCCACGTCCGCCTCCCCGACGGTCCCGAACGGGGCGGGCCGCACCTCCCGGCGAGGCCGACAGACGAGTTCTGCCTGCCGCTCGTCGAGGGCCTAACCGAAACGGCCGAGGAGGTCGACGCGGCGTCCGCGCCTCGCGCGATCGTCCGCTACGCCGAGCGCCACGGCGTAGACCTCATCGTGATGGGCGCGCGGGGCCGGAGCGGGCACGATCTCCCCGATCTCGGCCACGTCGCCGAGGCCGTCGTCCGCTACGCTTCGTGCTCCGTGCTGACGGTGCGGGGTCCGATGGCATCCGAGGGTGTCCGCCGCGTGCTCGTCCCCCTCGATTTCTCTGCGCCGTCGCGGGCCGCCCTCGTGCAGGCGAAGTGGGTGGCCGCGTGGTTTGGCGCACAGATAGACATCCTCCACGTGGTGCCGGACCGGGATGCCGAGCCGGTCCGAGTCGAAGGGGTGCAGGCGAGGCTGCTGCGGTTCATCCTGTCCGCTCCTGGGCCGGACGTCATCGTGAAGATCCACACCTGCGGGGGGCTGCCTGCCTCCGAGATCGTCGTCCTCGCGCACCGGCTCGGCTCCGACCTCGTCGTGATCGGGACGCACGGCGCGGCGCGGCGGGCGGGCGGCGCGCTGGGCAGCGTGGCCGAGGAGGTGGTGCGGACGGCCTCGTGCCCGGTGCTCACCGTGAAAGGCCCCGTGCAGCAGCGCCACGCCGAGCCGGTCTCCGTCGCGCGGCCGTTCCCGGTAGCGGGGTGAACCGACTCGTTCGCGCCTTCGCGGCGGGCTGCTCCGGCGGCGACGGACTCCCAGCCTCTACGACCGGGGCCGGCCGTTGCTCGACGCGCCGGGGCCGATCGACGGCTCGTAGCCGTCCGCCGTGGCGGGGACGGATGCGCGGGCCAGCGTGAGGCGGACGGTGTGGGCGCGGCCGTCCGCGCGGAGCGGGATGCGAGCGGACGCACCCTCGATTGCCAGCCGCTCGCCGTCGAGCGTGAGGCTCGGCGCGTCGTCGTCGGCGTGCTCGACGGTGATCGTGTACGCGGCGTCGCCGTGGCGGTAGCGGAGGGTGAAGCCGGGCCACGCGGCCGGGATGCGCGGCGTCAGCACGAGCGTGTCGCCGCCCTCGATGCGGAAGCCGAGCAGGCTCTCGACGATCACGCGGTAAAACCACCCGGCCGAGCCGGTGTACCACGTCCACCCGCCGCGCCCCGTGTGCGGGTCCACGCCGTACACGTCGGCGGCGACGGCGTAGGGCTCGGTCTGATAGACGGCGACGCGTTCGGGCGTGGCCGTCCGCGTGACGGGCGAGATCATCTCCAAGAGATCGGCGGCGGTGTCGCCGCGTCCGACTTCGGCGAGGGCGCGGAGGAGCCAGAGGATGCCGTGGGTGTACTGGCCGCCGTTCTCGCGCACGCCGGGCACGTAGCCCTTGATGTAGCCCGGATCGTGCGGCGTCGTGTCGAAGGGCGGGGCGAGGAGCTTGACGATCCCGGCGTCGCGGTCCACGAGGCGCTGCTCGGCCGAGGCGAGGGCGCGCTCGGCGCGCTCGGGCGGGGCCACGCCGGACATCACGCTCCAGCCCTGCGCAATCGCGTCGATCCGGCACTCGTCGCTCTCCGACGAGCCGAGCGGGGCGCCGTCGTCGTAGTAGGCGCGGCGGTACCAGTCGCCGTCCCAGCCCGCGTCGTTGAGGGCGTCGTCGAGGTGGGCGGCGTAGGCGCGGTAGGCCTCGGCGCGGGCGTCGTCGCCGCGCGCTTCGGCGAGGGGGATCCAGAGGCGGAGGATGTGGCGGAGGAAGAACCCGAGCCACACGCTCTCGCCGCGCCCGTCGTTGCCGACGCGGTTCATCCCGTCGTTCCAGTCGCCGCTGCCCATGAGCGGGAGGGCGTGCGGGCCTTTCGTGAGCGAGATGTCGAGGGCGCGGCAGCCGTGCTCGTAGAGCGAGCCCGAGCCGGCGGGCGTGGGGTTGAGGTAGACCTCGTCCTCGCCCTCTTCGAGCTTCCGCGCCGTGAGGAAGCGGACCTCCTCGTCGAGGATCGCGGCGTCGCCCGTGGTGCGGAGGTACGACGCGGTGATGTAGGGGAGCCAGAGGAGGTCGTCGGAGAACCGCGTGCGGATGCCGGCCTGCGTCTCGGGGTGCCACCAGTGGAGCACGTCGCCCTCGGCGAACTGGTGCGCCGCGTGGAGGAGGATCTGCGCCCGCGTGATGTCGGGCCGGGTGTAAACGAGCGCGGCCGAGTCCTGGATCTGATCGCGGAAGCCGAACGCGCCGCCGCTCTGGTAGAACGCCGTCCGGCCCCACAGCCGGCACGCGAGGTTCTGGTAGAGGAGCCACCCGTTCGCGAGCACGTCGAGCGCGGGGACGGGCGTCTCGATCTGCACGGCGGTGAGCGTCTCGCGCCAGAAGTCGCGGACCTCGGCGAGCGCAGCGGCGACGGCGTCGCCCTCGCGGAAATGGTCGACGAGCGCCTCGGCCTCGGCGCGGCTCCCGGTCTGCCCGAGGAGGAAGACGACCTCGGCCGTCTCGCCCGGCGCGACGTCGAGCGGGACCTGGAACGCCGCGCACGGGTCGAGCCCCGCCCCCGCGCGGCCGTCGAGCGCCTCGGTCCGCTCCAGCGCGAACGGCCGCCCCGGG
>CAYTJT010000243.1:0-5243 GCA_964438105.1 uncultured Rhodothermales bacterium | reverse complement strand
TGCAGATCGTCTTCGGCTGGTTCAAGCTCGGGCGCTACATGAAGTTCGTCCCGAAGCCGGTGATGGTCGGCTTCGTCAACGCGCTCGCGATCCTCATCTTCATGGCCCAGCTCCCGCTCTTCGTCGGAGCCGGATGGATGATGTACGCGATCGTCGCGGGCGGGCTCGCCATCATCTACCTCCTCCCGCGCATCACGACGGCCGTGCCCTCGCCGCTCGTCGCGATCGTCGCACTCACGCTCGTCTCGCTCATGACGGGCGGCGGGCTCAGCCGCGTCGGCGACATGGGCGCGCTCCCGACGACGATGCCGTTCTTCAGCCTCCCGGCCGTGCCGTTCTCGCTCGAGACGCTGCAGATCATCTTCCCC
Organism: uncultured Rhodothermales bacterium; assembly: GCA_964438105.1. Lineage (GTDB taxonomy): Bacteria > Bacteroidota > Rhodothermia > Rhodothermales > JANQRZ01 > JBBSMX01. The sequence continues at coordinate 4,875 of CAYTJT010000243.1, read as the reverse complement.
GTCGCCGTCGCGCTCTCGCTCGTCGGCCTCATCGAGTCCCTCCTCACGGCGTCGATCGTGGACGAGATGACGGACACGCCGAGCGACAAAAACAAGGAGGCGCGCGGGCAGGGGATTGCCAACATCATCACCGGCTTCTTCGGCGGGATGGCGGGCTGCGCGATGATCGGGCAGTCCGTGATCAACGTGAAGTCGGGCGGGCGCGGCCGGCTCTCGACGTTCGCGGCGGGCGCGTTCCTGCTCTTCTTCATCCTCGTCCTCGCCGACTGGCTCGTGCTGATCCCGATGGGCGCGCTCGTCGCCGTGATGTTCATGGTCTCGATCGGCACGTTCGACTGGTCGTCGCTGAAGGTGACGGCGCTGCCGTTCAGCGAGACGCTCGTGATGGGCGTGACGGTGGGCACGGTCGTCGTCACGCACGACCTCGCGATCGGCGTGTTCGTCGGCGTCGTGCTCAGCGCCCTCCTCTTCGCGCGGAAGGTGGCCGACATCGCGTTCATGGAGGACGCGCTCAGCGACGAGGGCCGGACGCGGACGTACGTGCTCAACGGCGACCTCTTCTTCGTCACCGTCACCGGCTTCCTTGCCCACATCGATTTTCAGGAGGACGTGGACCGCGTCGTGTTCGACCTCTCGCGCGGGCACGTGTGGGACACCTCGGCCGTCGCCGCCATCGACAAGGCCGTCCTCCGCTTCCGCAAGCGCGGCGTCGACGCCGAGGTCGTCGGGCTCAACGAGGCGAGCGCGACCCTGCTCGACCGCGTCGCCGTGCACGACAAACCCGGCGCGCTCGACGTCGCCCTCAGCCACTGAGCCGTAGATTCTGAGCACCGATACTTCCCCCGTCCCCATGCCCCGTCACGAACGCCCCCCCGCCGCCGATTACGAGACCTTCGAGGCCGAGGGCTACGAAATCCTCGTCGGCCGGAGCGCGCGCGACAACGACCGGCTGACGTTCAAGGTGGCCGCGCCGCAGGACCTCTGGCTGCACGTCGGCGGGGTGCCCGGCAGCCACGTCGTCGTGCGGAACCCGGACGGAGGCGATGTGCCGCGAAGTGTCGTGAAGCGGGCGGCGGAACTCGCCGCGTTCCACTCGAAGGCGCGCGCCGCCGGGGGCAAGGTGACGGTCAGCGTGTGCCGCGCCTGCGACGTGCGGAAGCCGCGCGGCGCCAAGCCCGGCACCGTCCAGCTGCGCCGCCGCGACGACATCAAGGTTTACGTCCCCGACGCCGTGTGAGGGCTGGCACCGGGCGCAGCGGATCGCCCCTGCGTCTCACGGCGGCGCCCTCGGTGCGAGTATCTTCGGCGCGCATGGAACCGCCCGTTCGCCCGTTGCACCTCGCCCTCGTCGGCCCGCTCTACCCGTACCGGGGCGGGATCGCGCACTTCACGCAGTCGCTCGGGCGGCGGCTGGAGGCGCGCGGCCACACCGTCCACGCCGTCACGTTCCGCCGGCAGTACCCCGAGCTCCTCTTCCCCGGCCGCACGCAGTTCGAGACGACGCGGCCCGCCGACGCCTTCGACGCGCCGCGCCTGCTCGACACGGTCGGTCCGATCTCGTGGGCGCGGACGGCGCGGCATCTCCGCGGGCTGAACGTCGATGCGGTCGTCTTCCAGTATTGGATGCCGTTCGTCGCGCCCGCGCTCGGGACGGTGGCGCGGCGGCTGGGCGATGCGCGGCGGCTCGCTGTCGTCCACAACGCGCTGCCGCACGAGCGCCGCCCCGGCGACCGCCTGCTCACGCGCTACGCGCTGCGGGCCTTCGACGGGCTCGTCGTGCTCTCCGACAGCGTCCGCCGCGACGTAGAACGCCTCGCGCCCGGCGTGCCCGTGCGGCAGCAGGCGCACCCCGTCTACGACTTCTTCGGCGAGCCCGTCCCGCGCGCCGACGCCCGCGCCGCGCTCGGTCTTCCGGCCGACGCGCCCTTGCTGCTCTTTTTCGGGTTCGTCCGGGAATACAAAGGGCTTCGGGTGCTGCTCGACGCGATGCCCCTCGTCCGTGCCCGCGTGCCCGGCGTCCGCCTCGTCGTGGCCGGTGAGTTCTACGACGACGAGGCGCCGTACCGCACGCAGGTCCGCCGCCTCGGGCTCGGCGACGCCGTCCGCTTCGACGCCGAATACATCCCGAACGAACGCGTCGGGCGCTACTTCGGCGCGGCTGACCTCGTGGTGCAGCCGTATCTTTCGGCCACGCAGAGCGGCGTCGCCCAGATTGCCTACCACTTCGAGACGCCGGTGGCGACGACGGACGTGGGCGGGCTCGCCGAGACCGTCCCGCCCGATGCCGGCCTCGTCGTGCCGCCCGACGATCCGGCCGCCCTCGCCGACGCCGTCGCCCGGTTTTTCGACGAGCAAATGGCCGACGCGCTGGCGGCGGGCGTCCGGCGGATGCGAGCGGCTACCGGCTGGGATCCGCTCTGCGCCGCCGTCGAGGGGTTGATACGTGATGCGTGATTCGTGAGATCGAGCACCACCGTCGAGCCCGCCTGCACGCATCACGTTTTACCCATCACGAATCATGGATTACGATCCCGTCAAAGACCGGCTCGGCGACCTGTTCACGCGGTCGCCCCGGCTCAACAAGACGTTCTACCGGCTGCTCGACACGGTCTTCCTGCGGGCGTGGTACGTGCAGCGCGAGGTGCGGGCGCTCGTCGAGACGATGGACCCGCACCGGCCGATCCACGTGCTCGACGCGGGGACGGGCTTCGGGCAGTACGCCTACTTCCTCCTCGAGACGTTCCCCCACGCCCGCGTCACCGCCGTCGACGTGAAGGCCGACTACCTCGCGCGGGCGCGCACCTTCTTCGACCAGACGCCGCACGCCGACCGCATCACCTTCCGCCAGCTCGATCTCACGGAGCCGATGGCGGAGGAGGACGCCTACGACCTCGCGCTCTCCGTCGACGTGATGGAGCACATCGAGGACGACCGCGCCGTCTTCCGCAACGTCCGCCGCGTGCTCCGGCCCGGCGGCTACTTCGTCGTCAACACGCCGAGCGACGAGGGCGGCAGCGGGGTCACCGGCGAGGGCGACGAGAGCTTTATCGGCGAGCACGTCCGCGACGGCTACCCGCCCGCCGAGCTGCAGGAGAAGCTAGAGACGGCGGGGCTGGAGGTCGCCGACTGGATGTACACCTACGGCCGTTACGGCTCGGCGGCGTGGCGGCTGCTCGTGAAGTGGCCGATCGGGCTGCTCAACCGAAGCGCGGCGCTCGGCGCGGTCCTCCCGCTGTACTACCTCCCGGCGCTCCCCCTGGGCCTCGCGCTCAACAAGCTCGACCTCCGCGGGAAGAACCCGACGGGCACGGGGCTGCTGATGGTGGCGCGGAAACCGACAGACCGCGAAAAGGGGCGATAGCGCGGGGGCACCCGGCGCGAGCGTTACGGAACCCCGGCCTGTCGCCGTCTGCGCTGCGCGGCGGCATAGCGCGTGGGGGCGTGCACGCCCTAGCCTCGCGCGTCGTCGGGCGGCAACATCGGTCGGTAGGGCCGCTAACCGTTAGACGGCATTTCGGCGCGGCGGTCCTAGATTGCGCGCACCCGGTCGATCGTGCACTCGCTCATTCGTAGCTCCCACTGCCATGCCGGATCCCACCGTTTTGCAGGAATCGAGCCCCTACAGCTTCGACCCCGCCCGCCCGGCCGATTACAAGCCGATCGAGGCGTACGGCATCATCGGCGACCACCGCACCGCCGTCCTCGTCGGCGCCGACGGGTCGATCGACTGGGCGTGCCTCCCGGACTACAACAGCGCCGCGCTCTTCGGCGCCATCCTCGACCCGGAGGCCGGGCGCTTCGCGATCCGCCCCACGCAGCCGTACACGGCCGAGCAGCGCTACGAGCGCGGCACGAACGTGCTCGTCACGGAGATGGTGACGGAGACGGGGCGCGTCCGCCTCCGCGACTTCATGCCGTTCTTCGAGGGGCGGAAGGTGCCCACGGCCGAGATCCACCGGCTGATCGAGGGCGTCAGCGGCGAGGTGGAGATGGAGCTCCACTTCGCGCCGCGCTTCGACTACGGGAGCACGGTGCCGGCGTTCTCGCAGGACGAGAACGGCGTGCGCGCGGCCCTCGGCGAGACGGAGGCCCTCGTGCTCTCTACCCCCGTTCCGCTCACGCTGGAGGACGGCGCCGCCGTCGGCCGGGTGACGCTGCGGGCGGGCGAGGAGGTGACCGTCGTGGCGGACTGGGGCGCGGGGCGCATCCACCGCGTCGCGAGCTACCAGACCCTGCGGCGGCTGAACTACGTCCGCTCGTACTGGCGGAAGTGGACGGACCGGCTCACCTACCACGGGCGCTACCGCGACGCCGTCGAGCGCAGCCTGCTCGCGCTCAAGCTGCTCGTCAGCGAGCCCACCGGCGCGATCGTCGCCGCGCCGACGACGAGCCTGCCGGAGTGGCCCGGCGGCGCGCGCAACTGGGACTACCGCTTCTCGTGGGTGCGGGACTCCGCGTTCATCCTCCGCGCGCTCTTCGGCGCGGGCTACGTGGAGGAGGGCACGGCCTACTTCGACTGGCTGCTCGGCCACGCGATCGAAGACGAGCCGCTCCGCGTGCTCTACGGCATCAACGGCGGGCTCGCTCTGGAGGAGCGCGAGCTCCCGCTGCGCGGCTACCGCGACTCCCGCCCCGTGCGCGTCGGCAACGGCGCCGCCCACCAGTTCCAACTCGACATCTACGGCAGCCTCCTCGACGCGGCGCTGCACTACGACCGCTCCGGTGGCATCCTCACGATCGAGGAGTGGGAGAAGCTCCGCGCGATGACCGAGCGCGTGCGCGCGTGCTGGCGCGAGCCCGACGCGGGCATCTGGGAAGCGCGCAACGAGCCCCGCCACTACACCTACTCGAAGGTCTGGGCCTGGGTGGCGCTCA
>CAYTJT010000242.1:0-5251 GCA_964438105.1 uncultured Rhodothermales bacterium | reverse complement strand
AGATCAAGGAGAAGGCGCTCCGCAAGCTCCGCCAGAAGCACCGCCGCGAAGAACTGCAAATGCACGTGGGGTAGCGTAGAGTAGGACGCGACATGTCGCGTCTCTACGGCGTTCAGGCGGTCTCCCAGTCCGGCGCGAAGCCCGGGTCGATCATCCGCCCGTCGTCGTGCGCGAGCCCGTGGAGGCGCTGCATCTCGTCGTCGGAGAGCTCGAAGTCGAACACGTCGAGGTTGGCGCGGCGGTGCGCGGCGGAGGCGGCCTTCGGGATCGCGGCGACGCGGTCCTGCTGGAGGTGCCACCGCAGCACGACCTGGGCCGGGCTCTTCCCGTGTGCCTCGGCGATCTCCTGCACCACGCCCTCGTCGAACACCGTCCCGCGCGCGATCGGGCTGTACGCAGTGAGGAATAGCCCGCGCTCGCGGACCACGTCGAGCAGCTTCTGCTGCGATAGGTAGGGGTGGTACTCGACCTGATCGTTGACGAGTCCGGGCGCGATGTCCAGCGCCCGCCGCAAGAGCGACGGCGGGAAGTTGGACACGCCGATGTGGCGGGTCTTGCCGGCGTGCTGCACCTCCTGCAACGCGTCGAGCGATTCCTCCAGCTCCACCTCGTCGCTCGGCCAGTGGAGGAGGAGGAGGTCCACGACCTCGGTCCCCAGCTTGCGGAGGCTCTCGTCGGCGGAGGCGATGAGCTTGCCGTGCGCGAAGTGGCTCATCCAGACCTTCGTGGTGAGGAAGACGGCGTCGCGGTCCACGTCGGCGTCGGCGAGCCCCTGCCCGACCTCGGCCTCGTTTTCGTAGATCTGCGCCGTGTCGACGTGGCGGTAGCCGAGGTCGAGCGCGTGGGCGACGGCGGTGCGGGCGGCGCGGCCGTCGAGCTGCCACGTGCCGAAGCCGAGCGCGGGCACGCGGTCGTCGCCGAGGTCGATGTAAATCATAAGAGAGGGGCGTTGGATGGGAAGGGAGCCCCATCTAACGCCCCTCGTGCTGCGGGGTTTAGCCACGTCGGAGCAACCGCGCCGGCTCAGAGGCCGAGGTTGTCGCACCCTTCGTCGATCAGGTCCGGGATGTCGCCGCTATCGCCGGCCCCGCTGATGAACTCGGGTTGGGAGAGCGTGCCGTCGTCGTCGTCGTCCCACTCGTCGAAGTCGTCGTCCCAGTCGTCGTAAGCGTCGCCTCGGGCCGCTCCGGCGTCGAACTCGGCTTCGGTGAGCGAGCCGTCGCCGTCGGTGTCCCAGCGGTCGAAGAGGCCGGCGCTGAACTCGGCTTCGGTGATGGTGTCGTCGTCGTTCGCGTCGAGGAGGGCGCAGCCGCCGACGGTGGCTCCTGCGGCGGCGCCGAGGCCGAGGAGCGTGCAGCCGGCGTAGAGCGGGGCGAGGAGGAGCACGAGGGTGGTGGCGAGGAAGGGAGAGGGGATACGCATGGATCTGATGGGCAGGTGGAGAGGGGTCGGCCGAGAAGGGAAGGGTGCAGGCCGCGTGCACGGGTGGATATCAGTGGAGAGCGGTTCCTGTTCCGCGCTCGCTCCCGATCCACCCCGTTCGATCAGAACGGCAGCGTGGCCTGGATGCGGTAGTAGAGGTCGACCGCGTCCCACTCGACCGTTTCGCCGAGGTCGTCCCACCGCTGCGCGACGCCGACGGCGTGGACGAGCGGGAAGCCGCCGAGGCTCACGCGGTTCTTCAGCTCGAACCCGACGCCGGTCCGCCCGATCGCGTCGCCGAGGTCGCTGCCCGTCCACACGGCGGCGGCGTCCACGAAGAGCGCGGGCGAGACGCGGCCGAGCTCGAGAACGCCGAGGAGGCGCGTCTGCAGGTCGAACACGGGCGGGAGCCGGTACTCCAGCGTCCCGAACAGCAGCCGGTCGCCGACGGCGACGCGCCGATAGCCCCGGACGCGCTCGGTGTCGGAGAGCGTGATCGGCTCGACGAACGGGAGCTGGAGGTCGAGGTCGTCGTAGCGCGCGAGCCCGAGGACGTCCTGGGCGAGCGTCTCGCCGAACTGCGCTTGCGCCCGCCCGAACGCGTAGAACCGCCCGATGCCGACGCGGGGCGATACCCAGAACGCCGAGAGGTCGGGGCGGACGAACTGCGCGTCGCTGCCGAGGACCGGGAGCCCGCCCGTCACGCGCGCGCGGAGGCCGACGCCGTCGAGCGGGTAGAGGTCGTTGTAGCGGTACGGCCGCTGCCGCTTCGCCGTAAACCCGAGCCGCACCTCGGCCCGCGTGCCGTCTTCGGGCCGCCCCAGCCCGGTCGTCTCGACATCCTCGAACGCGTCGTCGTCGAACGGGTCGGCGTGGGCGAGGCGGACGCGGGCGTCGGCGGAGGTGCTCACGAACGGCGCGTCGGTGAGGTCGAGCGGCCACGTCGCCGTCACGTCGCCCCCGACGAGGTCCTCGATCAGGAGCGACGTGTCGTACCACCGCGCCGGGCTCGGGTAGCGGTACGCGTTGACCGTGACGGAGGGGCGGAGTTGGTTGTTGGTGTACGAGAGGAACGCGAGCGTCTGCTCGGCGAACTTCGGGACCGAAACGGAGACGAGCCCGAGGAAGACGTGCTTGCCGAGCGGCTCCAGCCAGATCGTCGTGCCGAAGAGCCCGTAGTCGCTGCCGTCGAACTCGGCGTAGGGGAGGGCGAAGGAGCCGGCGTGGGTGACGTTCGCCCACGAGTTGTAGCCGTAGCGGTCGCGGATGAGCGAGGCGTCGGGGGTGACGGTGTTGGGGATCGTACGCGGCGGGCGATGCGTGGTCCAACTCGAATAGGCCGGCGGGGCGGTCGCGGGCGTCGCCACGGTCGCGGTGCGGCGGGCGTCCACGGCGAACGCCTTCTCGCGTCGCTTGCTTTCGCTCGTGACGAGCACGATCCGGCCCTCCGCGTGCAGCGAGTCGGACGGTAACCAGTCGTGCGCCGTCGCCCCGCCGAAGAGGTGGGTCACGCGGCGCTCCGTCGGGGGTTGGAGGTTGGAGGTTGGAGGTCGGAGGCCGGGAGCAGAGGACCCATAACCTCGAACCTCCAACCTCTCACCCTCCAGATCCAGCACGAACACGTTCGGCGCGTCGTCGCGGAGCGAGGTGAACGCGAGCTTCCGCCCGTCGGGGCTCCACACCGGGATCCGGTCGTCGGCGCCGCTGACGGACACCGTCGCGAGGTCGCGCGTGTCGAGGTCGAGCACGACGAGGTCGCGGTCGCCGTCCGGGCCGAAGCGGGCGAACGCGAGGCGATCCCCGGCGGGGCTCGCCCGCAGCGTCGTGAGCTGCACGTCGCCGGTGAAGCCGGTGAGCTGGGTCTCGGTGCCGTCGGCGTCGAGCAGGAACACGTTCGCCGTCCCGCCCGCGCTGCCGATGAACGCGATCCGCCCGTCCGTCCCAAACGTCGGCGACGAGGCGCGGCGGTCCTCGGTCAGCCGCTCCGTCGCGCCCGTCTCGACGTCCACGACGTAGAGGTCGTTCACGAGCGAGCCGTAGCGCCCGCGCACGGTGCGGGCATACGCGATCCGCCGCCCGTCGCGGCTCCACGCGAACGGCGCTTCGAGCGATCCCTCGGCGAGCACCCGAACCCTGCGCACGACCGTCGTGTCCGACAGCCCCTCGACCACGGCGAGCCGCCGCACGGGCCGCGCCACCGACGAGAGCACGAGCGCCGCCACGCGCGACGTGTCGGGGCTGTAGCGCACGTCGTAGAGATACTGCCCGGGGAGGTCGAGCGGCGTGCCGAGCGAGTCGACGCGCCCCATCTGCCCGGCGAGCGTGTTGTAGTAGACGTTGACGTGCTGCCGCCACTCCTCATAAAACTCGCGGTACGGCTGGCCCACTTCGGCCTCGAAGGCGCTGTAGAAATCGTGCACGCGGAGGCCGGGCAGCAGCCGCTTGCGGTGCCCGAGCAGGTCGACGAGCGTCGAGTCGCCGTAGGCGTCGGCGAGGTAGCGCACCTGGCTGTTGCCGACGGCGTAGCGCAGCCGCCCGTTCCACGCGCTCGTGCCGTCGCTATAGCTCAGCCGGTCCTCGAAGACGGCCGTCCGCAGCCAGCGGTCGCCGCGCTGCGCGTCCCACTCCTCGGTGAGGTACTGCGCGAGCCCTTCGGCCCAGAAGCTCGGGATCGGGTTCGCGAGGACGTTCTGCAGCAGCCCGACGGGCGAGCGGATCGCGCGGTAGTGGAAGATGTGCGCGATCTCGTGAGCGATCACCTTCCGCAGCCACTTCACGTCGCCCGTCCAGATCTCGGCCGTCTCGTTGACGTGGACCCAGATATTCGTGTAGCCCGCCGGCCCGACGCTGAAGGCGACGCCGTTCGCGATCTCGTCCTCGTCCGAGAGATACACCCGGATCGGCCGGTCGAACGTCACACCGAGGGTCGAGGCGAGCGCGGCGTAGGTCTCCTCGGCTACGGCCGCCGCTTCGGCCTCGATGCCTGCGAGCCGCTCGGGGTAGACGATCTCGAAGTGCTCGGTCTCGGCTACGCGCCAGTCGAGCTCGGGGTGGTTGCGGCCGCTGAACGTGCGGAAGCCCTGCGCGGCGAGCACGTGAGGGAAGAGGAAAAGAGCGACGAGCGCGAGGGCGCGCATACGGTAGCGAAATCGGGGGACGGGTGCGGCGGCGTGGGGACTACGCGCCGGGCCTCAGGAATCGTGCGTTTCGGGGCGGGGAATAGCGACTTCAGTGTACGTAGCTCCCCGCGTTGAGGTCGATCGTGCAGCCCGTGGCGTGGTCCATCTGCCCGCTCGCGAGGAAGACGATCGCCGGGGCGATGTCTCCGGGCTCGGTCATCCGGTCGAGCGCGAGGTCGCTCGTGGCGTAGCCCGCGCCGTACGCGTCGATAAACGGCTGCGCCATGTCGGTCCGGGTGAAGCCGGGCGCGACGGTGAAGGCGACGACGCCGCGCTTGCCGAGCCCGCGCGCGAGCGACCGCGTGAGCGCGACGACGCCCGCCTTGCTCGCGGCGTACGCGACGTACTCCGGCGTGTCGCCCCGAAAGGCCGCGCGGCTCGCGACGTTGACGATCCGCCCCGGCCCATCGCCCTGCGCCCGTTCTCCGAAATGCCGCGCCGCCGCCCGGCACAGCACGCCGACGGCGCGGAGGTTCACGGCGAGGGTTCGCTCCCACACGGCGAGCCAGTCGCCCGCGTCGGCGTCGAGCGCGACGCCCTCGGCCACGCCCGCGTTGTTGACGAGCACGTCGACACGCCCGAACGCGGCGACGGCGTCGGCGAAGAGCCCGGCCGCGGCGTCCGCATCCGCGAGGTCGGCCCGAAAGACG
>CAYTJT010000241.1:0-5256 GCA_964438105.1 uncultured Rhodothermales bacterium | reverse complement strand
CGGCGCGCTTGTCGAGCGCGAAGTCGCACATCAGCCGGGTGATGACGTGGCGGCGGAGCACGTCCTCGTCGCTGAGCCGGAGCCCGCGCGCGACGGGCAGGCGGCCGGCGTCGAGCGCGGCGTAGTAGGCCGGCAGGCCCTTCTCGTTCTGGGCGTAGGCCCGGCCGAAGCCGCCGATCGCGGAGGCGCCGAAGCCGAGGAGCGCGCAGTCGGCGTGCGTGGCGTAGCCCTGGAAGTTGCGGTGGAGCGTGCCCGCATCCTGGGCCTGGCAGAGCGGGTCGTCGGGCCGCGCGAAGTGGTCCATCCCGACGTGCCGGTAGCCGCGCGCGGTGAGCGTCTCGAAGGCGAGCGCGTAGAGCCGCAGCCGCGCCTCGGCGTCGGGGAGCGCGTCGGCGTCGATGAGCCGCTGGTGCTTTTTCATCCACGGCACGTGGGCGTAGCCGAACACGCTGAGGCGGTCCGGCGCCAGGGACGCCGCGAGGTCGAGCGATTGGGCGAACCGCTCCGGCGTCTGGTACGGGAGCCCGTAGATCAGGTCGAACGAGAGCCCCTCGAACCCGAGGTCGCGCGCCCACGCGACGGCCTGCCGGACGGTCTCGAACGGCTGCACGCGGCCGATGGCCTCCTGCACGACGGCATCGAAGCTCTGCACGCCGAAGCTGAGCCGGTTGAAGCCCGCGCGACGGGCCGCTTCGAGGTGCGCCCGCGTGAGCGTCCGCGGGTCCGCTTCGAGCCCGATCTCGGCGTCGGCGGCCACGGCGAAGCGGCGGCGCGTGTGCGCCATCAGCCGCTCGATGCCTTCGGGGCCGAGCGTCGTCGGCGTGCCGCCGCCCCAGTGGATCTGCCGCACGGTGCGTGGGCCGAGCCGGTCGGCGACGAGGTCCATCTCGCGTTCGAGGTACCCGAGGTACTTCACGACGGGCGCCGCGCGGTGCGTCACTTTCATGTGGCACCCGCAGTAGTGGCAGAGCTGAGCGCAGAAAAGGACGTGCGTGTAGAGCGAGAGCGGCTGATCCGGGTCGAGCCGGTCGAGCGCGGCGGCGTAGTCGTCGGCGCCGAAGTCGTCGCGGAAGTGCGGCGCGGTGGGGTAGCTCGTGTAGCGGGGGCCGGGGCGGCTCATCCGCCGGGCGAGTTCGAAGTCGAACGTCATGGGTCAGCGGGGGTCGGAAGGCGGTGGGGCGTCGCGGGGCTCGGGGGTCGACTCGGGCGGCGCGGGCTCGTCGTCGAGGAGCATGCGGAGGGCGGGCGTCTCGACGTCGTCGAACTGCCCGTCGCGGACGGCCCACCGGAAGGCGAGCACGCCGGCTCCGGCGAGCAACAGGGCGACGGGCACGAGGACGTAGAACACGCTCATGGCTGCGGCGGCGAAGACGGCGGGCGGAACGAGCGCTGGAGGATCGACGAGGCCACGACGACGAGCGACGAGATCGGCATGGCGACGGCGGCGACGAGCGGGGTGACGAGGCCCGCGATCGCGGCGGCGGCCCCGCCGACGTTGTAGACGAGCGAGATCCCGAGGTTGCGGCGGACGACGCCGAGCACGCGGCCCGACCCGCGGAGGGCTTCGTCGAGCGGCCCGAGCCCCGGCCGCGTCATGAACACGTCGGCCGCGACGAGGCTCGCCGTGCTGCCTCCCCCGACGGCCACGCCGACGTCCGCCGCTCGGAGCGCCGCCGCGTCGTTGACCCCGTCGCCGACCATCAGCACGACGCGCCCTTCGGCCTGCAACGCTTCGACGGCCGCGCGCTTGCCCTCGGGCGATACGCCGCCGTGCGCATCCGCCGCGTCGATCCCTACCTCTTCGGCGACGGCGCGGGCGACTTCGGGATGGTCGCCCGACGAAAGCAACACGCGGTAGCCCTCGGCCTGCCAGCGCGCGACGGTCGCCGCGGCCTCGTCGCGGACGGCATCGCCGACGGCGAGCACGGCGGCGACGGCCCCATCGACGGCGACGGCGACGGGCGTGGTGCCGCGCTCAGCGAACTCCGTGACGGCGGCCTCGAACGACGCCTCGCCCTCGGCCTGCTCGGTCACCCATGCGTACCGCCCCACGACGACGTGCCGGTCGCCGACGCAGCCCCGCACGCCCGCGCTCGCGGCGGCTTCGAAGCCGTCGACTGCGAAGCCATCGTGCTCCGGCCCCACGGGGCAGCCCTGCGCCTGCACGATCGCGGCGGCGATCGGGTGGTTGCTGTGCGCTTCGAGCGCGGCGGCGTAGTCGAGCGCGACCTCGTCCCCCACCCAGTCCACGAGGCTCATCCGGCCCTCGGTGATTGTGCCCGTCTTGTCGAGCATGACCGTGTCGATATCGGTGAGCCGCTGCGTGGCCTCGTCGCTCTTGATGAAGATGCCGGCGCGGGCGGCGCGGCCCGCCGCGACCGACATCGCCAGCGGCGTCGCCATGCCGAGCGCGCACGGGCAGGTGATGACGAGGAGCGCGACGACGTGCTGCGGCATCACGCCCACGTCGAGCCACGCCCAGAGCAGCGCCGTCGCGGCGGCGAGGGTGAGCACGGTGAGCGCGAAGTACCCGCTGATACGGTCGGCGAGGAGGACGACGCGGGCCTGGCCTTCCTGGTCGCGCACCCACGCGAGGAGGCGGCCGACGCGCGTCGCATCGCCCGCCGCTTCGACGCGGACGCGGAGCGGGGCCGTCAGGTTCGTCGCGCCCGCCTCGACGCGGTCACCGACGACGACGGCCTCGGGGCGGCTCTCGCCCGTCAGCACGGCGTTGTTGAGCCGGCTCGCGCCGCGCGCCACGGCCCCATCGACGGGCACGACCTCGCCCGCCGGGACCTCGACGATCTCGCCCGCTTTGATCTCGTCGATCCGCACGACGGTGACCTCGTCGTCTTCGACACGGCGGACCATCGAGGGGATGAGCGCGAGGAGGCGCTCGGTGGCATCGCCCGCGAGGCGGCGGCTGCGGAGCTGGAGCCAGCGCGCGGTGAGGAGCGCGGCGATGAGCACGGTGATCGAGTCGAACCACACCTCGCCGGTCCCGGTGACGGTGGCCCACGCGCTGTGCGCCGTGCCGACGAGGATGCCGAGCGCAATCGGCGTGTCGATGTGGAGGCGGCGGGGGTCGCGAGCACGCACGGCGAGGCGGAGCGAGGCGGCGGCGCGGCGGAAGAAGGGCGCACCGCCGTAGGCCACGGCGGGCACGGCGAGGGCGAGGCTTACCCATCGCGCAGCCGTCGCGAGCTTTGACGTCTCGCCGTCGAGGCCGGAGTAGAGCGCGAACGCTATCAGCATCACGTTCCCGGCGAGCGCCCACGTCACGCCCATCCGCACGAGCAGTCGGCGCTCGGCGTCGGTGCGCTGGCCCGCGCCGTCGGTGCGCATCGGCCGGGCGGCGTAGCCGAAGCGGCTCAGCCACGTCCCCACGTCGGAAAGCCGGACGCCCTCGTCGACGGTGAGCGCGAGGCGGGCGCGCGGGAGGTCGAGCCGGGCCGCGCGGACGCCGGCGAACTCGTAGGGCAGCCGCTCGACGAGCCACACGCACGCCGCGCAGTGGACGCCGTCGAGGAACAGCTCGACGCTGCGCCCGCCGCCCGCTGCGGGTCTGGTGTGCTCGGCCAGAAACGCCGGCGTGTCGAGCTCGCTGAGCTGGAGCGGATCGGCCTCGGCGGGGCGCTCCGTCTTACGCGAGGTCGGCGCGAGGTCGCGGAGCTTGTAATACGTGCGGTCGAAGCCGGCGGCGTCGAGCGCGGCGTGGACGACGGAGCAGCCCGTGCAGCAGAACACCACGCCGTCCGCCTGGCCCCGGATCGGGTGCGTGCCGACGGGGAGCCCGCAGTGCGTGCACGGCGTGTCGGGGCCGACGGAGGTCGGCGCGGCCGGGTGTGGCACGGTGAGCGTGGGGGGCATTCGACGGCAGGGCGACGGGAAGATCGGAGTCAAGATCCGCCCCCGCCCGCACGCCAGGTGACAGCCACCTCGCGCCTCGCGCGGTGGGGTGAGGGGGCGGGAGCTTGTGGGGGGGCGCCCCACACGTCCGAGGCGGGACCTTCGGCGCGCTACTCCGGCGGCGGGACCCTCGGCGGCTCCGTCTCGAACGCCTCCCCGAGCCCCTCGACGATCGTCCGCAGCACGGCGACGCGCGCGTGCCGCTTGTCGTCGCCGGCGATCACGTGCCACGGCGCCGCGCGGGCGTGCGTCTTCTCGAGCATCTCGTCCACGGCGGCGCGGTAGTCCTTGCGGCGCTCGCGGTTGCGCCAGTCCTCGTCGGTGAGCTTCCAGCGCTTGCGCGGGTTCCGCTCGCGCTCGCGGAAGCGGCGGAGCTGCTCCTCGGGGCTGACGTGCATCCAGAACTTGAGGATCACCGTTCCGTAGTCCGCGAGCTGCCGCTCGAAGTCGCGGATCTCCTCGTAGGCCCGCTTCCACTCCTTCTTTTTCGCGAACTTCTCCACGCGCTCGACGAGCACGCGGCCGTACCAGCTGCGGTCGAAGATCGCGAGGCGGCCGGCTTCGGGGAGGCGGCGCCAGAAGCGGTGGAGGTAGTGCCGCCGGGCGTCCTCCCCCTCCGGCGGCCCGATCGGGTGGACGACGAACGCGCGCGGGTCGAGCGGGGCCGTGACGCGGCGGATGGCGCCGCCCTTGCCCGCCGCGTCCCACCCCTCGAAGACGAGCACGATCGGGCGGCGTTCGAGGTAGGCGGGGTAGCCGAGCGCCTGGAGCGCGCGCTGGTAGTGCGCGAGCTGGTCCCGGTATTCGTTTTTATCGAGCGATTGGCTGAGGTCGACCTTGTCGAGGCGGGGCGTTTTCATGCGGCCAGGCGCGCTTCGAGCGCGTCGATGAGCGTGCGGTAGGCCGCGTAGCGCGCGGCGTTCGGGTGCGTGGCGGGGAGGACCGTCCACGGCGCGGCGTCGGTGTGGGTCCGTTCGAGGGCGTCGCCGTAAACGGGCAGCCAGGCGTCGTAGCGGTGGTGGTTCTGCCAGTCCTCGGGCGTGACGCGCCACGCCGTCACGGGGTCGGCCATGAGCGCGTTGAGTCGGCGGCGCTGCTCCTCTTTGCTGACGTGGAGGAACACCTTGACGAGGAGGTAGCCGTCGTCCACGAGCGCCCGCTCGAACTGAGTGATCTCGTCGTAGGCGCGCGTCCACTGCTCGCGCGAGGCGAGGCGGTCCATCCGCTGGACGAGCACGCGGCCGTACCAGCTCCGGTCGTAGAACGCCCACGTGCCGTAGCCGGGGATCTTCCGCCAGTAGCGCCAGAGCCACGGCCGCGCCGCCTCGAACGGGCGCGGCGCGCGGA
>CAYTJT010000240.1:0-5299 GCA_964438105.1 uncultured Rhodothermales bacterium | reverse complement strand
CCGAACGCGTGCATCCTCGCGATCGGCGCGATCCGCGACGTGCCCGTCGTCGAGGACGGCGATGTGGTGCCGGGCAAGCGGATGAAGGTCACGCTCTCGTGCGACCACCGTGTGGTCGACGGCGCTACGGGCGCGGCGTTCCTCGGCGACGTGAAGCGCTACCTCGAGGAGCCGATGAACCTCCTGCTCTAGCCCCCGGCCCCGATGCCTACGTCCGACTCCGAACGGGCGCTGTCGCGAGCGGCCCCGCCGATGGGGGTCCGCAAGCGGATCGCCGTCGTCGCGCACGACCACAAAAAGCCCGACCTCCTCGAGTGGGCGGAGTACAACCGCGCCACGCTCGCCCAGCACGACGTCGTCGCGACGGGCACGACGGGGCGTCTGCTCGCAGACGTGCTCGGCATCGACGTGATCCGCCTCCAGAGCGGGCCGCTCGGCGGCGACCAGCAGCTCGGCGCGCGCATCGCCGAGGGCGGCGTGGACCTCCTCATCTTCTTCTGGGACCCGCTCGCCTCGCAGCCCCACGACACCGACGTGAAGGCGCTCCTCCGCATCGCCGTCGTGTGGAACATCCCGATCGCGTGCAACCGCGCCACGGCCGACTTCGTGCTCGCCTCGCCGCTCCTCGACACGGCCTACGAGCGGCGGCTGCCCGACTACGACGCCTACCGCAACCGCGACCTCTGACGGATCCCGCGCGTTAGAAGGCTCCAGATTCGTTAGACATCTCCCGACCCGTGGCCGCTTCCGACTCCGCCGCAACGCCGCACTTCCGGCTCGCCCACCTCTCCGACGTCCACTTCGGCAAGATCGCGCACGAGCGCGTCGTCCCCGCGATCCTGGACGAGGTCAACGGGCAGGCGCTCGACCTCGTCGTGATCTCCGGCGACCTCACACAGCGGGCGCGGACGCGCGAGTTCGAGGCGGCGCGCGCGATGATCGACGCGTTCGAGGCGCCCGTCCTCGTGGTGCCCGGCAACCACGACGTGCGCGCGTGGTGGCACAACCCGTTCGAGCGGATCTTCCGCTCGGCCTCGCGCTTCCGCAAGCACATCGGGGACGAGACGACGCCGCACTTCGTCCGCGACGGCCTCGCCGTGTTCGGGCTGAACTCGGCGCACGGGCTCACCATCAAGGGCGGGAAGATCCGCCCGCGCCACCTCGACCGGATGCAGACGTTCTTTTCGATGCAGCCGGACGAGGCGTTCCGCGTGCTCGTCGTCCACCACCACCTCACCAAGCTGAAGGCGCTCGGCAAGCACGACGTGGCGCGGGGCGCGAAGCACGCGCTCGAAGTCGCCGGGGCGTGCAGCGTCGACCTCGTGCTGTGCGGGCACCTCCACGTCAGCCACGTCGAGCACGTCGAGACCGACGTCGAGCGCGGGCACCGGCTCGTGATCGCGAGCGCGGGCACGGCCACGAGCAGCCGGGGGCGGGGGACGAACCGCAACGTCAACTTCTACAACCAGGTCTGCGTGTGGCCGGACCGCTTCACGATCGAGGAGCGGCTGTTCGACCCCGAGAGCGGCGCCTTCCACGCCGAGCGCGACACGTCGTTCGAACGCGTGGCGCAGGCGGCGTAGGCGCCACGCGCGCACGGCGGGCGTTAGTTTGAGCCGATTCTGCCCTCCCGCCCAACGACGCCGATGGCACGCTCAATGTCCGACTCTCCTACCGACGCAGCGGCGGATGCGACCGATGCGACCGATGCGACCGATGCGACCGGTTGCCCGAACTGCGGACATCGCGCCGAGGGGAGCTACTGTTCGGCGTGTGGGCAGAAGGCGACCCCGCTCCGGCAGCCCGTCCACCACTTCCTCGCCGATGCGATCAAGGAATACTTCGGGATCGACGGGCGGCTGTGGACCTCGCTGCGGGCGCTCCTGACGCGGCCGGGCGAGCTGACGCGGGACTACCTCGCCGGCCGGCGCGTGCGGTACCTCCGCCCGCTCCGCATCTACCTCTCGGCCACGCTCCTGTTCTTCTTCCTCCTCACCCTCCTCGATCCCGCCGAACAGGTGCGCAGCTTCATCGCAGGTGAACGGCCGCTAATCGAGGCGGTGACCGCTGCTAAGCGCGTCGCGGAGATCGACTCTGCGCTAGCGATCTATCCCACACACATGGCGCAGCACGAGGCTGACATCGACTCCCTCCGGGCGCTCGCCGACAACCCGCAGACGGGCGTAGTAACCGACCTCGAAAACGAGATAGACGATTTCGAAGACCGCCTCGACCGTGAACGGCAGCGGCTCCGCTGGTTCGGGTGGCAACGTGACCACCTCGCCGCGCTCCCGCCGGACAGCGTGGTAGACATCGGGCCGTGGGTCGAAGCCGAACAGCTTCTCGTGCCCAGGGCCCTCGACGACGACGGGGCGGCGCTCCCCGCGTGGGTGCCGCGCAGCCGCATAGCACACCGGCTCGATGAGGCCCGGACGGTGGAGGAGCGCTACGCCGCGGCGACCGATTTCGTGCGGAGCGCGATTGGGCGGGTGCCGACGGTGATGTTCCTGCTCCTGCCGGTCTTCGCGCTCCTACTCAAGCTCGTCTACGCCCGCTACGGGTGGTTTTACAGCGAACACCTCGTCTTCGCGCTCCACACCCACGCCTTCGCGTTCCTCGTCTTCGCCGCGCTCGCCGTGCTGCTCTGGGCGTCGGGGGGTGCGGGCTGGGCCGTAACCGCATCGAGCATCGTCGGCTACGTCGGTGTCCCGATCTACTTCTTCGTCGCGCAGAAGCGGGTCTACGGGCAGAGCTGGCTCAAGACCGGCTTCAAGGCCATCCTGCTCGGGGGGACGTACGGCTTTCTGCTGGTCCTGGGGATGGTGCTCGCCGTCTTCCTCGCCATTGCGATCTAACGGCGCGCGTGTCGTGGGGGTCGGGGGAGGGCCGGCTGTCGTCTTCTGTCCTCCGGGCCGGGATCGTACTATGCCCTCCGGCGCTCGCGTTGATACCTTAGCCTGTCTACTCCCTCGCCCACCCGGTCTGCCGACTCATGATTTTGCTTCGCGCGCTCTGCGCTCTCGCCTGCCTCCTCGCCGCGGGCACGGCCTCGGCCCAGGCCCCCGAACTCCCACTCCAGCTCGACGTCGACTACGCGACGTTCCAGTACGACGAGGCGACCTCGCTCGTCGAGACGTACCTCGCCTTCGAGGCGTCGTCGCTGCCGTACGTCCGCGCGGTGGTGGGGGACGGGTACGAGGTTGCGTTGCCGGTCGTCGTCGCGCTGCGGCGGGCGTCGGCGGGCGGGCCGCCGCAGGCCTCCGACGCGCTCGCCTTCGCCGACACGCTCGCCCTCCGCTTCGGCGTACCGGACACGACGGGGCTCGTGCAGGGGCAGTACTTCGTGCAGCAGGTCCGCGCGGCCGTCGCGCCCGGCGAGTACGAGCTCGAAGTCCTCGTGCCGGGCGACTCGGCCTCGGCGCGGCCGGACTTCCGCGCCACGCCGGGCGACATCACCGTGCCCGACTTCACCGCCGCCGGCACGTCGGGCCGGGTGATGCTCTCCGACATCACGCTCGCCTCCGCGATCGGCCGCACCGACGACCGCGCCGCCACCTTCTATAAAAACGGCTTGCTCGTCCAGCCCAACCCGAACAGCCTCTTCGGGCAGGGCCTGCCCTCGCTCTACTACTACGCCGAGGCGTACGGGCTCGACGCCGCCGTCGACGGCGACTACACGCTCTTCGCCTACCTCGCCGCCTCGAACGTCGCGGCGCCGATGGAGGATTACCAGCGCCGGTCGGTGCGGCCCGCGCAGCCGAACGAGGTCATCGCCGGGCAGTTCGACCTCCGCGAGATGCCCAGCGGATCGTACTTCCTCCGCCTCGCCCTCCTCGACGAGAACAACGAAGCCCTCGCCGAGCAGAGCCGGAAGTTCTACGTCTACAACCCGAACGTCGCCGCGCCCGTCGCCGCCGCCGCCGACCTCTCGTACGAATCGAACCTCTACGCGGTGATGCCCGAGGCCGAGATCGACGAGAACCTCCGCCACGCCGACGTCATCGCGACGGGCCGCGAGCGCGACCAGATGCGGCGGCTCACGGTGCTCGATGCGAAGCGCGACTTCCTCGTGGAGTTCTGGCGCAAGCGCGACGAGGCCCCGGCCACGCCGATCAACGAGACGCGCGTCCGGTTCTACGAGCGCGTCCAGTACGCCAGCGACCGCTACACCAACTCGCAGCAGGAGGGGTGGACCACGGACCGCGGGCGCGTCGTGCTCAAGTACGGCTACCCCTCCCAGGTCGACCCCACGCTCTTCGACAGCGAGTCGCTCCCGCACGAGACGTGGACGTACGACAACATCCCCGGCTCGGGGCAGTCCCTTTTCGTGTTCGTGGACCGGCTCGGCTTCGGCGACTTCGAGCTGATCCACTCCACCGTCACGGGCGAGGTGAGCGTGCCCGACTGGCGGCAGCAGCTCCGCCGATGACGGACGCCGCCACCGTCGAGCGCGCCGCAGCGGTCGTCCGCGCGGGCGGCGTGCTCGTCTACCCGACGGAGACGGTCTACGGCATCGGCTGCGACCCGGCGGTCGAGGCCGCCGTCGCGCGTGTCCGCGCCGTCAAGGGTCGCGACGCCCGCAAGCCGATGCTCGCGCTCACCGACCGCTGGGGCCGCGTCGCGCCGTGGATCGCCGGGCTGACGGACGCGCACCGCGCCCTCATGCAGCACGAGCCACCGTTGCCGGTGACGGTCGTGTTCGACGCCTCGGCCAACGCGCCGCCCGGCCTCGTCAGCCCGCAGGGCGGCATCGGCATCCGCCGCACGACCGACCCGTTCTGCCGCGCGCTCGTCGCTGCCGCCGACACGCCGGTGCTCTCGACGAGCGCGAACCGCGCCGGACGCGCGGCCGTCGCCCGCTTCGCCCACCTCGACGACAGGGTGCTCGACGCCGTAGACGACGCCGTCGACGCAGGGCACGACCTCGGCGGCACGCCATCGACCGTCGTGCGGGTGGCAGACGGCGACCTCGTCGTGCTGCGCGCGGGGGCCGTGGACACCGGCACCCTGCGGGCAATCGCCGGGGCATGAACGGCGTTGGCCGTGAACGTCGACGCATTCCGAGCGAGGGCAGCCACGAGGGGCTGCCCCTATGGGTGCTGCTGCGATGCGGCTGCCACCGTCGTCTGTCCACCGTCCGTATTTTGCGCGGCCCTTCTTCTCCGATCATCTCGCACCCATGACCGACCCGTTCACCTACGTCCGCGACCTCGCCCACCACGTCGGCGAGACCGTCACGCTCGCCGGCTGGCTCTACAACAAGCGCGGCTCCAAGAGCCTCTACTTCCTCATCCTCCGC
>CAYTJT010000239.1:0-5398 GCA_964438105.1 uncultured Rhodothermales bacterium | reverse complement strand
TGAACCCGATGAGGAGGTACGACGCGAACGACGTCAGCTCCCAGAAGACGAAGAGCGCGATGAGGTTCGACGAGAGCACGAGCCCGAGCATCGCGCTCATGAAGAGCAGCAGCGAGAGGTAGAACCGGCCGAGGTCGCGGTGCCCGGCGAGGTACCCGCCGGCGTACACGACGATGAGCGTGCCGAGCCCGGTGATGAGGAGCGCGAAGAGCAGGCTCAGCCCGTCGAGGTAGAACGACAACGCGACGCCGAACGACGGCACCCACGGCACGACTTGGGCCACGGGCCCCGCCGTCGAGACGGCGGGGACGAAGCTCGCGAAGTAGGCGAACAGCCCCAGCGGCAAGAGGGCCAGCAGCCACCCCGCGCGTGCCCCCGCGGCGCGGTGCACGACGGGCGCGGCGAGGGCCACGGCGAAGCTGATGAGGACGGCAGCGAGCATCGGTTAGCAGGCGTCGTCGGGCGTGGAAGCCGCGCGGTCGGCGGCGAGTTCGTCGAGGCAGGTGTGCTCCCAGAGCTGGAGCCCGTTGCGGTAGGCCGCCCGCCCGATCACGTGCGCGGACACCGGCGCCGTCAGGAACAGGAAGCCGATCGTCGCGAGGGCGCGGATCGTCACGCCCGCGTCGGAGTAGGCCACGGCGACGGCCCCGAGGAGGAGCCCCGCCCCGAGCGTCCCGGCCTTGGTGGCCGCGTGCATCCGCATCGGGAGGTCCGGCATGCGGATGAGCCCGATGGCCGCGACGAGCGACAAGGCCGCGCCCGCGAGCACGAGCGCGGCGGTGAGTGCCTCCGTCATCGCTCCCCTCGGGGCTGGGCCTCGCGGCGCGTCTGCCCCTCGATAAAGCGAGCGAACGCGACGGTCGCGAGGAACGCGATCAGCGCGAGCACGAGCGCGGCGTCGAGGTAGGCGGCCTCGCCGGAGGCCAGCGTCCACAACGCGATCACCCCCACGGCGAGGTACGCCACCATGTCGAGCGCGACGACGCGGTCGGACAGGCTCGGCCCCCGCACGAGGCGGACGAAGACGAGCACGAACGCCAGCCCGAGCAGGGCGAACGCGATGGGGACGGCCCAGGAGAGTGACGGCATGAGGGAGGGGGAGTGGAGGGTGCTGGGAATGGGGTCCGAGGGGGTACTAAATTCCGAGGGGTTCTAAATATCGAACAGAGCATCGAGCAAGCCGAGGGTAGCCCCCTTGCGCTTGACCGCGACCACGGGGACCCTCGCCGCGCGCACCACCTGCTCGCCCACGCTGCCGAGGAGAACCGCGACGCTCGCGCTTCGGCCCCGCGTCCCGACGACCACGAGGTCCATGTCCAGCGCGTCCACCTGATCGTGGATGGCGGCGGGCACGTCCTCCCCCCGCACGACGTGGCGGACCGGCCGGAGCCCGCGGAGGTCGATGCCTTCGAGGAACGAGTCGAAGCGCTCGACCGCTCGCTGCTGCACCGACTCGTGGAACTCCTCGAACGTCTTCCCGAGCTTGAGGTAGCTCTCCGGCACGTCGTACACGTGCAGGAGGTGTACCTCCTCCAGCCCGGCGGCCTCGGCGAAGGCTACGGCCACGTCGACGGCGTCCGCGGCGTGGCTGGAAAAGTCGACCGGCACGAGGACGTGCTCGATCACCGTCGGCCCCTCGGGCGGCACGATCAGCACGGAGCAGGGCGCCTTGCGCGCCAACTTCTCGGCCAGCGTCCCCCCTCGCTGATCGCGCCCGACGATGAGGAGGTCCATGTCCTCCTCTTTGGTGATGCGAAGCAGCTCGGCGAGGGGCGCCCCCTCCACCACCTCGCTGCTGACGCTCACGCCCTGAGGCCCCACGAACTTCTCCCCGACGAGCGTGTCGATGTGCTCGTCGAGCTCGCTCACGGCGCTGCTGTACGAATGGGCGTAGTCCGAATACAGATCGCTGAACGCCGTCGGCGAGGGGGCGACGTGCACGAACCGCACCCGCTCCGACTGCGCCATGAAGCTCACCAGCTCGGCATACCGGACCAACGTATCGTCGCTCTCTCCAGCAGAAACTCCAACGAGTATATTGCTATATCTGTACATAAGTATACGACCTCATGCTACGAGTGTACCGAGAAGCACGCCTTGCTCGCCCTGCGTTCACAGCCTGTACAACGGCTCGGCTAGACAGCCGGCGTGACGGTGTACCTGTGACGAGACTCTCCTCGGCAACGCGACCGTGCGGGGGCGCTAATCGAGCCGAGGGTGCTCCCCGTAACGCGTACCGGGTAGCGCTGGAGAGCCTCGTTCAACCGGTGCGGCACACGGGTTCAAGAGGGGTCAGAAAGGCCAGCCACGCAGCTCGAGGACACGCAGGCTGCAACGATCCACAGAGAAGTCTTGTCCGGCGTGCACGCATGACTGACTGAAAGAGGAGGTTGGGGGGACCCGCGTTGCCCGCGACGTGTCCCCGATCAAGGTAGCTAGTACATACGTGCGATTGCGGGGTTTCTTCGCGGGCTCGCCCATTCTGTTAAGCTGCCGCGAATGACGCTATCATTTACACGTTATATATCAGCACCTATCTCCGCGCGCACTCCACCCCTCGCACCCAGCAGAGCCTAGACACCGCCGGACGTAACTGCCTCGGGCGTGTCGACCCCGCGGCGGCGGGGCGCGGTGAGGACGAACCGCCGGAGCGCTTCCGCATCGGATGCCTCGTCCCAGCGACGCTCGAAGTCGGGCACCTGCACCACCTGCGCGATCGCGGAGAGCGTGCGGAGGTGGCGCGAGCGCACGTCCGGCGCAGCGACGATCACGAACGCCGCCCGCACCGGCTCACCGTGGTTGGGGAAGTAGATGCCCTCGCGGCAACGAACGACGGCGAGGACGAACGTGCCGCGCCCGCTCATCCGCACGTGCGGGATCGCGAGGCCGGGGAGCACGACCGTGCTGTTGGCCGTCTCGCGGCTGATGAGCCGCTCCATCAGCCGCTCTTCTCGGGTCCCGACGGCCGGTGCGAGCCGCTCGGCGACGGCCTTCGCGAAGTCGGCGATCGAGAGCGGACCCTCGAGGTCGAGCACCGGAGCGCTCGCGACGAGCCGGTGGAAGTCGTCGAGGGCGGCGGCGTGGCGGAGGGCGAACACGACGTCGCCCGGCACGAACGCTTCGCCACGCTGAACGGGCGCGGCCGTCCCCGCTCGGGCGAACGCCAGCGGCAGCCACTCCCCGTCCATTTCAGCCTCTAGCTCGTCGATCGAGGCCGGCGACTCGACCGTGTGAGGGTGGACCTCCGCGTCCGCGGCCGCGAGGCGGGCGTCCCACACGTCGAGCTGGATCGAGCTGCCGAACAGCATCCCCGCCCCGATGTGGTCAGCCAGCTGGTCGTGGCCGCCCCCCGCTCCGCTCTGGTTGAGGAGGTAGATCTCGGGCACGGCGAACGACGTCCGGGCGAGCTGGGCGGCGAGCACGTTGACCTCCGGGTTGGCCGTGAGCGCGACGAGGTGGCGCGCCTCCGAGGCCTCGGCCCGGCTCAGCACGCGCTCGTCGAGCGCGCTCCCCTGCACCGCCGTCAGCCCCTCCCGCTCGGCCGCTGCGACGTGGACGGCGCTGCTGTCGACCAGGCGCACGTCGGCGCCGTTCTGGTCCAGCACGCGGGCCAGGGCCCGCGCCGTCGGGCCCCCGCCGACGATGACCACCCCGCTCCGCTCCTGGCTCGACCGCGCGAGCTCGCCGCGCTCGCGCAGCCACCGCACGGCCCACGTCAGCGTCGCCGGGACGAGCGCCGTCGTCGCGATCGCCATGAAGACGAGCATCGAGAAGATGTCCTGCGAGATCAGCCCCATCGAGAGGGCGATCTGCGCGACGATGATCTCGACGGCGCCGCGGCCGTTCATCCCGATCCCGACCGTCATCCCCTCGCGCCAGCCGTGGCCTGTCGGGAGGTAGAACAGCATCGTCCCGACGACCTTCCCGGCGCTCGCGAGCCCGACGAGCCCGAGCACGAGCCCGAGGTCGGTCTGGAAGACGGAGAGCGAGACGCTGAAGCCCGCCGTCACGAAGAACACTGGCGCGAGGAAGCCGATCGAGGTGTCGCGGACGAGCCGCATGACCTCCTGCGAGAGCGACCGCCCGAGCACGCTCTCGCGGAGGAACAGCCCGGCGAGGAACGCGCCGAGGATGCCGTGGAGCCCGGCGAGGTGCGCGCCCTCGGCGTAGACGAGCATCACGAGGAGCAGCGCGGTGAACTTCGCCGTCTGCCCCGGGATCCGCTCCAGCAGCCGGCCGAGCGCCGGGAGCCCGCGGAGCCCGATGGCGGCGGCGAGCGCGAAGTAGACGAGCGCTTTGAGCGCGATGACCCCGAGCGCCCCGGCGTCGACCGCGCCGAGCTCCGCCACGCCGAGCACGGCGGCGAACACGATCAGCGAGACGGTGTCGGCCACGAGCGCCCCCGCCATCATCACGTGCGCCACGCGCGTGTCGAGGAGTTGGAGGTCGACGAGGATGCGGGACTTCGTCGCCAGGCTCGTCACGCCCGCCGCCACGCCGACGAACACGCCCGCGAGCGGCGGATACCCGAGCCACACGACGAGGCCGTAGCACAGCACGAACGGCGTGATGAACCCGCCCGCCGCCGCCAGCAGCCCGCCCTTCGACGCCCGCCCGAGCTCGCTCGGGTCGATCTCCATCCCGATGTAGAACATCATCAGGAGCACCCCGACCTCGGCGAGAATCGCGAGGGCTTCGCTGCCGTGGAGGAGGCCGAGGAGCGGCGGCCCGAGCGCGATGCCCGCCAGCAGCTCGCCGAGCACGGAGGGGTAGCCGAACCGCGACGCCAGGAGCCCGGCGAGCCAGGCGACGACGAGAACGGCGAGGAGGTTGAGGAGACTCAGTTCCATGCAGAGCGGTGAGGGGGAGGAAGAGCGGAGGGGCCGGAGGTCGGTCGGCGCGCCGGTACTACGCGACCCCCTCCGGAGCGGTTGCCGACGCGGTTGCCGGAGCGGTTGCCGGCCAGCGGCGGTCGCCACCGAGATCGACTACAACCTACCCCACGAGCCGGAGCCGCGCCTCGTCGAGCGAGCCGGGCTTCGCGACGAGCGTGACCTCGTCGCCGCGGTGGAGCACGGTGTGGCCGCTCGGGACGACGGCGCTGCCGTTGCGGCTGACCTCGAGGAAGAGCACGTCGAGCGGGAGGCGGAGGTCGCGCAGCGGGACGCCTTCGAGGTCGGGGTTCGAGACGCGGAGCTGGACGACGGAGCGGTCCGGGTCCTGCCGCAGCAGGAGCGCCGCCGACTGCGGGGCGCGGACGGCCCGGTCGAGGAGCGCCACGAGCGCCGTGGCGGGGTCGACGACGAAGGCGCCGAGCTCGGCGAAGGCCTCGGCGTGGCGGCGGCCCGCCGGGCGGACGACGAGCCGCTCGACGCCGTAGCGCTCGCTCGCGTACCGC
>CAYTJT010000238.1:0-5402 GCA_964438105.1 uncultured Rhodothermales bacterium | reverse complement strand
TCGCCGCCGCGCGGTCGCCGCGGCCCTCGACGGCGAGCACCTTCCCCTCGCCGAAGGTCTGGTGGAAGACGCGCACGCCGGGGACGATCTCGCCCTCGCCCTCGTCGTAGACGATGTGCCGCCCCTCGCCGCTCTGCGTTGGCGCGGCGGGCTGTACGCGCTTCGTCCGCCGCGTGCGCTGCGGGGTGTCGCGGAGGTTTTGCCGGTAGTAGTGCGGGTCCACGCCGTCGAACGAGCCCGTGCCGCCGCCCTTCACCGAGAACCGGTCCTTCTTACCAGTGAACGCCCGGCCCGTCTCGGTGCGGATCACGTCGTCGAGATCGACCTCGTCGAGGAAGCGGCTGCGGATGTTCGACTGCTGCTCGCCGAAGCGGTAGCGGCTGCGGGCGTGCGAGAGGAAGAGCAATTCCTCGGCCCGCGTCACGCCGACGTAGAACAGCCGCCGCTCCTCCTCCAGCTCTTTCGGGTCCTGCGCTGCGGCGGCGAGCGGGAAGAGCCCTTCTTCCAGCCCGGTGACGAAGACGACTTTGAACTCCAGCCCCTTCGAGCCGTGGAGGGTCATCAGCGTGACGCGGTTCTCGTCGCTCTCGAACGCGTCGGCGTCGGTGACGAGCGAGACTTGCTGCAAGAACTCGGACAGCGTCGGCGTGTGCTCGGCGTTGCCGTGGGCGCCCGTGAACTCGGCGACGGCGGAGATCAGCTCCTGCACGTTCTCCCACCGGGCGAGGCTCTCGACGGTGTTCTCCGCGCGGAGGTTCGCCAGCAGCCCGCTCTCGGCGAGCAGTTCGCGCGCGATCTCGTCGGCCGCGCCCGTGTTCGCCTTCGCGGCGTAGCGACTGATGAGAAACGTGAACTCGCCGATCGCGTTCGCCGCGCGGCTGCCGACGCCCGCGTCCTCGGCCCGTTCAAGCGCTTGCCACAACGTGAGCCGCTCCTCGGCCGCGTACATCTCGATCCGCTCCATCGTCTTCCCCCCGATCCCGCGCGTGGGGTAGTTGATCACGCGCCGCACCGACGCCTGGTCGTTCGGGTTGACGACGAGGCGGAGGTAGGCGAGGGCGTCTTTGATCTCTTTCCGCGCATAGAACGAGAGCCCGCCGACGATGCGGTACGGAATCCCGCCGCGCCGGAGCGCGTCTTCGAGCGAGCGGCTTTGGGCGTTCGTGCGATACAGGATCGCGCACTCGCGGTACGGCACGCCGTGGCGGACGTGGAGGTCGCGGATGCGCCGCTCGACTTTCTGCGCCTCGTCCTTTTCGGAGAGCGCCTCCATCAGGATGACGTGCTCGCCCTCGGCGTTGTCGGTCCAGAGGTTCTTATCGAGTTGGTCCGCGTTCTGCTTGATGATCGAGTCGGCGAGGCGCAGGATTTTGCCGGTCGAGCGGTAGTTCTGCTCCAGCCGGATCGTCGTGGCGTCGGGGTAGTCGGTCTGGAACGAGAGGATGTTGCCGATGTCGGCCCCGCGAAACGCGTAGATCGACTGCGCGTCGTCGCCGACCACGCAGATGTTTTTGTGCGCGGCGGCGAGCATCTTCGCGAGTTGATACTGCGCGCGGTTCGTGTCCTGATACTCGTCGATGTGGAGGTACTTCCAGCGCTTCTGGAAGTCGGCGAGCACGTCGGGGAAGCGCTGGAACAGTTCGATCGGCTTGATGAGCAAGTCGTCGAAGTCGAGCGCGTTCGCGCGGCGGAGGGCCTCGTTGTAGGGGCCGTAGACTTTGGCGGCGGCCTCCTCGAACGGGTCGGCGGCGAAGCGCTGGTACTCGTCCGGCGAGACGAGCTGGTTCTTCGCCCCGCTGATGCGGTGGCGGACCGAGCGTGGCGTGTAGCGCTTCGGGTCGATGCCGTAGCGCGCCATCTGCGCCCTAATGATGTTCTCCGAGTCGCCCGTGTCGTAGATCGAGAAGTCGCGCGAGTAGCCCAGCCGCTCGGCCTCGCGGCGCAAGATGCGGGCGAAGACGGAGTGGAACGTGCCCATCCAGATGCCCTTCGCGCCCTCGGTCCCGACGAGGCGGTGGACGCGCTCGCGCATCTCGCGCGCGGCCTTGTTGGTGAACGTGAGCGCGAGGATCTGGCTCGGCCACGCCTTCTTCGCGGCGAGGAGGTACGCGATGCGGTGCGTCAGCGTGCGCGTCTTCCCGCTCCCCGGCCCGGCCACGATCATCACCGGCCCCTCGGTCGCGGACGCCGCCTCGCGCTGCACCGGGTTGAGCCCGTCGAGGATGTCGGCGGGGTCCGACTCCGGCTCGGCGGCCGCCTCGGCGGCGGGGTCGGCGGGGGGCGGGGCGTCGAAGAGCTTGTAGGTGCGCATGCGGCGGGGGCTGTCGGAAGCGGCGGGGCGGGCGTACCCCCCGCGTTTCGATCCATCGCTACGATCAGGGATCGAAACGCTGTCCCCCTAAAAATTAGGGGGACAGCCGCGTGTAGCTGGGAGTGCAGCGACCGCGGGCGGGGGGGGGGGTACGGCGGGGGATGCTCCGATGATAGCGGCGGACACGGCGGGGAGCAAGGCGCCGGGCGGATTTCCCCCGGCCTCAACACCGCCGCCCGCTGCATGCCACGTCCAGATTATTTATGTTGTACGTCTCTTCCCGTCGTACCCACCCCGAGGTCGCCATGTCTACGCCCGTCTCCAGCATCCTCTCCCGCAAAGGCGACTGGGTCATCACGATCGAGCCCAAGGCCACGGTCTTCGACACGATCTCGCGCATGGTGGAGCACAACGTCGGCGCGATCTGCGTGACCGAGGCCGGCCGGCTCGTCGGCATCTTCACCGAGCGCGACTACCTCCGCCGGATCATCCTGCAGGGCCGGGCCTCGAAGGAGACCCGCGTCGAGGAGGTGATGACGAAGGACGTCGTCTGCGCCACGCCCGACCACACGGCCGACGACTGCATGGCGCTGATGACGGAGAAGAAGTGCCGCCACCTCCCCGTCCTCCGCGACGGCCACCTCGCCGGCATCATCTCGCTCGGCGACTGCGTGAAGGTGATGCTGGAGGCGCGGGAGGAGCAGGTCCGCGACCTCGAGAGCTTCATCCGCGGCGGCTATCCCCACTGACGAACGACGAACGACAGGCGACGAGCGGCCCCCCCGTGGCTCAGGCTACCGCGCGACGGTGGCGTTGACGACGTCGTAGATGTTCGGGTCGTCCGGGTCGATCTTGCCGCCGCCGACGTTCTGGTCGCCGCGCTCCTGCACGTTGCGGAACGCCCCGACCCCGCCGCTCTCGTCGCGGGCGCCCACGAGCACGCTCACCGTCGTGCCGCGTCCCAGATCCGGGAGGACGAACTTCGGCAGGGAGAACGTGATCACGTCGTCTTCGGCGTCGAACAGCGCGTCGCCCACCTCGGTGAACTCGCCCAGCACGCGGCCCTGCGCGTCCTCAATCCGCAGCCCCTCGCCGACGAAGACGATGTACTCGTACCCGGCGGCCTTGGGGAAGCGGTAGCGCGAGTTCCGCCCCACGTCCGTCTTGCCGTCCTCTTCCGTGTCGAAGGCGAGCGCGACGAGCGTGGGCTGGAAGCCGAGTTCGGCCCCGCTCACGACGTTCGCCATCTCGATGCGGAAGTACGTCGTGGAGTCGTCCTCGGCAATCTCGACGTAGCCCGCGTCGAGGACGCCGTCGGGGAAGCGGCCGGGGTAGGTGTAGGTCGCCGTCGTGCCCCAGTCGTCGCCGTCGGGGTCGGTCCGGGTGAGGGTGGGGATGGCGAGGGGGTTCGCCCGGCTGATCTGCTCCGGCCCGAGCACGCGCTGCTGCTTCACCTGCCGCATCACGGCGTACTCCTCGGGGATCTCGGGCTGCACGAAGGCGAAGTCGTCCCACGCGCTCGCGTCGGCCGGGGTGTAGCTGCTGTCGGCGGCGACCTCCTCGCCGTCGAGCGTGACGGCGTCGGGGGTGATCGTGAGGGCGATGGAGTCGACCGGGACGACGAGCGTGTCGCCCTGCGCGCGCCCCACGGGTACGGCTTTGATCTGGCCGAAGGCGCGGACGCGGACCGTCGCGCCGCGCGGGAGCCGCCCCGACGGCTGGAGCCCAACGGTCAGCTCGCCCTCGCTCTGCGCGAGGCGGGCGACGACGGAGCCGTCACCCAGCCGGAACCGCGCCTCCGTCGTGCCCCACGAGGCGGGCAGGTGCGGTTCGAGCACGACGGTGCTGCCGCTCTCGTAGCGGATGCCGGCGTAGTCCTGGTACGCGTTCCGCACGAACTCCGCCAGCGTCCACGGCTGCACCGGCGAGCCGCCTTCGGGCGGATCGGCCGCGGCCTCATCGTCGCCGGTCTGCGGCGGGTGGGCGTCCACGTTCTCCGCGATCGCGCCGACCACGCCGCGGTCGAGGAGGTAGCGCTGGAGCGCCTCGGTCTGCTCGTAGGCGAGACTCGGCGCGCCGAGGTCGGTGAGGAGCGAGACGAGCGGGCCGCTCAGCCACGTCCAGATCGTCCCGTCGTAGCGCGCGGCGGCGGGCTCGTAGAAGTCCGGCGCGTCGAGCGTGGGGTAGAAGAGCGAGTCCGACTGCGGCAGCGTCGAGACGCCGTAGGGGTAGGCCAGCGTGCCGGCGAGGCGGCGGAGCAGGCGGCGCTCCGTCCCCGCGTCGAGGTCGAGGTCCTGGAGGGCGAGGAGGCCGCTCGGGCGGACGCGCGGGGCGGGCTCCCCGCTCGGGCGGAGCACGTCGGCGAGGCGGTCGTCGCGGACGAAGGCGCGCTCGAACCGGCCTTGGAGCACGGCGGCGCTGTCGCCGTAGGCCGCGGCCGAGGTCGGGCGCCCGCTGATCTGCCCCATGATCCGGGCGATCGGCTGCATCGCGCGGAGCGCGCGGTAGTAGCGCCCCTGCACCTCGACGGCGCGGTCGGTGCGGGCGACGCGGCCCCGCCCGTCGAAGGGCTGCACCCACGTCTGCCCGCTGCGGTTGCGGAGGAAGCCGTCCGGCGTGCGGATGTCCTCGAGCCCGCGCACGGCGAACACCGTCCGGGTCCAGAACTCGGCCCCGTCGTCGGTGATGATCCCGCGGTCCCCCGTCGTCCGGAGGTAGTCGCCGACGGCGCCGACCCAGATCGGCGTGGCGTCGACGGTCGTGTAGACGGGCTCCCCGCCGGCGAACTCGTTGGGGATGCGGCCGAAGAGATCGAGGCGGCGGTCGCGGCGCTGCGCGCGGCCGAACGCGACGAGGAGGTCGCGCGCGCGCTCCCACTCGCCCGTGGCGAGAAAGGCGCCCTCGAACGCCGTGAGCGTGCTCCGCCCGCGCGGCATCTCGGTGCCGGGGATGCCCGACGCGAGCGTGAACCCGGCGGAGTCCTCCTCGATGAGCGCGTCGAGCGTGATGCGTGCCCAGTCGAACGCGCGGTTGAACGACTCGTCCTCGGTGCGGATCGTGCTGCCGGCGAGCACGTTCACGAGCCGCTGCC
>CAYTJT010000237.1:0-5407 GCA_964438105.1 uncultured Rhodothermales bacterium | reverse complement strand
GCGCCGTGGCTGAACGCCCCGCCCCGCTTGCCCTCGGCCACGGGCGCGTCGATCCAGCGCCCGTCGAAGAACTCGCCCGCGATCTCGCCCATGCGGGGGTGGAAGGCGTCGTACGCGTCGAGCACGGTCGCGCGGGCCTCGTCCCAGTCGAACCGCCGCTCCGCCTCGCCGATCGGCGCGTAGCGGTCGTAGTCCATCATCTCATCGAGCCCGAGGAGGTCGCGCTTGAGGCGGTAGTAGCGCTCGCTGAGGTCGTACCGGCCGGTGACGGCGTCGATGAGCGCCTGCACGGCGTCGTCGTCGATCTCGTTGTCGAGGTTGCGCGAGGCGAGCCAGTGCGGATATTGACGCAGTCGGTCCGTCGAGGCCTTGTCGGCGAGGACGGTGTTGAAGACGTACGTCAGCGGGCGGCTCAGCCGTTCGAGCCCCTCGGTGAGCGCGAGCGCGGCGTCGCGGCGGAGGCTGCGGTCGGCGTCGTGGAGCTTGGAGAGCACGGCCTGCTCGGTGAGGGACTCGCCCCGGAGGTCGAAGCGCGTCGCGCCGAGGGTCTCGTCGAAAAACCGGCTCCACGCCGAGCGGCCGGTGACGGCCTTCTCGGAGAGCACGCGCTCCTCGCCTTCGGAGAGGATGTGCTCACGGCGTAGCCGCTGGAGCTCGAGGTGGTGGCGGTAGGGTTCGACCGCGCCGGCGGCGAGGATGCGGCCGGCCGCCGCGTCGTCGAGCGCCGCCCACTCGACGTCGAAGAAGATCAGCCGCTGGCCCGTCCGCGTGCCAACCTCGCGGACGCGTTGGAGGAGCGCCCCGCGCTCGGCGTCCTCGGTGTTCGTGGACCAGTTGAGGTAGGCGTACGTCGAGGCCCGGCCGACGCGGTCGTGGATGCGCGCGAGGGCGTCCATCGCCTCGGCGAACTCCTCCGGGGCGAGGTCGGCGAGGCGGCCCCGGTAGCGGTCGGCGAACGCCTCGGCGTCGGCGTCGGCCGCGGCGAGGTCGGCGTCGAGCGCGTCGGGGTCGGGGTAGAGGTCGGCGAGGTTCCAGCGGACGTCT
Organism: uncultured Rhodothermales bacterium; assembly: GCA_964438105.1. Lineage (GTDB taxonomy): Bacteria > Bacteroidota > Rhodothermia > Rhodothermales > JANQRZ01 > JBBSMX01. The sequence goes on along the minus strand of CAYTJT010000237.1, from coordinate 4,363 downwards.
TCGGCGCCCGTGAGCGGGGTGGCAGTGGCGGTCATGGCGGGGCGTGAGGTTCGGGAGGAGCGAGGGTCGGGCGAAACAGCGCGAGAGCCGAGGGGTAGGAGATCCCCGGCCGATCGCCGGCTCCCTTCTATTCCTCGCTTCTCACCGCAGGTTCCTCATGGCCCAGGTTCAAGAACTCACCGACCGCTCCGACTTCGACGCCCTCCTCGAGCGCTCGAAGGAGGGGCCCGTCGCGCTCCTCAAGCACTCCATCGCCTGCCCGATCTCGGCGCAGGGGCAGAAGGAGTTCGTCGGGCTCGAAGACGACGGCGACCCGCCGCTCTACGCCGTCGTCGTGCAGTACGCCCGCGACCTCTCCGGCCACATCGCCGAGACGCTCGGCGTGCGGCACGAGACGCCGCAGGTGCTCCTCATCAAAGACGGCGAGGCGTTCTACGACGCCAGCCACTCGGACATCTCGACGGACGCGCTGCGCGCCGCCGCGCAGGAAGTCGCCGCCTGACCCCGATGCGTCGCCTCTGTACTCTCCTCTTCGTATGCGTCGCGCTCGCGGGCTGCGGGGAGCCCGCCGACCCCGCGACGCCGTCCGCCAGCCAGCCGCCGACGCTCGACTTCACGCGGCCGACGCACGACGGCGGCACCTTCACCCTCTCCGACCACCGGGGCGAGGTCGTGGTGCTCAACTTCTGGGCGACGTGGTGCATCCCCTGCCTCGCCGAGATGCCCGAGTTCGTCCGGATGCAGGAGGAGCTCCGCGATCAGGGCGTGCAGTTCGTCGGCGTCTCGCAGGACGAGGGCGGGCTCGACGCGATCCGCCCCTTCGCCGAGCGGCTCGGCGTCAACTACCCGCTCGTACCGGACCCGGAGCTCGACATCACCGCGCAGTTCGGCGGGGTGCCCGTGCTCCCCACTACGTTCGTGCTCGACCGCGAGGGGGCGATCCGCGCGAGCGCGCACGGCGCCCTCGACCGCGCCGAACTCCTCGACCTCCTCGACGGCCTCATCGACCCGAGCCGATTGCCGGAGGCGGCGGGCGCAGGGAAATTCTAAGGTGCCGAGGGCGGGACTCGAACCCGCAAGCTCCGTGCGGAGCGGCAGATTTTAAGTCTGCTGTGTTTACCGATTTCACCACCCCGGCCGAGCGCCCCGAGCGGGGCGAGGGTCGAGCACGCAACCTACTCCGGCCGACGCCGTGCGCGCAACACGAGAGCCCTTCGCGCGCAGCCTCACGTTAACTTAGCGGGCATGAACGATCCCTCCTACGCTCTCCCCTCCCTCGACGCCGTGCGAGCGCGGGCTCGCACGGCGGCTAACCACGCCCGCACCCCCTACTCCGGGCATGCGGTCGGCGCCGCCCTGCTCCTCTCCGATGGCCAGTGGGTCCCCGGCGTGCGCGTCGAGAGCGCCTCGTATCCCCTGACGATTTCGGCCCTGCTCGGCGCCTTCGTAGCAGCCGTGGCCGGCGGACGGACGGACGTCCGCGCCGCAGCGCTCACGCGGGACTTCTACCCCGGCGAAGTGGCGTGGCTATCGACCGCTCTCGGCAGCCCCGTCACGGCGGAGGCCCCGGACGGCGCCGCGTTCGGCGCCGCGCCGCTGCCCGAGGCGGGGTCGCGGTGGGAGCCGTTCACCGACGCCGCGCCGACGACCGAGGCGGCGGGTATCCGACTGGCCCGGCAGGCCGCCGAGCGCGCCCTCGTGCCCGAATCGGACTTCCGCGTCGGCTGCGCCCTCGTGACGGCGTCCGGCCGCGTCGTGCTCGGGTGCAACGTCGAGTTCGGCGAGTGGACGCGGGGGCTGTGCGCCGAGCGGACCGCCCTCGCCGCCGCCGCCGCCTACGACGTCGGCGCAGTGGAGCGGATCTACCTCTCGTGCCCGACCGACCCACAGGGCACGCCGTGCGGCGCGTGCCGCCAACTCCTGGCCGAGCAGGCCTCCGACGCGTCGATCGTGATGGACCGCGGCGACGCCCCGCCCGAGGCGACCACCACGGCCGACCTCCTCCCGAATTTCTTTACGGGGGCCTCGCTCCGGCTCTGAGCGCCCGGCTGCGAACAGCTAGCGCTCACGCTCGTATAGCAGCGTGCTCGTTACGTCCCCTCCCCACCTCTCCCTCACCCGCCCCTCCCCCATGCTCGTTCAAGTCGGCGTGCTCCTGCTGGGCCTCGTCGTGCTGTACTTCGGGGCCGAGTGGCTGATCAAGGGCGCGTCGAGCGTCGCCGTGGGGCTCGGGATCCCGCCGCTCATCGTCGGGCTGACGGTGGTGGCGCTGGGGACGAGCCTGCCGGAGTTCATGACGAACTTCATCGCGGCGATCCTCGGCAACGATGGCCTCGCCCTCGGCAACATCATCGGCTCGAACATCGCGAACGTCGGGCTGATCCTCGGCACGAGCGCCGTCCTCATCCCCCTCGCCGTGGCGCCGTCCACGCTCAAGCGCGAGTACCCCATCATGATGGGGGTGATGGTCGTGTTCTACCTCCTCGCGCTCGACGGCACCATCAGCCGCATCGACGGGGTCCTGCTCGTCCTCGGGCTCGCCGGCTTCCTCGGCTACCTCGTCCGGGACGTGCGCCGCCGCGGCGTCGGCCCCAGCGAGGTCGTGGCCTCGCCCGACCTGGAGATGCCGGCGTGGAAGAAGACCCTCCTGCTCGCGGGCGGGATCACCGGGCTCGCCCTCGGCGCGCACCTCATGGTGTCGGCGGCCGTAACCATCGCGGACGCGTTCGGGATCGACCCCGTCATCGTCGGGCTGACCGTCGTGGCGGTCGGGACGAGCCTGCCGGAGCTCGCGGCCTCGCTCATCGGCGCGTTCCGCAACGAGACGGACCTCGCCGTCGGCAACGTGATCGGGTCGAACCTGCTGAACGTGCTCTTCGTCGTCGGCTTCGTGTCGCTCGTCAACCCGCTGCGGGTGAGCTCGGAGGCGCTCGTGCTGCACTTCCCCGTGATGATCGCGTTCGCCCTGCTCGTGATGCTGGCGTGGTTCGGGCACCGGCTCAACCGGGCGCACGGGGTCCTGCTGCTGGCCTGCTTTCTGGGGTACATGACGTACCTCGTCGTGCCGCTCCTCTGACGCGGAGGCGCGGAAGCAACCGGCGCGCCTGCGCGTATACTCCGGCAGGACCAGCCCCCGCCCCGATGCCGTTTCGCCTCGTTCTCTCCGCCCTCGCGCTCCTCCTCGCCGGTCCGGGCGCGCTCGCGCAACCCGACGCCGCGCCGGTCAAGTACTGGGTCTTCTTCGCCGATAAGCTGGCGGGCGACGGGTGGGGGGAAGACCGGGCCATGGCTCCCGCCGTCGTGACGCCGCGTGCCCTCGAGCGCCGCCGCCTGCGCAGCAGCCCCGCGCGCCCGTCTCGGCTCGACCTCCCGGTCGCCGCGCCCTCCGTCGAGCGCCTCCGCGCCATCGGCATCGAGCCGGTCGTGACGAGCCGGTGGTTCAACGCCGTCAGCGCCCGCCTCACGGCGGAGCAGGCCGACGCCGTCCGCGCCCTCTCGTTCGTCCGCGACGTCCGGCCCGTCGGGCGGCTCGCCCCGCGACGGGCCGCGCCCGCCTCGCCCGTGGTCATCGACTACGGCCCCTCCCAGCTCCAGCTCGACGTCATCAACGCGCGGGCGGCGATCGAGGCCGGGTACGACGGCTCGGGCGTCGTCGTCGGGTTCCTCGACACGACGTTCGACTTCGGGCACCCGGCGTTCGCCACGACCGAGGTGCTCGGGCAGGAGGACTTCACGGGGCAGCCGCAGGGCAGCACGCACGGGCTCGCCGTCGCCTCCGTCGCCGTCGGCTTCGACGAGGGCGCCCTCGTGGGGCCGGGGTTCGGCGCCGCCGTGCTCGCGGCGACCACGGAGTACGCCCCGACCGAGACGCATCAGGAGGAGGACTTCTTCGTGGCCGGGATGGAGTGGCTCGAAGCGGGGGGCGCCGACGTCGTGAACGTCTCGCTCGGCTACTCGACGTTCGACGCGGGCGAGGGCGACTACACCTACGACGACATGGACGGCAACACCACGCTCGTCACCCAGGCCGCCGACATCGCCGCCTCGCTCGGCCTCGTCGTCGTGACGAGCGCGGGCAACGAAGGCGACGACGACTGGTTCTACGTCACCGCCCCCGCCGACGCCGACTCGGTCATCGCCGTCGGCGCCATCCGCGCCGACTCGACGCGGTCGCCCTTCTCGTCGCACGGGCCCACCGCGGACGGCCGCACCAAGCCCGACGTCGTCGCGCTCGGCTCGGGCGTCGTGATCGCGCGCGCGGACGGGGGCTACGGCTCGGGCAGCGGCACCTCGTTCTCGGCGCCCGCCGTCTCGGGCGTCGTGGCGCAGATACTCCAGGCCAACCCGGCGCTCGACCCCATCG
>CAYTJT010000236.1:0-5434 GCA_964438105.1 uncultured Rhodothermales bacterium | reverse complement strand
GCGTTCATCAAGAGCCTGCGCGGGAGCGACCCCGACGCCGCGCTCTACTGGCTCGCGAAGATGGTCTATGCGGGCGAGGACCCCCGCTTCATCCTCCGGCGGATGCTGATCTTCGCGAGCGAAGACGTCGGCCTCGCCGACCCGCGCGCGGTGCAGGTGGCCGCGGCGTGCGCCGCCGCGTTCGAGGTCGTCGGGATGCCGGAGGGGCAGTTCCACCTCGCCGAGTGCTGCCTCTACCTCGCCACGGCGCCGAAGTCGAACAGCATCTTCGCCTATTTCGACGCGCTCAAACACGTGCAGAGCGAGACGACGGGCGACATGCCGAACGCGCTCAAAGACGGCAGCCGCGACAAGGCCGGGCTCGGCCACGGCGTCGGCTACAAATACCCCCACGCCTACCGCGACGGCTACGTCCCCGAGCAGTACCTCCCCGACGAGATGCAGGGGCTCTATTTCTACACGCCGCGCGACATGGGCTACGAGCGGACCGTCGCCGAGCGGCTCGCCGTGTGGCGCGAGCGCGACGCCGAGGAGTCCGTCGAGAAACGCGCCCGGCGCTACGCCGACGACGTCGGGCAGAAATGAACGAGGCCTCCCGCTGTCGGCGAGAGGTCTCGTGCTTGTCGCGGTGGACGCCGGTTACTGGACGACGACCATCTTCCGCGTGAGAGTCTGTGCCCCGGTAGAAGAAGAGTTCGGTGGCGTTCTTTCGGTTTCTCAATCTCTCGATTTACCGAAGGCTACTGATCCCGCCACTCATCTCAGGGCAATGAGATCACGCAAGATGAATTGAACAGACTATGGGACGTTAACAGAGAGAGTTTCGACATATTTCTGCCCGAAAGCACGCGTTGCGCAAGTCGGGTTGTTCGGAACGAAGTAGTGCCTGACAGTAGCGGTGAAGACGTCGCCGCTCTCAAAATCCGACCCCTCGTAGAAGTCTGCGTTGACGAACGCGTCAAGGGCCTTATTGGATTCGGCATCAGAGACGGAGGCTTGGAGCACGCCGTTCACATAGACCTTAGCGCTCACCGTGTGTGTGGTGCACCCGGTATCCTGATTGGCCCCGTTTGGGTAGTCGCTCTGGGCGTCGAAGAACACCGCCACTCCGGCACATGAGAATGCGACGGTGAGGTTTCCAGCGCGGTGGAAGGAGCCGCTCGTCGTATCGTAGGAATCGAAGGTGCTGCTTGGTGAGTAAGAGCATCCCTTCGCTTCTGCTGTTGGGGCCTCAGCGGTGAGCGCGGGTTCGCCGACATCGGTCATGAAATCGTCGGCGCAGCCAGCGAGTGCGAGGGGCAGGGCGAGGCAGAGGATGAGGATAAAGTTTGTCTTGGACATGACGTATGAAGTGTGTTGGGTTGTCGAACGCGCTTGGACGAGATGCCAGCGCCACGGATGACGTACTCAGCGAAGACGAAGGTAGTGAACCGCTGCCCTATGCGCAATCTTCACTAACGGATGAGGAGCAGTACCTCTCCGCAGTGATGCAGGGGCTCTACTTCTACACGCCGCGCGACATGGGCTACGAGCGGACCGTCGCCGAGCGGCTCGCCGTGTGGCGCGAGCGCGACGCCGAGGAGTCCGTCGAGAAACGCGCCCGGCGCTACGCCGGGGATGATTAGACCACCGAGGAGGTCACCACAGAGGAGGTCGGTTCCGGATATGTGATCTGTCGCGTGCCAGTCGTTTTGCGTACATTGACAGCTCGTCAGCATGTGGCTGTTCAGCGTATAGCTGTTCGGCTACTCTTTTGTCACTACAACACATATACTTATGAAGATCAAGGCTACAACTATAGGCGTCTTGGCCGTGGGACTTGCACTCCTCGCTCCTAATGGGTTGGCTCAGGAGGCCGCATCGGACTTCAGCGTATTGGATCTTCCGAACCTCAGCGCTACGGCGATAATCGGGGACGCTCCCGAGATCGATCGGAACAACACGCAGATCGTCCAAGACACGAGCTTCGAAGACGGAACCACGCAGTTCTTCTGGTTCACGAACACTCCCGACTACCTCGGTGGCTCGCCCATCTTTGGAGTGAATCGGAATCCGGATTTCGATTTCGCGCGCACCGGAGAGTGGTACGTGATCTTAGGATCCGGCAATCCAGAAGGGGGCTCCGATGTGTATCAGGACATCGAGGTGGATCAGGCTGGACCTGCGGAGATCTCTTTTTGGATTGTTACGGGAATCAACGCGGGGTCCGCGTCCACGCTCAGCCTTCAGATCGGGGACGACGAGGTGTTCTTCATTGACGGCGAAGCCGGCGCACAGCAGTACGATACCTTCCCCGAGTACACGCAGGTGGTCATCCCCTACGAGTTCGAGGAGGCCGGTACGACGCAGCTTCTCTTCAATCAGGAAGGGGAAGCCGGTGCCGCGTTCATCAACTTCTTCATCGAGGACGTGCAGGTGAACACGGGGGTAACAACCGCGAACGAGTCTGACGCACTCCCTTCCGTATCGAGCGTGTCGAGCGTCTACCCCAATCCCTTTCAAAGTGAAGCGAGCCTCTCGCTGAACCTCGTGGAGTCGGCGACCGTTCGTGTGACGCTGCATGACCTGCTCGGGCGGGAGGTTGCGCGCATCGCCGACGGGGTCCTCCCGGCTGGCCAGAACGAACTCCGCGTAGCAGGAGGCGCTCTCGTCTCTGGGATCTATTTCGTCCGCATCGAGACGAGTGGGCAGACCTTAACGCGAAAGGTGTCGATTGTCCGCTAGACGGAACTCGCCGTTTTCGAGGAGCAGAGGGGCGCTACCGATCGTAGCGCCCCTCTTTGGTTGGGGTGCTCCCTGTCGCCATCAGCTGTGACAGACGGACTCGAGCCACGCCACCATGGTTTGAGCCAACCGGATGCGGGTCGCCGAGAAGTGGTGGTCGTCGTCGAACGTGTCCGCGGTGAGCGCGCGCGCGCCGGCCTTGCCGAACGCCTCGACGAGCGGGCGGTGGTGCAGGAGCGGCATGGCCGTCCCGTCGCGCTCGGCCGCGACGAGCAGCACCGGACGGTCTTTCAAGTCGCCGACGCGGTCCACGAGATTCCACGAGCGGGCCTGCGCCACCATCTCGTCGATGAGCGCGTCGGCCGTCGCGCCGCGGAGCGGCGGCACGAGCGGGTCGATCTCGGCGTACGTCTGCGTGCGGACGTCGGGGACCTGCTGCATCAGCCGCGCGTGCAGCCCGAAGTTGAACGCGGCGAGCCCGGCGACGGCCGGGACGCGCTCGTCCTCGGCGGCGGCCATGAGCGCCGCGAAGCCGCCCATCGAGTGCCCGACCGGGACGATGCGTTCGGGGGCGATACGGAAGGCTGCGGCCTGCACGTCGTCGCGAAGGAAGGCGAGCGCGGCGTGCACGTCGGCCGCGGCGTTCGCGATCGAGAACGTGCCCGCGCTGCCCCACGCGCCGCGGTAGTGGAAGACGGCGACGTTATGGCCGGCGCGCCGGAGGGCGTGGGCGAGGTCGAGGTTCCGCTCGTTGCCGGGGAGCCCGTGGAGGAGGAGCACGGTCGGGTGCGGGCCGGGGCCGTCGGCGACCCAGATGCAGCCGAGCAGCCGGTCGCCGCCGCTCTCGAACGTGAACGAGGCGATCGTCGGCGGGTGCGCGGCGTCGGTCGCCGCCGGGTCGTGCGTGACGGGGTCGGGAATGGAGGGAATGGAGGGAATGGAGGGAATAGAGAAGCTGAAACCGCTCAAGCTACGACCTACCTTCCTTTCCCTCCCCACCCCCCTTCCCTTCCTCTCTCCCGACCCTCAGCCCTTCGGGCGGAGCGGGCGCATCATGACCTCGGAGATGAGGTAGTTGTCCGGCCCTTCGAGCACGTGCACGACTGTCGCCGCGATGCTCTCCGGTCGCATCGGGTTCTTCGAGCCGCTCGACCCCGCTTCGTCGGCGAAGTGCGTCTCGACGGAGCCGGGGTAGACGCACGTCACTTTGATGCCGTCCTCGCGCAACTCTTTCATGATCGCCTCCGAAAAGCCGCGCACGGCGAACTTCGACGCATTGTACCCGCTGATGTTCGGGTTGCCGATCAGCCCGGCGATCGAGGCGATGTTGACGATGTGACCGCCGAATCCGCTCTCGGCGTTCTGCGCCTTCATGAGGGGGATCGCGGCGCGCGTGCAGAAAAAGAGGCCGGTGACGTTCGTGTCCATCATCACGTCCCACGCGTCGTCGTCGTACTCCTCGACGGCGGAGAAGCGGCCCAAGCCCGCGTTGTTGATGAGCACGTCGCAGCGGCCGAGGTCGTTCTCGACCTGTTTGAACGCGCGGCGCACGTCGTCGGGATCGCGGACGTCGCACTCGACGGGGTGGAAGGCGTCGCCGAGGGCGTCGTGGATCTCTCGGAGGTCGTCGAGGCTGCGGGCGAGCCCGGCGACGACGGCGCCTTTGGCGACGAGCGCGTCGGCGAAGCTGCGGCCGAGCCCGCGGCTGGCCCCGGTGACGACGGCGACTTTGTCCTGGAGTTGCATCGGGAGAGGGGATGGGTGAGGGGGGATCGGCTATCTTCCAACGGCACCTCCATCGCTTTGTTCAGCCCGCCGTGTCGCCCCCCTCGGTCTCGCCCTATCCCTTCACGTTCGGCGGTCGCGCCTTCTCTCCGGCCGAAGTCATCGAGCGCCTCGCGCCGTTCGTCGGCGAGGCCCGGCAGGCCCGCATCGAGGCGGTGGTGGCGGCGCGGACGGTGCGCGTCGTGCCCGTGCTGGAGCGGGTGCACGACCTCGGGAACGTCAACGCCGCGCTCCGCAGCGCCGAGGGGCTGGGGGTCGGCGCGGCGCATCTCGTCGCGCTCGAAGGCGACGCGGCCGAGTGGGTGCAGAGCCTCGACGCCGAGGAAACCGGCGCGACGACCGCCGCGGGCGCGACGACGGTCGAGGGCGGGACGCCCGCGCGGCGGCAGAGCCAGGGCGCCGACAAGTGGCTCGACCTCCACGTCTGGCCCGACGCCGCGACCGCCTGCGACGGGCTGAAGGCGCAGGGCTACCGCATCGCCGCCACGCATCTCGCCGCCGACGCTGTGCCGATTGCCGAGGTCGACTTCACCGTGCCGACGGCGCTCGTCTTCGGGAATGAGCGCGACGGCACCTCCGACGCCCTCCTCGCCCGTGCCGACCTCAACGTCGTGCTGCCCATCGACGGGTTCATCCAGAGCTACAACATCTCCGTCGCGGCGGCGCTCGGGCTCTACCACGCGCGCGCGGACCGCATCCGGCGGCAGGGCCACCACGGCGACCTCTCAGCCGAGGAGCGGGCGTGGCTGACGGCGCGTTTCTACTTCCGCTCCGTCAAAGCCGCCGAGCACATCCTCGCCCGGTACGCGTGACGCGCGTCCGATTCGTGGCGGCGTGATACCTTGCACCCGCCCCCTCCGATTTCGGCCGTCATCATGCGCCTCGCTGCCCTCTTTCTGTCCGGAATCCTCCTCGTCGCCGGCTG
>CAYTJT010000235.1:0-5455 GCA_964438105.1 uncultured Rhodothermales bacterium | reverse complement strand
CCTTGAGATCTGGGAACACCTTCTCTGCCGTGACTGCGAGCAGCTACTAGAAAAACACGAAACCTCTTCGATGGTCACCATCCGCAAGGTGAGCGACCAGCCTGTGTGGTCTGACACAGTATTGGAGTTCGACTACTTTTACACTCAGTTCAAGCTGTTTGGTCTCGCCCAAGTCTGGAGATGGCACACCTCATCGCGACCTTATTCAAGAGATTTCTCGATTGACAAGGCCGGGGAGGATATGCGATTGATGCTCTTGAATGGGGACCCAGGACCTTGCGATCGTTTCCCATTCAGGGTCGTTCGATTGTGGGGAAACGATCTGGTGGACAAACAATTCTTTGCCCCCAGCAAAGGACCTTGCAAGTTGTACAGGCACCATGCTACCACGCTTCTTATCCATGGACTTTGGTGGACATTCATCACGTCTCGTAAGACGAGGCAGCTTCCCGATGACGACTGTTACGTCGGATATGCGCCTATGCTTCGAGTGCGCACGATGCATTGGGACCGTGGGGACTTTGCTCAGTACGTCATAGACCATCACCCGACTCTGAGTAGGAGGCCAACGAATTAGGAGCAGCAGGTGGTTGGGGAACGGAGTTCTCAAAACATAATTGTCATTGCGAGCGGAGCGAAGCAATCTCCAGAGGATTCAGCAGACCGGAGGAGATTGCCACGTCGCTGCGCTCCTCGCAATGACAGCGTTGTCGGACGATGTTTGATACGGACGATGGGACAGAGCGGCTACTACGTCTACATCCTCACGAACGCGCATCGCACGGTGCTCTACACCGGCGTCACGAACGACTTGCGGCGGCGGCTCGACGAACACCGACAGGGGCGCGGCGGGGCGTTCACCACGCGGTACAACGCCCACCGGTTGGTCCACGTGGAGCGCTTCCCTCACATCAACGAGGCCATCGCGCGTGAGAAACAGATCAAGGCTGGATCGAGGCGGAAAAAGGTGGAGTTGATCGAAGCGCAAAACCCGGAGTGGCGCGACTTCGGCGAGAACCTGAACCTCCTCTGATCGCACATAATTTTCGGGACCCGACGCTTTCCGTTTGCGTTCTCCCGACCATGCCCCGCTCGTCCCGCCGCCCCGCCCCCTACCTCGCTGAGCTGGCCTCCCCGCTCAGCGCCGACCCGCCGCCCGAGATCGGGCCGACGCTCACCGTGGCCACGTACAACGTCCACCGCTGGGCCGGCGTGCGCGGCGGCCGCAAGTACCAGCCCGACCGCGTCCTCACCGTCCTCGACGAACTCGGCGCGGACGTGATCGCGCTGCAAGAGGTCCTCCGCGGGGACCACGGCGACCCGCTCCGCGAGGCGTCGCGGATGCTCGGCTTCCACCTCGCCTTCGTCGTCACGAGGATTCACAAGCGCGGGGCGCTGGGCAACGCCATCCTCTCGCGCTGGCCGTTTGCGACGGCCGAGGCCATCGACCTCTCGTTCAACCGGCTGGAGCGCCGCGCCGCCCTCGCCGTCCGCCTCACCGACACCGACGGCGAGCCCCGCCTCTCGGTCGCCTCCACCCACCTCGCGCTCGTCGACCGCACGCGGAACCGGCAGGTCGAAGCCCTCCTCGATCACCCCCACTTCAACGACGGGCCGTCGGTGCTCCTCGGCGACATGAACGCGTGGCGGAAGAACCCCGCCTCGCGCAACCTCCACGACTTCTCCGAGCGGCACCACAACCGCAACTGGCCCGCGTCGTACCCGAGCCCGCGCCCCGTCCTCGCGCTCGACCGGGCGTACGCGCGCGGCGTCGAGATCGTGGACCTCCACGCGCACGAGACGCCCGCGAGCAAGCAGGCCTCGGACCACCTCCCGATCGTCGGCACCGTCGTGCTGAACGGCTCGACCTAACCCCCACCCCATGCTCCTCACCGATACCGTCGCCCTCGTCACCGGCTCCAGCCGAGGCGCGGGGGCCGCGATCGCCCGCGCCCTCGCTAGTCACGGCGCCGCCGTCTGCGTCAACTACGTGCGGTCCCGAGACAAAGCAGACGCCGTCGTCGCCGAGATCGAAGGCGCCGGGGGCCGCGCGTTCGCGTTCGGCGCCGACGTGACCGACGCGGACGCCGTCCGCGCGATGGTCGAGGCGACGGTGGAGCGGTTCGGGCGGATCGACGTGGCGGTGAACAACGCCCTCCCGGAGTATTCCTTCGACCCGTCCGCGCCGTACGTCAGCGTCGAGACGGTCGAGTGGAGCCACTTTCAGCGGCAGATCGAAGGGGCGGTGCGCGGCGCGCTGAACGTGGTGCAGGCCTGCCTCCCGCACTTCAAGTCGCAGGGCGGCGGCAGCGTCGTCAACATCTCGACGAACCTCGTCTACAACCCCGTCGTGCCGTACCACGACTACACGGCGGCGAAGGCCGGGCTCGTCGGGCTGACGCGAACGATGGCGCGGGAGCTCGGCCCGCACGGCGTCCGCGTCAACCTCGTCGCGGGCGGGCTGCTGCAGACGACCGACGCGAGCGCGGCCACGTCCGACGAGGTGTTCGAGCTCATCGCGCAGAACACCCCGCTCCGCCGCGCGATCACGCCGGAGGAGTTCGCCGAGGCCGCCGTGTTTTTCGCCTCGCCGCTGAGCCGCGTCGTCACCGGGCAGTCGCTCGCCGTCGATGGCGGTCTGACGATGCCGTAACGGGACTGGTCGGGGCACCTCGGCGGGGCTCGCGGGTATGCTCGGAGCACCTCTCGCCCACCCCGCCCTCCATGCTCAAACTCCTCGCCCGCCCCTTCAGCATCGTCGAAGGCACGCTCGACCGCGCCAAGCTCGGCCTCAAGTGGAAGTACGACCTGTGGCGCGACCTCCGCGTCCGCCCCTACCTCGGCTACGGCACGACCGAGGAAGTCCGGCTCACGGGCCGCGTGCTCGACGACAAGCGGATCGAGATCGGCCCGGCCGACGGCGTGTGGACGAACGTCCGCCGCACGCTCCGCCGCGTCGAGAGCGACGAGGTGCCGGGCGCGACGGTCCGCCTCGTCGACGGCGACACGACGCTCGAGACGGACACCGACGAGGACGGCTACTTCAACTTCCGCTACGTCCCCGTTTCGCCCGAGCGGCCGTGGCACGAGGTCCGGCTCGAACTCGTCGCCCCCGAGCCCTCCGACCCGGTGGAGGCGAACACGGCAGCCCTCGTCCTCGTCCCGCCGGACGACGCCGCGTTCGCCGTCGTCAGCGACCTCGACGACACGGTCGTGCGGACCGGCGCGACGAACAAGCTGACCTACGCCCGCGCCGTGCTGCTCAACAACGCGCACTCGCGGATGCCTTTCCCCGGCGTCGCCGCGTTCTACCGCGCGCTCCGGGGCGGCCCGGACGGCAGCGGCACGAACCCGTTTTTCTACGTGTCGAGCAGCCCGTGGAACCTCTTCGGGCAGTTCCGCGGCTTCCTCCGCCACCGCGACATCCCCGAGGGGCCGATCTTCCTCAAGGACTTCGGGATCGACGAGGACAAGTTCATCAAGAGCGGCCACCGCAGCCACAAGCTCGACTACATCCGCACGCTCCTCGACACGTACCCCCACCTTCCTTTCGTGCTCGTCGGCGACAGCGGGCAGGAGGACGCCGACATCTACGCCCGCGTCGTGCGCGAGCGGCCCGGCCGCGTCCGCGCCATCTACATCCGCGACGTCACCGACGACGCGGGCGACCGCCGCGTGCAGCGCATCGCCGACGAGGTCGAGCGCCTCGGCGTGCCGATGCAGCTCGTCGAGCGCTCGGAGACGGCCGCGCGCCACGCCGCCGAACTCGGGCTGATCCCCGAGCGCGCCGTAGAATCCATCGCTTCGGAGTCGGCGGAGGACGAGCAGCGCGAGGGGGATGAGGCGTGGTGGGAGCGGCTCCTCGGCTAGCGGCCCCGCCGTCCGTCACGCGGCGTCGCGGATCGCGTCGATGAGCTCGCCCTTCGTCATGTCCGAGCGGCCGTCGATGCCGAGCTCGGCGGCGCGGTCGTAGAGGTCGTCTCTCGAGAGCGTGTCGTAGTGGCCCTGCTGGAACCGGTAGGCGCGGACGATGGCGTCTTTCAACTCGTCCTTCGACATCGATGAGCGGCCGTCCACGTCGAGCTCGGCGGCGCGGTCCTGGAGGTACGACTTGGTGAGCCCGTCGCCGCCGTCGGCGTGGCCGAGTTCAGCGAGGGTGCGGAGGACGGCGTCGGGCCAGTCGGCGATCTGCCCGCCGTCGTCGTCGACCTTTTTCTTCGTCGCCTCCGCCTTTCCGCGGTCGTGGTCTTGCAGCAGCGCCCACGCTTCTTCGGGGAGGTACCGGCTCATCCCGTCGCCCGAGGCGGCGTCGGCCGAGCCCTCTTTCGTCTGCCAGTCCTGGTCGGTCCAGTCTTCGAGCGACTGCTGGTCGGCGTCCTTGTCGCCTTTGTAGTCGCCGCCGCGCCGCTCGTATTCCTGCGTGAGGAGCTGCGCTTTGCGGGCGCTCCACTCGCCCTCGTTGCCGCCTTTGCCGCTGGCCTGAATCGCTTCCTTCAGCCGCCAGCGAAGCGTGGGGTCGGTGTATTTGTCGCCGTAGTCGTCGGGGATGTTGGACTCTTCGATGTCGGTCTCGTCGAGCCAGTCGTCGATGGATTTACGGGCCATGGGTGGATCGGGATGGAGGGTGGAGGAGCGGAAGAGACGAGGGGAAAGAGCGGGCGAAACCCAAGTGCCAGCGACCCGTGCACCGTCCTACGTCACTCGTCAATCGTCGCTCGGAACTCGTCTCACTCGCCCCGGCTGAGCTTGCGGAGGGCGATGAGCTTGGCGATGCTCTCGACGCCGAGCACGAGCGATCGGAACAGCTCGGCGTCGTCGGAGAAGTCGGCCTCGGCGAGGTTCTGCACGCGGCGGTCCTCGTGCATCTTGTCCTGCTGCGACCAGTCCGTGGTCTGCCCCTCCTTCGTCACGCCGATGGCGAGGCCGCCGTGGTCTTCCATCAGGTTGAACCCGGGGAGGTCGCTCGCGCCGTCGCCGACGTAGATCATCTGATCGAGCGGGACGTGGTAGTCCTCGTCCGAGATCTCGCGCCACACGTCGGCGGGGGCGTCGTGCCCCTCGACGCTCCTCCCCTTCGCGTAGGCCATGAGGTAGCGGACCTTATCGGAGTACGTCACGATCCGCTTCGGGTAGTCGATCCGGCCGCCGTCGGCGAAGTGGAACGTGCTGCCCCAGACGTTCGCGCAGTGGTCCTTGAGCGCCGTCGCGTTGACGATGTCGGCGTAGCCGGCGGTGAGCACGTTGAACTCGACCTCGACGTCGTCGACCACGTCCTGCGCCGCGTCGCGGATTTTGCCGAACGCCTCGGGCAGCCCGTCGAACAGCTCGATGTCGCGGCCGACCTCCTCGAACAGCGACTCGGTGACGGCGCCGTCGCGCTCGTCGGAGAGCCGGTTGAGCGCGTAGCAGCGGGCGAGGCTGTGGTCCCACCCGGCGTCGTCGAGCGGGTGGACGC
>CAYTJT010000234.1:0-5462 GCA_964438105.1 uncultured Rhodothermales bacterium | reverse complement strand
TCATGACGCGCGTCGCCGTCTGCGTCAAGCGGCAGGTCGGGCAGATGCCCGTCGGGATTCAGGTGCTCTTCCAGGCGAACAAGACGGCGCTCGCCGTCGCCCTAGCCGCGCAGTGCGACTTCATCCGCGCCGAGGGCTGGACGTATGCCCACGTCTCGGACAAGGGCATCGCCGAGGCCTGCGCCGGCTCCGTGCTCCGCTACCGCAAGGCGATCGGCGCGCACAACATCCCCGTCTTCGCCGACGTCAAGAAGAAGCACGCCGCCCACGTCTGGACCGGCGACATCCCGATCGAGGAGATCGCGAGCCTCATGACGCTCCACAGCGCCGACGGCGTCATCGTCACCGGCACGCGCACGGGCGCCGAGCCCGACCTCGAGGACCTCCGCGCCGTGCGCGACGCCTCGCCGCTGCCCGTGCTCGTCGGCAGCGGCGTCACGGCCGAGAACATCGAACGCTACATCGACCTCGCCGACGGCTTCATCATCGGGAGCGCGTTCAAGGAGAACGGGCTGTGGAACGCGCCCGTCTGCGAGCGCCGCGTGAACACGGTCGTCGAGGTGGCCGAGCGTGCCCGGAGCGTCTACGGCGCCATCGGCTGACCGCGACCGGCCATCGGCTGACCGCGACCGGCTAACCCGCAACGCCGCCATGTTCCCCTTCGAAGCCACGACGCAGCAGCTCACCGTCTCGGTCCGGCCCGTCTACCTCGACGAGCAGTCCGACGTATTCGCCGGCAAGTTTGTGTTCGCCTACTTCGTGCGGCTCGAGAACCGCGGCAGCAGCGAGGTCCAGCTCCTCCGCCGCCACTGGGTGATCCACCACGGCGACGGGCGCATCGCGAACGTCGAGGGGGAGGGCGTCGTCGGGCAGCAGCCCGTGCTCTCGCCCGGCAGCACGCACGCCTACCACTCGTTCTGCGTGCTCGAAACGATGGACGGCGCGATGGAGGGGACCTACCTCATGCAGCGCGCCAACGGCGCCCGCTTCCGCGCGCTCATCCCCCGCTTCGCCCTCCGCGCGAGGGCAAACTGAGGTTTGGGATTGGAGGTCATAGGTTTTGGGTTTCTCACCTCTAACCCACCACCTCGAACCTCCAACGCCCCTCACCCCATCTCGACGATGATGAGGCAGTCCGCCGTGCGGAGCCGGATCGCGCGCTGGTCCTCGGTGAGCGTGTAGTCCTCGATCGCGTCGGGGAAGACCTCGCGGGGCGTGCTCATCCGAAACATCGCGTCGGCGACGACCTGCCAGTCCTCGGGCGTGAGCGCGACCGTCGCCGTCCCGCCCTCCTGCACGTAGGGGTAGTAGGCGAGCACTTTGTCGAGGTGGTTGAGGGCTTGCTTGACGTGGAGACCGGGGTCCATCGAATGACGAGCGTTGAGTGACGAATGACGAGTGAGGGCTACCCCGGCGTTCTCGCGGCGTTCCGGGGGTGTGGAAAACTCGCCCTCCGCCCGACCTCCGGGCGTCCGTATTCTCCGGCATCGCCCGACAAGTGCCCGCCGCCATGCAACTCCTCGACCGCCCCGTCTCCGCCGACCGCGCCTATCTCGACGTCGTCCGCCGCGTGCTCGACACCGGCACCCGCAAGCGCAACCGCACCGGCACCGACACGATCTCGTCGTTCGCCGAATCGTACCGCGTGGACTTGGGCGACGGCTATCCGCTGCTCACGACGAAGAAGGTCTACTTCGACTCGATGCTGCGCGAGGTGCTGTGGTACCTCTCCGGCGCGCCGCACATCCGCGAGCTGCGGAAGCACACCGGCATCTGGGACGCGTGGGCCGACGACGACGGCCGGCTCGAAACCGCGTACGGCCGGTTCTGGCGGCGCTTCCCGATCCCCGCCGATGGCGCCGCGCTCGACGGCGAGGTGTTCGCCGGGCCGGACCACCCGCACGTCCACGCCGAGGCCGACGGCTCGACTTCGTTCGACCAGGTCGGCTACGTGATCGACGAGCTGCGGCGGAATCCGATGTCGCGGCGGCTCGTCGTCAGCGCGTGGCACCCGGCGAACGCGGCCGTGAGCAAGCTGCCGCCGTGCCACTTCACGTTCGTCTTCAACGTGCAGCCGACCGACGGCGGGCGGCCCCGCCTCAACTGCCACCTCACGCAGCGCTCGGCCGACCTCGCGCTCGGCGTCCCGTTCAACCTCGCGTGCTACGCCCTGCTCACACTCGCGATCGCGCAGCAGGTCGGGATGGAGCCCGGTATCTTCGCCCACACGCTCATCGACGCGCACGTTTACGTCAACCACGTCGACGGCCTCCGCGCCCAGCTCGACCGCGAGCCGTTCGCGCTTCCGACGCTCGAGATCGCGGACAAGCCGCTCGACGAATTGCAGTTCGAGGACGTCACGCTGCACGGCTACCGGCACCACGACGCGATCCGGTTCGAGGTGGCGGTGTGATGTGAGGTTCGACCGTGGCACTCCCCAAAGGAAAGCTGTCATTGCGAGGAGCCTGAAAGGCGACGCGGCAACCCCGAAGGGCTCGGCGCAGCCAATCTCCGTAGGAATAAAGTCGTCCCAGGAGATTGCCACGTCGTTCGGCTACGCCTCTCTCCTCGCAATGACAGGTTGAACCGTTCGATATGGCCTCCCACGACTCCCAGCTTCCGACTCCCAACTCTCGCCCCGAGATCGTGATCGTCGCGGCCGTCGCGGAGACGAACCGCGTGATCGGCGACGGGATGGACCTGCCGTGGCACCTCCCCGAGGACTTGCGGCACTTCAAGCGGCTCACGCTTGGCCACCCGCTCGTGATGGGGCGGCGGACGTTCGAGTCCGTGCTGCACCAGTTCGGCGGGCCGCTGCCGGGCCGCGAGAACGTCGTGCTCACGCGCCACGGCGTCCGCGTCGATCACCCCGGCATCCACGTCTACGCCGGGATCGACGCCGCGATCGACGCCTTCGCCGACCGCGAGCAAATCTCGATTGGCGGCGGCGCGACGATCTACGAGCAGACGCTCCCCCTCGCCGACCGGCTCGAGCTCACGCTCGTCGAGGGCGACTACGAGGGCGACACGTTCTTCCCGCCCTTCGAGCACCTGCTCGGCACCGAGTTCGAATTGCAGAACTGCGAGCCGCGCGACGGCTTCCGCTTCGAGACGTGGGTGCGACGGCGATAGCAGAGCGGCGGCGGTTCCGCCTCGACAGGGTGCATGGCCGCTCCCGCCGGTGGGATCGGACCGGGCGGAACGGCGTTCCAGAAGCAACAGACCCAAGTGCTCGCCATGGAACGCCACCAGATCATCTCGCGCCACCCGGAAGTGATGAACGGCGCCCTCGTCTTCGCGGGCACCCGCGTACCCGTCGAGATCCTCGTTCAGCATCTCGCCGCCGGTGACTGCCTCGACAAGTTCCTCGACGACTTCCCGACGGTGAGCCGGGAGCAAGCAGTCGGCTACCTCGAAATGATGCTCCACGAGGCGGAGGCAGCGTGAGGGCGCTGCTGGACGAGAACATGCCGAAGGCGCTTGTGCGCCTGCTCGCGCCGGAGGTCGAGGCTCGGACGGTGCAGCAGGCGGGCTGGAGTGGGCGCAAGAACGGGGAGCTCCTCACGGTGGCCTCGGAGTCGTTCGACGTACTGATCACGACGGACCAGGGCATTCCGCACCAGCAGGACCTCAGCCGCTACGAGATCGGGATCGTTCTCGTGGTGGCCCGGAGCAAACGTATCGAAGACCTCGCGCCCCTCGTCCCAGAGGTCAAGGTGCGTCTCGATTCCGTAGCTCCGGGCGTCGTGCTCCACGTGGCTGTGTAGTCCGCCGCTGAGCGACCGTCTGCTCTTCCCGCCCTTCGAGCATCTGCTCGGGACAGCGTTCGAATTACGGCACCACGAGCCGCGCGGCGGCTTCCGCTTCGAGACGTGGGTGCGGCGAGCGGGGTATTAATCCTTCTCATGCTCCGTCCGTAACAGTTGCTCATGCCCGTACCGATCCAGCGCTTCGATCGCGAGTGGGGCGTCGCGTTCCGCGTCAAACGCCACGGCGTCCGCGACGAGGGCATCAAGGTGGCGGCCCCGCTCCACGGCTCGCTGCCAGTCCGGCACGCCGAGCCGGTCGAGGAGGAGGCTCAGCGCAGCGCCCGTCTCGTAAAGCCGCCACCGGAAGGTCATGATAAACGGGCCGTCTAAGCCGCTGCCGTGCTCCAGCGTCGCATCGAGTTCGTCGCGGATGGCGTGAGCCGCTTGGTCCGGTTCGCTCACCGTCGCTGCCGCTGCCCGGTAGCCCACGAATGACGCCGTTCCCTCGCGTCGCTCGTACCGCCGTTCTACGGCCTCGATGTCCGCGCGATCGCCGATGCGCTCGGCGCGCGCCGCGAGGTAGGTACGGAGGAGCAAGCGAAGACTGTCCTGTGATGAGGCAGTGAGGGCGTCCTGCAGCAGCCGGTGTTCTACGACGATGCGCGCCTGGAAGTCCGGATCGGTGGCGAGCGAGGGATCGTCGATGAAGTCCTTCGGCGAGAGGCCGACGATGGTGTCCTCCGCCGTTTCGGCCCACCCATCCGGCTCCCGTCGCTGGTAGAGATGGAAGAGTTCGTGGATGAAGAAGTCCGCACGGCCGAACAGCGTCGGTCGTTTCATCGGCACCTTCATCGCGAAAACATCGCGTCCGCCGACGTCGTAGGGTTCGCCGGGGTAGGAGTTGCGCCCTGCGAATTCAGGCAGGTAGCCGTCGCGGACGTAAGCATGGCCTTGGAGCGATGGAGGGAGTGCCTCGTCAGGTATGGGGCGGTACACCGGCGGCGGCGTCCACAGCGCGACGAGGAGAGCGGTGGTATCCCGGCGGAGGAGCATGAATGGTTGCTCGGCCGGCCAGTACCCCGGCCACACCTGCGCGATCTCGGGTGCGGCCTCGGCAAGCGCCGCCGCCAAACGGATCAGTGCGGTATCGGGAGGCGCCTCGGAGACGGGCTGCGCCGCCGCAAGGTCGGAGAGGGATGCTGCAAGAAGCAGTACGACTGTACGGAAACAGCGGTGCGAGCGCATCGGAGGTAGGCAGCTATCGAACAACTACAGGCAGCGGGTAACGTCGCCGCGAGCAGTCAGGCGGACGTGATGTGTTCTATGGTTGCGGCCAGGTCACGAACCGGCTCGTGAGCCACTCGGTGAGCGTCTCGAACAGGAGCGGGCTGCGCGTCCACGGGCGGTAGAACCGGTCGGGCCAGTCGCCTTCGCCCACGGTCGCGCTCGGCCGGGCGAGCGTGTGGTCGGCGCCGGGGATCACGAGAATCGTGGCGTCGGGGTTGTCGGCGAGCGCGGCGCGGAGCGGCGGCACGTTGTCCGGCGGCGGGACGATGAGGTCGGTCTCGCCGTAGACCGCGAGCGCGGGCACGCGGACGTCGCCCCAGTCCGGAGCCACGAACGCACGACGGGCGCGGAAGTAGTCGAGGTCGGGCGCGTCGAGGCTGTCGGGGATGAGCGCGTGCTCGGCCCACCGCGCGGCGCGCGCCCCAG
>CAYTJT010000233.1:0-5472 GCA_964438105.1 uncultured Rhodothermales bacterium | reverse complement strand
CACGAACTCGTCCACGAGCGCGTCGATGGCGTGGCACGTCGAGGGATAGTCGAGGTTCGTCGTGCGGAATCCGCCCGCGCGGAGTTGCCAGGCGAGGGGCGCCATCGAGCGCGCCGAGCGGCCGAGCCCGTGGAGCAGCAGCACGGTGGGGGTCATCGCGAGGGCCATCGAACGGAGGACGGAGGCGTGGGGTGAGAGAGCGGAAGAACCCTCCAGACCGAAGGACGTTCGCACGGTCGTGACGCGTACCTTCACCCACCGACCGCCGCTCCCCCTCGGTGGCGACGCTCCGACTCACGACCTCCTTCCACGACCGGCTGTGGTGCGTGTATTCGCTCTGATCTGTGCCCTCGCCGTAGCGCTCGGCGGCTGCGGCAACGGCGAACCGTCGGCCTCGGCGACGTCCGCGCGGGAGCAGCCCGCCCCGCCGTACCGCCTCGACGCGCCCGACGCCCGCTTCGAGCTGCCGGGACGGCTCGACGAGATCTCCGGCCTGACCGCGCTCGGCGACGGCCTACTCGGGGCCGTGCAGGACGAGAAGGGCAACCTCTACGTGCTCGACGCCGCCTCGGGCGAGGTCGTCCACCAGCACGACTTCGGCGGGGACGGGGACTACGAGGGGGTCGAGCGCGTGCGGGACTGGGTCGTCGTGCTCCGCAGCGACGGGCGCCTCTTCGTGATCGACGACTGGCAGGCCGACGAGGCCGACGCGCGCGCGGTCGACACCGGGCTCCACGGCTCGTGCGACGCCGAGGGACTGGCCTTCGACGCCGAGGCGACGCGCCTGCTGATCGCCTGCAAAGAGAGCCCCGGCCGGGGGCACCGGGGCAGCCGCGCGGTGTACGCCTTCGACCCCACGACGAACCGGCTCGACCCCACGCCCGCCTTCATCATCCACGCCGACTCGCTGGCGTCCGACGGCGGCGCGGTCGACGCCGCCGTGCGGGCGCTCGTGACCCCGCTCGCCGATCTCAACACGCTCAAGCCGTCGGCGCTCGCCGTGCACCCCCGCACGGGGGAGGTCTGGGTGCTCTCGTTCGTCCGCAAAGCGCTCGTCGTGCTCGCCCGCTCGGGGGCGGTCGAGGCCGTGTGGCCGCTCGCCGACGACCTGCTGCCGCAGCCGGAAGGGCTCGCCTTCTTCGCCGACGGCACCCTGTTCATCTCGAGCGAAGCGCGCGGCGGGACCGCCGTACTCCTCCGCTTCGACTACCGCCCCCGCTGACGCTGCAACTCCCCATGATCCCTCGTGCCTCTTTTCTAGCTCGGCTGCGGGGCGGCGCGCTCGCCCTAGCCCTCGTCGCCACGCTCGGCGCGTGCGCGTCGTCGGGCACGTTCGTCGACGAGCCGTTCCGCGATTGGGAGCGCGCCGCCCCGCCGCCCCGCGCCGAGCTCGTCTACCGCCTCTTCCTCGTCGGGAACGTCGGGGCCGAGCCGGGGGAGGAGCCCGCGGCCCTCGACGCGCTCGGCGCTCAGCTCGCCGAGGCGGGGGCGGAGAGCGCCGTCGTCTTCCTCGGCGACCAGCTTCGGCGCCCCCTCCCGGACTCGCTCGCCGCCGGCCGGGCCGAGGCCGAGGCCGCGCTGCGGTGCATCACCGACGCGCTGGAGGGCTACGACGGCCGCGTGGTGGTGCTCCCCGGCGACCGCGACGGGGGCGACGCCGACGCGCTCGACCGGCAAGCGGAGGTTCTCGCCTCCGCGCTCGGCGAGGACAGCCTGACCCGTTCCGGCGGGGTGCTCGCGCCGACCGGCGGTCGGCCCGGCCCCACCGTGCTCGAACTCACCGACGACATCGTGCTCATCGCGCTCAACACGGAGTGGTGGCTCCGCGACCCCGACGACCGGCCGACGGGCGACGACATCGAATCGGAGCTGGACGTGGTCGTCGAGTTGACGGAGGCGGTCGCGGAGTACGACGACCAGCGGATCATCGTGGCCGGGCACCATCCGGTGTTCTCGACGGGGGAGCGCGCCGGGAACTACACGCTCCGCCAGCACCTCTTCCCCCTGACCGATCTGTGGGAGCCGCTCTACCTCCCGTTGCCCGTCATCGGCTCGGCGTATCCGCTCCTGCGCAGCTACTTCGGCGGGCGGCAGGATTTTTCCAACGAGGAGTACCGCCAGCTTCGGGAGGCGCTGCCGGCCGCCATCGAAGAGCACGACGGGGTGGTCTACGCCTCGGCGCACGAGTTCGGGCTGCAGTACATTCCCCACCGCACCGACGCGGTCGAGCTCCAGCACCACGTCGTCAGCGGCGGCGGGGCCGAGGGCGGGCCGCTCGCCGGCGGCTTCGGCGCGAGCTTCGCGCGGGGCGCGCCGGGCTTCGCCTCGATCCAGATCTACACCGACGACACGATGTGGCTGGAGTTCTGGACGCCCGCCGCTGCGGACGCAGGCGACCCCGGCGGCACGCTCGCCTTCCGCACCCAGCTAGAGGAGCCGCGCAGCGAGGCCGTCGACCCCGACGTGCCCGAGGTGGATCCCGCGACGCTCCCGGACTACACCGACAGCACCCGCGTCGTCCGCGCCGACCCCGACCTCGGGGCCGGGCCGCTGAAGCGGTTCTTCCTCGGCAGCAACTACCGCGACGTGTGGGCGGCGCCCGTCCGCGTGCCCGTGCTCGACCTCGGCCGCGCCCACGGCGGGCTGACCCCGGTCAAGCGCGGCGGCGGCTACCAGACCGTATCGCTCCGGATGCAGAACCCCGAGGGGCGGGAGTTCGTGCTCCGGCAGGTCGAAAAGCGGCCCGACCTGCTGCTCCCGCCGAACCTGCGCGGCACGTTCGCCGCCGACGCCTTCGCCGACCAGATCACCACGTCGAACCCGTACGGCGCGCTCGTCGTGCCCCGGCTCGCGGACGCCGCCGGGATCTACCACACGAACCCAGAGATCGTCGTCGTCCCCGACGACCCCCGCCTCGGCGTCTACCGCGAGGCGTTCGCGGGCACGCTCGTGCTCTTCGAAGAGCGGCCCGCCGACGCGTCGGCCGGGCTCGCGAAGTTCGGCCGCGCCGAGGACATCGACGGGGCCGTGACGATGTTCGAGGAGCTGCGCGACGACAACGACACGCGCGTGGACCAGCCGTTCTACCTCCGCAACCGCCTCTTCGACCTGCTCATCGGCGACTGGGACCGCCACGAGGACCAGTGGCGCTGGGCGCAGTTCGAGCCGTTCATGCTCGACTCGACGCTGGAGGGCGAGGCCCGGACGCAGGGCAAAATCTACCGCCCGATCCCGCGCGACCGCGACCAGGTGTTCTTCCGCGTCGGCGGGCTCCTCCCGCGGCTCGCGCAGCTCTACGTGCCCGGCCTCCAGGACTTCGACGCGGGCTACGGCAACGTGATCGGGCTGACGGAGAACGGGCTGTTTCAGGACCGTCGCCTCCTCAACGAACTGTCCCGCGACGAGTGGATCGCCGTCGCGAGCGACCTGCGGGCGCGCATGACCGATGACGTGCTCCGCGCCGCGCTCGACGACTGGCCCGGCGAGATCGACGCGCTCCACGGCGAGCGCGTCTTCCGCACGCTCCAGAGCCGCCGCGACGGGCTGATCGACGTGGCGAACGAGTTCTACGAGCTGCAGGCGGGGGTCGTGGACGTCGTCGGCTCCGACAAGCACGAGCGGTTCGTGGTCGAGCGGCGGGGCGAGGAGACCGAGGTGACGGTCTTTAAGACGAACAAGGAGGGCGAGAACCGCAAGGTGATCTACCGCCGCGTCTTTCACCACGGCGAGACCGACGAGCTGCGCCTCTACGGGCTCGGCGGGCGCGACCGCTTCGAGGTCACCGGGCCGACCGCCGACGGGCCGACCCTCCGCGTGATCGGCGGGTCCGACGAGGACGTGGTCGAGGCCGAGGGCCGGGCGAGCCGCCGCGTGCACGTCTACGACTCTAAGCGCGGCAACGACGTCGCGGCCGGGCGTGCGAAGACGACGCTCTCGGACGACCCCGACACGAACCGCTACGACCCCGACGACTTCGCCTACCCCGACTGGATCGTACTCCCGGACGTCGGCTACAGCGACACCGATGGCGCGCGGGTCGGGGCGAGCGTCACCTACCTCGTGCCCGGGTTCCGGAAGGAGCCGTACGGCCGCAGCCACCTCGTCCGCGCGAGCGTGTCGACCCTCACCGGGGGCGTCGAGGGGGGCTACCGGGGGCACTGGGTCGGCGCCGTCGGTGCGTTCGACGCGGTCGTCGAGGTCGCGGGCTCGACGCCGCGCGACGTGCGCAACTTCTTCGGGCTCGGGAACGAGACCACGGACGACCGCGGGGCCGAGTTCTACCGCGTCCGCCAGGCCGACGCGGCGGCGTCGGTGGGGCTCGTGGGGCGGTTCGGACGCGGCGCCGAATTGGGTATCGCGCCCACGGTCGAGGTGACGGCGGTGGAGCGGACGGAGGGGCGCATCGTGGCGGGGCTGCCCGGTGACGCCGAGGTGTTCGACCCGCAGTGGTTCGCGGGCGGCGATGCGCTCGCCGTGCTCCGGCACGAAGACCGCGCCGTGAACCCGCGCCAGGGCTTCCGGTGGGAGAACCGCGCGGGCGTCCGGGTGGGCGTCGCGGGGTCGGGCGAGACGTTCGCCCCGCTCGCCTCGGCGCTCGCGGTGTACCTCTCGCCCCGGCTCGACCCCCAGGTCACGCTCGCCCTCCGCGTCGGCGCCGCGCACGTCGCGGGCGACTTCCCGTTCTACGAGGCCGCGACGCTCGGCGGCGAGGCGAACCTCCGGGGGTACCGGAGCACCCGCTTTTCCGGCCGCTCCGCCCTCTACCAGAACGCGGAGCTGCGCGTCGGGCTGCTCGACTTCCGGACCTACGCCGCCGGCGGCACGCTCGGCGTGCTCGGCTTCGTGGACAACGGCCGCGTCTGGGCCGACGGGCAGGGCTCGACGGTGTGGCACCAGGGCTACGGCGGCGGCGTGTGGGCGGATCTCTTCGACCTCGTGCTCCTGCGCGGGACCGTCGCGGCGTCCGCAGAGGGGACGTTCGTGAACATCGGCCTGGGCTTCCTATACTGAGCCCGATGCGCGCTTCGCACCGGCGCGTTTCAACCCTAGCTTTGAGACCTATGAAGCCCGACGAACCCACCTCCCCCGAGGCGCAGCCGGCCAAGCCCGACAGCGGTGCGTCCGACGGCAGCGCAGGCCCGGAGCCCGACGCACCGGGGCCCGACGCACCGGAACCCGAGGTGCTGGAGCCCTCCGACGTCGAGGCCGTCGCCGAAGCCGCGGCTGCGGCCGTCGAGGAGGCCCGCGCCGAGCGGAAGGCCGAGCAAAAGGCGAAGAAGAAAAAGAAGAAGGAGAAGGACACCCTCGGCACGAGCCGCGGCGTCGAGACGATGTTCCGGACGTCGTACCGCGTGCACATGGACCTCTCGTCGCTCGCCGACACGAAGGCCAACATCATGATCTCGATCAACGGCCTGATCCTCCCGATCCTCCTCGGCGCGATCTCGCCCAAGATCGACTCGAACCCGTGGC
>CAYTJT010000232.1:0-5594 GCA_964438105.1 uncultured Rhodothermales bacterium | reverse complement strand
CGCGACCCGCGACGCGGAGCTACCGCGTGCGAAAGTTCGCGCAGCGCCACCGGACCGGCGTGGTCGTCGCCGCCGTCGTCGCCCTCGCCCTCCTCACGGCGACGGCCGTCGCGCTCTCGCAGGCCGGCGCGGCGCGGACGGAGGCGGCCAAGGCCGAGGCCGTCAACACGTTCCTCCTCGACATGCTCGCCTCGCCCGACCCGTACGTCGACGGCAGGGAGGTCCGCGTCGCCGACGTGCTCGACCGGACGGCGCAGCAGCTCGACCAGCGCCTCGACGCTCAGCCCGCCGTCGAAGCCGCCGCGCGCCACACCCTCGGGGTGACCTACCGCGAGCTCGGGCTCTACGACGAGGCCGAGGGCCAGCTCCGCCGCGGCCTCGCCCTCCGCGAGCGCCTCCACGGCCCCCGCCACGCCGACGTGGCGGACACGCAGGGCGCGCTCGCCGCGACGCTCCAGAAAAAGGGCGAGTACCCCCCCGCCGATTCGCTCTTCCGCCTCGCCCTCGCCACCGACCGCACGCTCTTCGGCGAGGCCCACACGCGGACGGCCGGCCGCCTCAGCGACCTCGGCAACGTGCGCTGGGAGCAGGGCGACTACGACGCGGCCGAGCCGCTCCTCCGCGACGCCCTCGCCCTCGAAGAGCGCCTCCGCGGGCCCAACGACGCCGAGGTCGCGACGAGCCTCGGCAACCTCGCCGCCCTCCTCTCCGACCGCGGCGAGTTGGAGGAGGCCGAGCGGCTCTACCGCCGCGAACTCGCCATCCTGCGCGACCACTACAGCGACGAGCACCCCGGCGTGCCCCAGGCCCTCGCCCACCTCGGCATCCTCCTCGACGACCTCGGCGACCACGACGCCGCGATCGCGCTCCACCGCCGGTCGCTCGCGCTCTACCGGACCGTCAAAGGCGAGGGCCACTCGGACGTCGGCTACGCGCTCAACAACCTCGCCGCCGCGCTCACGTCGGCCGGTCGGACCGGGGAGTCGCTCGCGATGATGGACGAGGCGATTGCCCTCTACGAAGGCGTCTTCGACGCCGATCACCCCAACCTCGGCATCCAGTACAACAACCGCGCGAGCGCGCGCAGCACGCACGGCGACCTCGCCGGCGCCGAGGCGGGCTACCGCGAGGCCGTCGCCACGTGGCGGGCGGGCCTGCCGCCGGGGCACCCCTACCTCGCCTACGGGCTGCACAACCTCGGCGCCGTCCTCCTGCGCCAGGACCGGGACCGCGAGGCGCTCCCCTTCCTCCGCGAAGCCCACGACATCCGCGCCGACCTCCTCGCCCCGGACAGCCCCGACCGCGCGAACACCGCGAGCATCCTCGGCGACTGCCTCGGGCGGCTCGGGCGGGACGCCGAGGCCGACTCCCTCCTCCTCGCCAGCTACGACGTGCTCCTCGGCACCTTCGGCCCGGACCACCTGATGACGGAGCGGGCGTACGGGCGGCTCACGGACTTCTACGAGGCGCGGGGGCGCAGCCTGGCAGCCGCGCGCCCGCAGGAAACCTCGCCCTGAAAGCGACCGGCCGGCGCTACCAGTCCCAGCCGTCGTTGCCGCCGTCGTAGAGGTCGTCGAGGTCGGTGCCCTGCTCGTAGCGCAGCGCGTCGGGGTTGTCGTGGCCCTCGGTGCCGACGACGGTGCCGCCCCCGTCGGTCCAGTAGCTGTCGTAGCCGCCGTCCACGCCCCGCGTCGTCTCGCCCGTCCGGTGGTCGTAGACGTCGGCCGTGCCGTGGATGCCGTTGACGGCGCGGCGCTGCATCTCGTCGCCGGAGCGCTGCTGGGCCTGCCACGACTGGAACCGCACGTCGGCGGCCCGGCTGTTGCTCCGGTAGGCCTGCTGCGAGGCGTCGAACGCAGCCTGGTTGCTCGCCATCCGCTGCTGGTGCGCGTTGAAGGCGGCTTGGCGCTGAGCCATCCGCTGCTGGTGCTGCGCGGCCGACTGCCGCTTCGCCACGGCCTGACGCTGCGCCACGGCCCGGTTGATCTGCTCCATCCGCTGCTCGAACGCCGGGTTCGGCCGGTAGGCATCCGCCATCTGCAGGCTGAGCCGGAGCGTCTCCGCCGCCCGGTCGGCCGGGCTCAGGACGACGGAGGTCAGCACGACGCCCATGCCGGGCATCTGCGGCGAGGTCCAGCGCAGCACGTGCACGGCGCCCTCCACGGGCCCGCGCTCGGTCCGAGCGCGGAGCGGCGCTTCCAGCCCTTCGACGCGGAAGCCCATCTGCTGTGCCTTCGCGGCGGCGCGCTGGAACGGCTTGGTGCTTTCGAGCTGCCGGCTGCGCTCGAGCGTGCCGACCGATACGTTCCGTGCTTCGCCCTGCGTGCCCCGCGTCGCGAGGCCGCGCCACGTCTGCTCGAAGCTGGTCCCCGTCATCGGGCCGTAGTTGGTAGGACGGAGGCCGCGGATCAGCTCGCCGTTCGGCCCCCGGACGTCGAGCCGGTAGCGCGCGGGCTGGCCCGTGTTCGGGTCGGTGGCGACGTCCTGCTGCACCTGCCAGCCGGCGGGGACGGTGTAGGTGCCCTGCGCCATCTGCAACCCCCGATCCATGATGACGACGCGCTGCGCCCCGCCGTTCGACGTCGGCGCGGAAATCTCTTGGCCGAAAGCGCCGGGATCTTCGGCGTAGGCGTCGTCGGATGCGTAGGCGTCGTCGGAGGTCATGGCTTCGCTGGGGTAGTCATCGAACGGGTCGGAGCCGCTCCCGCAGGCGGCGAGGACGAGGGGCGCGAGCAGGGAGAGCGTGAGGAGCAGCGAGCGGGTCATGGCGCGGAGCAGTTTCGAGGTCGAGGAGGAGGCCGTCGAGGAGGAGGCCGTTCCCTCCCATAAACGGGAACGCTCGTCGAGCTGGCTCATCGGGGCGCCGCGCGCGCAATCGTGAGCCGGTCCACGTCCGGCTTCCGTTTATCCCTACTGCTCGGGCCTCGCCCGCTCTGTCCCCGCCTCAAACTCGACCACAGCCATGCGCCTCCCTGCCCTTCTCCTGACCATCGCCCTGGTGGGCTTCGCGGCACGCCCCGCCCACGCCCAGACCTGCACCACCGAATGGGTCTCGCCGACGGACGGCGACTGGTCCGACGGCACGAACTGGACCGCCGGCGTGCCGGACTCCAGCGACGTCGCCTGCATCACCCTGCCGGGCGACTACACCGTGACCGCCTTCTTCTCCTTCATCCGCGTCCGCATCGCCGGCCTTGTCGTCGGCGGGGCGAGCGGGACGCAGACGCTCCTCGCGGAGGCGGACATCGGCGTCTTCGGCGACGCCTTCGTCAGGCCGAACGGCCGCGTCGAAACCATCGACGCTCCCGGCCCCTCCGGGTCCCGGTTCGACGTGGACGGCACGCTCCTCGTCGAGGGCACGCTCGTCCACCGCGCGGGCGGCACCGCTCTGATGCAAGGCACCGCCGGCACGCTCGACGTCGCTCCCGGCGGGCAGCTCCTCCTTGCCGAGGCAGGAGCAATAGTCGGAAATGCGGGCTCGCTCCTCCGCATCCGCGGCCTCTTCGAGGGTAGCTGCGGCGGCGGGGCCGCGTGCGTGATCGACAGCCCCCTGGAGGTGGAGGGCGCCACCATCCGCATGCTCTCCGGCACCGCCCAATTCCGGGCCGGCGGCACCATCGACGGCGTCGACCTCGACGTGCCGGCCGGCGCGGGCGTGCTCTTCACCGGCGGCGGCACCAGGCGGTTCGTCCTCGAAGGGACCGTCGCGGGCGACCCGGAAGGGTTCGTCTCGTGGTTCAGCGTGGAGGTGGCCGCCGGGCCGGACGATGCGACGCTGGCCCTCGGCGGCACGGGCTTCCTGATGACCAACCAGTCGGGGGTCGGGACGATCCTGACGAGCGCGGGCGGCGCGTTCCTCAACACCGGGCTCGTGGTCGTCCCCAACACCTTCTCGGGGCTGAGCGGCTCCGTGCTCACCAACGAGGGCGTGATGCGGATCGCCGACGCGGGCTTCTTCGAGGTCTTCAACGGGGCGCTGCTCCGGAACGCGCCCGGCGGTCTCCTCGAGCTCACCGACAACGTGACGATCCGCGGCAACGGCCGGATCGAGAACGCCGGACTCATCGTGCGGAGCGGGGGCGGCCTCGTGAACTTCCCCCAGAGCATGCTGCGGAGCCGGCCCGGCTCCGAGATCCGCCTCGTGGGCGGGGGCATCGGTCTGCCGGAGCCGGCGGCGCTGACGCTCCCGGCCGGGGCCGCGCTGACGGGGAGCGGGACGCTCGGCATCTCCCGGGACTACCGGATCGAGGGGACGCTGAGCCCCGGCACCGACGCCGAGCCGTTCGGCACGCTCGCGCTCGCGCACCGGTACTACCCCTCGCGCACGGCCGGGACCCCCCGCCTCGTGATCGACGTCGGCGCCGACGGGCAGAGCGACCGCCTCGATATTGTGAACGAGTCCGGGCCGCTGGAACGGGGGCGGCTGGCGGGCGCGCTCATCGTCCGCGTCGCGCCGGGCTACACGCCCGCCGTCGGCGACGCGTTCACGATCGTGAGCGGCCCGCTCCCGGAGTCGGTCACGGGGCAGTTCGACGTGATCGCGTCGGAGAGCGCGCCGGAGGGGCTCGCCTTCGTCACCGAGGTCGTCGGGGCGGACGTGCTGCTCCGCGTCGTCGAAGCCGCCCCGGACGGGCCGATCACGGTTTCGACGACGGCCCCCGTCGGCGGGGCCGTCCGCTCGGTGTTCCTCACCGGCCCCGGCGCCGTCGGCGTCTCGGCCGCCCGGCTGGAGTGCACGGAATGCCTCGACCCCGACGCCTGGGGCTCGATCCCCGCTGAGGTCGTCGGCGAGGGGACGCTCAAGGAGGCCCGGTTCGACCTCACGAACCCGCGCGCGTTCGGGTTCTACGACCTCGTGCTCCAGCGGCCGGGGAAGGCCGACACCACGGTGGCGACGACCGTCCGCCCGTACCTCAGCTACGTGCTCACCGAGGGCGGGTCTAACGCGGGGATCCGCGTCCGCCCGCCGGGGATGGGCTACAACTGGAGCGCGGTCCTGCTGGGCACCGAGACGAATGCCGACGAGCCCAGCTTCCTCCTCCCCCGCGTACGCCGCGCCGACTCGACGCTCGTCTCGCTCCTGCTCGCTACGCCCAACCCGTTCTCCGGCGGCACCGTGTTCTTCGAGAGCGACGCCGCCGAGGACCCGACGGCCGCGCCGCTCGCCTTCGGGCGCGTCCCCGCCGACGGGGCCGTGACCCTCACCCTCGGCCTGCGGATCAGCCCCGAGGACGTGCTCTTCCCCGAGCAGACGCCCGACGGGCCGGACGACCCCCGCCTCCCCTTCGGCGAGGTCCGGCCCATCGTCGTCCTCAGCGCGCAGCACCTCTCGCGCGACCGGACGGCCCGCCTCGTGGAGACGGCCCTGCGGGGGACCTCGAACGCGGCACTCGACGCCTACCTCGCCGACGTGGACGCCGACGACGCCGGGGCGGTCGAGCGCGCCGTCCGCGACGCCCTGGACCGGCGGGAGCGGTACGTCGGGTCGCCGCCGGCGCTGCTCGGGGGCATCCTCGGCGAGACCGACGGCGGCGTTCCGGTTCCGGGCGGGCTGGCGGAGGCCGCCGCGCCGGCCTTCGCCGAGGCCGTCGGCG
>CAYTJT010000231.1:0-5650 GCA_964438105.1 uncultured Rhodothermales bacterium | reverse complement strand
TCGAGGCTGTCGGGGATGAGCGCGTGCTCGGCCCACCGCGCGGCGCGCGCCCCAGCGTTGATCTGCTCGAAGTCGGACCACGACGCATCGGACTGGGCGAGTTCGACGGTCTGCCGCTGGTACGCGAACGCCTCGGCGTATTCGTCGTCGGAGAACGCATCGCCCGAGGCGCGCATGAACGCGACGGTGACGTGGCCCTGCTGGTCGGCGAGCGAGACGGACGGGCCGACGAGCGCGACGATGAACGCCACATCGTCGCGCCCGGCTGCGACCGTCGGTACGATCCAGCCGCCCGCGCTGTAGCTGAGCAACCCGACCTCACTCACATCGTCCCGGTCGGCGAGAAGATCGAGCGCAGCGTGGACGTTCTCAAACCGATCCTCGCCTGTCGTAGCCGTGGCATCGCCCGTCGAGCGTCCCGTGCCTCGGGCGTCGAAGGCGAGCGCGCCGACGCCTGCGCGGGCGAGCAGCCGCGCCCAGAGCGTCAACGAGAAGCGCGCGCCGCCGCCGCGCCCGCTGACGAGCACGGCGACGGGGTGCGGCCCCGCCATGTCGGGCAGGTAGAGCCCGCCTGCGAGTGTGTCGCTGCCCGCGACGAATCGGACTTCCTCAGTACGCACCCCGGGCCGGGGCACACCGAGCACTTTTTGCAGGTGGACGCGCGCCGTCACCGAGTCGCCCTCTGTCACCGTCCCGCGCAGGTGGTACTCGCCGAGGTCCACGACGAGGCGCATCGCGTCGCCGAAGAGGCTGGAGGTGAGGGTGCCGTCGTAGTCCCCGCCGGGCGTGTACGTGAAGGCGAAGGGGAAGCGGTCGTAGCCGTTGTACGGCAGCGTCAGCTCGGTCACAAGCGAGTCGCCGTCGAGGCGGAAGTCGAGCTCGAAGAGCGTCGGCGTGCCGGCTTCGATGCTGGCTCCGGCCCACCGGCCGAGGAGGGCGTCGGGCACGGGTTGAGCGAGCGCCGCCGGAGCGAGGAGGACGAGGAGCAGGGCGGCGCGGCAGATCGACACGGGCATGAGGTCAGGGGCAGGGCACGACGCTCACCGCTTCCGCAGCATGGTCGAAGGTGAACTCGTAGCACGCCCGAGCCGCGACGGGCTTGCCCTCCACTTCGGCCAGGCGGAAGTAGGTCTCGCGCAGGGCTCGGATCGCTTCCTCGCACGTCTGCCCACCGGGGTCGGAGACGCAGACGAGGTCAGTAGCGGTGCCCCGCTCGTCCACGAGGAACTCGGCGCGGACCGTTCCTTCGATGCCGGCTCGCCGCGCGAGTTCGGGATACCGCATGCGAGCTTCGAGCGTGTCGAACCCGTCGTCCGGTTCTGCGCGCAGATCGACGTCGCTGTACGAGAGCGGGGCGGATTCTTGCGCGGCGACGTCGCCCGCGATCAGAAAAACGGAAAAACAGAGCAGGGCGGCGCGGCAGAGGAGCATACGAGAGGGGAGAGGGAAGTTATCGGGCGAGGGTGAGGCGGCGCGTGACGCGGAACGTCTCGCCGGTCGCGCGGACGACGTAGAGCCCGGACGGCAGCCCCGCCGCGTCGAACGTCAGCGGCAGCGGCTCGGCGCCGACGAGGCCATTGTGGAGCACGGCCACGCGGCGGCCGAGCACGTCGAACGCCTCGACGCGAACGGCCTGCGGTGCGGCGACGCGCAGCGTCAGCGTCGTCGTCGAAGCGAACGGATTGGGGAAGGCCGACGAGAGCGCGAAGCCGTCGGCGGGCGGCGCGGCCTCGGCATCGACCGGCGTCGGGAAGAACGCGCGGCGGACGAGCGTCGAGTCGAGCACGAAGGGGTTGGGGTTGTCGCCCTGGAAGCCGGCGATCACGAACGTCCGGTCGTACTCGGCCTGGTCCACGTCGTCGGCCTCGTGCCACTGCCGGAGCACGTCGCGCTGCGCCTCGAAAAAGGCGTCGTCGGCTTGCGATTCGTACATCGTGTAGAAGTAGAACATCGCCCGCGCGACGTCGCCCTTGAAGCCCTCGCGCGGCTCGAACGCGGTGTTCGCGTCGCGCTCGCTGTAGGCGTCGATGTCTTCGGTCGGGATCGTGCTCGTGATCGTGTTGTCGATGTACCAGTCGTCGGCGAGGGCGTCGGGGATCTCGGCGAAGGGGAGGTTGCCGCGGTCGGAGTTGGCGCGGACGAACGTCGGGGCGAGGTGGTGGAGGTCGCGCTCGGCGTTCCCGCTGCCGGCGCCCTCGGCGCGCGGCCAGATGTGCTCCTGGTTGAGCCCCTCGGTGTTCTCGCTGCCGGCGTTGAACACGTCCTGGCTCGGGTCGCACGAGGGCTGGCAGTCGAACGGCACGAAGAAGCCGGTGTAGACGCCGACGACGCCGTCCTGCCCTTCGACCTCGGTGGCCCAGACGGTGTCGTACATCCGGTCCTTGCCCTGCGACTCAGACAGCACGCTCGACGGCTTGTACGCGTCCACGAGCGCGGCGCGGAGGCCGTCGCCTTGCTGGCCGGGGAAGAGGTCGATTTGCTCGGGCTGCGCCCACGCGGCGGGCGCGACGAGGCAGGCGAAGAGGAGCGCGCGGAGGATCGGCATGGGGTCGGAGGGCAGAGGAAGGCTGATGGGCCCAAGGTAGCGCCGGACGGCCGGGGGCGGAAACCGCGTCGTGCGAGCGGGCCGAGATAATTCAGCGGCATCGCGGCGCTCGGAACCCCGCACGCGTTGCATAGATTGGGTCGTTGCGTCCCCCTGCCTCTCATGCGCCTGCACCTCGCCCTTCTCCTCGCCGTTCCGCTCGCGCTCGCCGCGTGCCGGGCGGACACGTTCCGGCCAGCCCCGGCGTCGGCTCCGGCGCAACGCTCTGCGGAGGCGTCGACGGACGTGCCGGTGGAGGAGCGCGCCCGCCCGATCCCGCTCGCCGGGCCGCTCGCCAGCAGCCACGCCGAGATCTCCGGCCTCGCGTGGCACGGCGACCGGCTCGTCCTGCTGCCGCAGTACCCGGGGCGCTTCGCCGTGGGCACGGACACGCTCGACATGGCGGGGGCGCTGAGGGACAGCGGGAGCCTCTTTACTCTCACCGCGGCCGACCTGTCCGCCGTTATCGACGGCGCGCGCACCGAGCCGTTGCGGCCGCGAGCAGTCCCCTTCGCCGCGCCCGGCGTCGCCGCGGCCGTGCCCGGGTTCGAGGGGTACGAGGCGATCGCGTTCCGCGGGGATCGGGTGTTCGTCCTCGCCGAGTCCGCGGGGGCCGGGGCGACGCATGGTTACCTCGTCGCGGGCGCCGTCACGGCGGAGGGCGGCGTGCGGCTCGACGCGGCGACGGTGGAGCCGCTCCCGGCGCAGTCCCGGCTCGATAACCTCTCGTACGAGACGCTCCTCGCCACGCCCGACGGCGTGATCGCGCTCCAGGAGGCGAACGGCGCCGCTGTCAACCCGACCCCCGAGGCCTTTCGGTTCGACGCCGCCGCCCGGCCGCGCGGCTCGCTCCGCGTCCCGACGCTGGAGTACCGCCTCACCGACGCCACCGAGATCGACGCCGACGGGCGGTTCTGGGTGATGAACTTCTTCTACCCCGGCGACCGCGCCCTCCTGCGCCCCGGCCCTGACTCGCTCGGCGCCGCGTTCGGGCGGGGGCCGACCCACCGGCGAGAGGCGACGGTCGAACGCCTCGTCGAGTTTCACCTCAGCGGCGGGCGGATCGAGCGGACGGGGCGGGCGCCGATCCAACTCGAACTGCTCGGCGAGGCGCGGTCGCGGAACTGGGAGGGCGTCGCCCGCCTCGGCACGCGCGGCTTCCTCGTCGCCACCGACACGTACCCCGAGACGCTCCTCGCCTTCGTCCCCGCCCCGGTCGACACGACCCGGCACGGTGGGCCGATGCGGACGGATGCCCCCTGACGCGGCGGGCGGGGAACGTACGGCGCGCCGCGCGATACACGAACTCCACCCGGACCTGACCGCTCGTGACTGCACCCCACACCCACGTCGCCATCATCGGCACCGGCTTCGGCGGGATCGGCGCGGCCGTCCGCCTCCAGCGAGCCGGCTTCGACGACGTCGTCCTCTTCGAGCGGGCGGACGAGGTGGGCGGCGTCTGGCGCGACAACCGCTACCCCGGCGCGGCCTGCGACGTGCGCTCCCACCTCTACGTGTTCTCGTTCGCGCCGAACCCGGACTGGTCGCACCGCTTCTCGCCGCAGCCGGAGATTCTGGACTACCTCCGCGGCGTCGCCGACCGCTTCGGCGTGCGCCCCCGCATCCGCTTCGGCCACGACGTCGAGGAGGCGCGGTGGGACGACGAGGCCGCGCGCTGGCGGATCGATACGTCGCAGGGCCGCTTCACGGCCGACGTGCTGATCGCCGCGCCGGGCGCGCTCGCCGAGCCGCGCGTGCCGGACATCCCCGGCGCGGCCTCGTTTGAGGGGCGCGTGCTGCACACCTCGCGGTGGGACCCCGACCTCGACCTCCGCGGCCGCCGCGTCGCGGTCGTAGGGACGGGCGCCTCGGCCATCCAAGTCGTCCCGAGCATCCAGCCCGTGGTCGAGCACTTGACGCTGTTTCAGCGGACGCCGCCGTGGGTGATCCCGCGCCGAGACCGACTCGTCAGCGCGCGCGTCCGCCGGGCGCTTCGGCGCACGCCTGCCCTGCTCCGTGGGATACGGAAGGCGCTCTACCGCTCCCACGAACTGTACGGCCTCGCCTTCCGCCACCCGTTTCTCGCCCGGCAGATCGAGCGGCTCGTCCGGCTCCGCCTTCGCTGGCAGGTGCGCGATCCCGAACTCCGCCGCGTCCTCACGCCCGACTACCGCTTCGGCTGCAAGCGCATCCTCCTCTCCGACGACTACTACCCCGCGCTCACACAGCCGAACGTGACGGTCGTGGACGGCGCGGCCGTCGAGGTCCGCCCCGGCGGCGTGGTGGACCCGACGGGGCGCGAGCACCCGGCCGACGTGCTCGTGTTCGCCACGGGCTTCCACGTCACCGACCTGCCCTTCGCGCGGCACGTCCGCCGCGCCGACGGCCGCCGCCTCTCGGACGTATGGGGCGCGAGCCCGAAGGCCCACCTCGGCACGACGGTCGCCGGCTTCCCGAACTTCTTCTTGATCGCGGGCCCTAACACGGGCCTCGGCCACTCGTCGGTGATTTTGATGACGGAGGCGCAGCTCGAACACGTCGCGAACGCCCTCGCGTACATGCGGGCGCACGGCCTCGCGGCGGTGGAGCCGCGGGCCGAAGCGCAGGCGGCGTTCGTCGACGCCGTGGACCGCGGCGCCGAAGGGACGGTGTGGACGGCGGGCGGCTGCGCGAGCTGGTACCTCGACGAGACGGGCCGCAACGCCGCGCTCTGGCCGGGCTCGGTGCCCGCCTTCCGCCGCCGCGTCGAGCCGTTCGACCCCGACGAGTACCGGCTGCATCCCGCGGTTTCGAAGCCCGAGATCGCGCATGTCTGAGTTCCGCCCCGAGCCCACGCGCGCCGAGCGGTTCGAGGGACGGGCGGCCCGCCTGCTCGACCGCGCCCCGGCGGCCATCCGGCTCCTGCTCTCCCGCCGATCCCGGGTCCGCATCGACGGGCAGACGCTCGACCCGACGCTGCAACTCGCAGCCGCGCTCCGCCCCCAGCACGACCGGGGGCGCGAGATCCGCGAGCACCCGCTCCGCGCCCGCGCCGCGCTGCGCCGCGACGCCCTCGCCTTCCGCGGG
>CAYTJT010000230.1:0-5654 GCA_964438105.1 uncultured Rhodothermales bacterium | reverse complement strand
TCGATACGTGCTGAAGACGGCCCCATCACTCACCCTTGTCATCCCGAGCGCACGCGAGGAACGCGAAGCCTCGCCGGAGGCCATCTCCCACTCCGAGGCCGAACGCGACGTCCACCGGGGGAGATTTCTCCTCCCTTCGGTCGTCGAAATGACAGGGATCAGGGAGTATGCGATAGCCCTGGGGTGCTCTCGGTACCGAAGAGTTGCGGAGCAGATCCGACGCGCCCGAGCCCCCCGTACAAAGATCGGCGAAGATTCCCGGGGCACCCGATGTTACCCCCCACGCTATCGCCGCGACTGTTAGTTTGCGCGCTACTCTAACCCCCTCTCTGCCGATGCCCCGTCTCCTGGCTCTCGCCCTCTTCGTGTTTCCCCTCTCCGCTCTCGGGCAGTCGTTCAGCGTCTCGTCCCTCGACACGCCGACGCTCCCGGACCGCACCCCGCTCGCCGCGGCGGTGGAGGTGCCGTTCCCGCTGCTGCTCGGGCTCGACGGGGTGACGCCGCTCTTCGTGAACCCCGCTCGCGCGGCCCGCGCCGACCACCGCTTCGTGTTCGGGACGGTCGGGCGGCAAGACGTCCCCGGGACGCCCGTATCGGTCGCCGCGCTCGTCGGCAGCCGCGACGGCCGCTGGCTCGTGACGGCCCGCAACGCCGTCAGCACGCAGGAAACGTCGAACACGGACATGCTCTCGACGCGTTTCGACTTCGACCCGAACCAGACCTCCACGACCGAGACCTCGACCCGCGTCGAGCAGTCGAGCGCCGACGTGGACACGCGCGCCCGCGTCACGTTCGTCGGCCGCACCGACTTCGGCGGCTACGCCGTCGGTCTCTTCGGCGGCTACCGCACCGACAACCTCGCGCGCAGCCTCGAGTCGGACGCGCTCTTCACGTCGGAGCGCCTCTTCCCGGACTTTACCGACACGCGCACGGACGAGCGCCTCGAAGACGAGGTCGTCGACTTCGACCGCGCCGATTACAGCATCGGCGCCGAGTTCGCGCTCGCGGGCCGCCGGTGGGACGCCGTCGCCAGCCTCTCGTACCAGGGCCGGACGGCCAAGGACGCCGTGTCCGAGCAGTTCATCGACCGCGACGAGTCGGTGCAGGACTACGACGACGGGCGGCGGTTCGCCTCCCTCCGTCGCCTCACCTCGGACAGTGAGGCCTCGCTCGACGGCAGCCCGTCCGGCGTCGCCGTCGAAGCGCTCGGCACGCTCCGCACCTCGCGCCACCGCGACGACTACCTCTTCGGCGCCGTCTCCGGCCTCTTCTCCGGCGGCGACGCCGACGCGGCGCTCCGCACCGAGCGAATCCAGACCTTCCGTACCGAGAACAACGGTGAGGTCTCCGAGCAAGAAGACGTCTTCACCGACGAGGCCTCGGGCACGGCCGACCTCGACGCCTTCGTGACGGAGGTCACCCTCGGCTACGTCTACGCCCGCCGCAAGCGGGGGCTGATCGTGCTCGCCGGGGCCGTCCCCTCCGCCCGCTTCGAGCGGCGCGACGCCACGGACGCCCGACTCGGCGGGGGCGTTTCGGTCCTGCACACCGAGGTCGAGGCGCTGCGGCTCGCGCTCGACCTGCCGCTGCACGTGCAGGTGCCCGTCTCCCGGACGCTCGCGCTCTTCGGCGGCGGCGTGTACCGCTACAGCTACCAGGACGCGACCTCCAGCACGCGCCCCGTCGACCCGACCTCGACGCTGCCAGACGACCTCCCCTTCGAAGAACGGGTCTCCGAGACCGACGCGCAAACGGTCACGTCCAGCAGCCGGCTCTACGGCGGCGCCATCTTCCGGCTCCGCTCCGGGCTGACCGCGCAGGCGGCCTTCCGCGGCGACCTCGCGCAGTTCTCCGGCTGGACGGTCTCGCTCGGGTATCGCTTCTGAGGCGGCGAACGGGAGTAGCTTTGCTCTCGCGCCCTCCCCTTCGGCCCGCTCGATTATGCACACGCCTCGGTCCGTCCTCGTCACCGGCGGGGCCGGTTTTATCGGCTCGAACTATCTGCTGAAGCTGGTTCCCCAGTGCCCGGACGTGCGCTTCGTCAACCTCGACGCGCTGACGTACGCGGGCAACCTGCTGAACCTCCGCGCGGTCGAGCACGCGCCGAACTACACCTTCGTGCGCGGCGACATCGCCGACGCCGAGCTCGTCCGGCGGCTGTTCGACGAGCACGTCTTCGATACGGTCGTCCACTTCGCCGCCGAGAGCCACGTGGACCGCTCGATCCTCGACCCGCTCGCGTTCGTCCGCACGAACGTCGTCGGCACGGCCACGCTGCTCGAAGCCGCACGGCAAGCCTGGAGTGACCGCGACGACGTCCGCTTCCACCACGTCTCGACGGACGAGGTGTTCGGCACGCTCGGCGACGAGGGCGCCTTCGACGAATCGACGCCCTACGACCCGCACAGCCCGTACTCCGCGTCGAAGGCGGGCAGCGACCACCTCGCGCGGGCCTACGGCGACACGTACGGGCTGCCCGTTACGATCTCGAACTGCTCGAACAACTACGGCCCGTTCCAATTCCCGGAAAAGCTGATCCCGCTCATGATCCGCAACGCGGCGGCGGGCGAACCGTTGCCGGTGTACGGCGAGGGCGCGAACGTCCGCGACTGGCTCCACGTCGCGGACCACGTCGACGCGCTCGACCTCCTCATCCGGCGCGGGCGGACGGGCGAGACCTACGCCGTCGGCGGGCGCGCCGAGCGGCGGAACCTCGACGTGGTCGAAACCGTGGCGGACCTCGTGGACGCGCACCTCGGCCGGCCCTCCGGCACGGCGCGCGCCCTCATCACCTTCGTCACCGACCGCCCCGGCCACGACTGGCGCTACGCGATCGACCCCTCGAAGACCGAGCGCGAACTCGGCTGGCGGCCCGCCCACACGTTCGAGTCCGGGCTGCGCGAGACCGTCCGCTGGTACCTCGACCACCAAGCCTGGCTCGACGCCGTCACCGACGATTCCTACCGCGACTACTACGCCGACCAGTACGGCGCCCGCTGACTTCCCGATCTCATGAAGCTGCTCCTTTTCGACATCGACGGCACGCTCCTCACCACGAATGGCGCGGGCCGCCCCGCCGTCGAGTCCGCGCTCGCCGAGCTCGTCGGCCGCCCCGTCTCGACGGACGGCATCTCGTTCTCCGGCAAAACCGATCCGCAGATCCTCCGCGAGGTGTTGACGCTGAACGACGCCGCCGACGACCTGCTCAACGGCCGCTTCCCCGATGTCGTCGAGGCGTTCCGCGCGACGATGCACCGCGTGTTCGACCCGGCCGGGGCCGACGCCCTCCTCGGCGCGCAGGCCCTCGTCGAGCAGTTGCACGCCGACGACCGATTCCAGCTCGCCCTCCTCACGGGCAACCTGCAGGAGATGGCCTACCTCAAGGTCGGCGCGATCGGGTTCGACGAGCAGCACTTCCCGTTCGGCGCGTTCGGCAGCGACCACGCCGACCGCAACGAGCTGCCCGGCATCGCCCGCGGCCGCGCCGCGGCCCACGCCGGCGCCGAGCCCGGCGACGTCGTGATCATCGGCGACACGCCGCGCGACATCGAGTGCGGACGCCACGGCGGCTGCACGACGATCGCCGTCGCCACGGGCCGCTTCGACCGCGACACGCTCGCCGAGCACGAGCCCGACGTGCTCCTCGACAGCCTCGAAGACGCCGACGCTTTCCTCCGCGCCGTCCTCTAGCGGAAGCGGCTAGCCGAAGCGGCGCAGCGTCCGCTCGACGCCCCCGGCGTAGCCCTCGCCGAAGTGGTTGAGGTGGTTGACGAGGTGGTAGAGGTTGTAGACCTCGCGCCGCGTTGGGTACCCCGGCTCGGGGGGCCACGCCGCGCGGTAGGCCTCGAAAAAGCGCCCGTCGAAACCGCCGAAAAGCTCGGCGAGGGCGAGGTCGGTTTCGCGGTGGCCGAAGTACGTCGCCGGGTCGATGAGCGCCGCGCGGCCGTCCGAGGCGGCGAGGAAATTGCCGCTCCACAGGTCGCCGTGCAGCACCGACGCGGGCGGGTCGGCGGGCAGCAGGTCGTCGAGCCGGGCGAGCAGCCGGTCGGCGGGGTCGTCCCACGCTGCGTTCCAACGGCCGGAGGTACGGGCGCGCTCGAACTGCGGCGCGAGGCGCTGCGAGCGGAAGAAGTCGGGCCACCGCTCGCGCCAGTCGTTCCGCTGCGGGAGCCGCCCGATGAAGTTGGCGCGCTCGAAGCCGTAGCGGCCGTCCGCCGAGGTGTGGCGGTGGAGCCGGGCGAGCGCTCGGCCGAAGTCGGTCCAGAACCCGTCGCCGGGCGAGCCGGACTCGACCCACTCCATCAGCAGGAACCCCGGCCGCGACGGGTCGGCGGTTTCGGCGGCGAGGACGTCCGGGACGCGCAACGGCGAGTCGGCGGCGCGGAGCGCGCGGAGCCCGGCGGCTTCGGCCTCGAAGGTGCGCCCGGCTTCGCCCCCGCTCCACTTCAGAAAGAAGCGGCCCTGCTCGGCGTCGAGCCGCGTCGCGTTCGCGATGCAGCCCCCTCCCACGGGCGCGGCCCGCCGCACCGCGCCGACGTGCGGGCGCAGCGCATCGAGCACGGACGGCGGGAGGTCGGGCACGGCGCTACTTCAGGTTGTAGACCTCGACGAGGCGGTCGAGGATCGCGCGGCACGTGCGCTCGACGATGTCGTAGACGTTCTCGAACCCCTGCCGCCCGCCGGTGTAAGGGTCCGGCACCTGGTACGTCTCCGGCGTCGGGTCGAACTCGCGGAAGAGCCGGACGCGCGTGCCGTGGTCGCCTTCGGGGTCGAGCGCGAGCGTGTCGTGGAGGTTCGTCTTGTCCATCACGAACACGTGGTCGTAGTCGTAGAGGTCGCGGCGCTCCACCTGTCGGGCGCGGAGCGTTTCGATGTCGAGGCCGCGGCGGCGGGCCGCCGAGCGCATCCGCGCGTCGGGCGCCTCGCCCACGTGCCACGACCCGGTCCCGGCCGAGTCGATGTCGAACCGGTCTGATAACCCTTCCTCCTCGACGAGCGCGCGGAAGTGCCCTTCGGCGAGCGGGCTACGGCAGATGTTCCCCATGCAGACGAACAGCACGCGGATGGGGTCGGAGGCGGAGCGAGGGGTGGAGGCGTCCATCGCGGTGGTAGAGGGGTCGGACATAGAGCGGAGGAGTCAGCGGTTCGATGGGGGGACGGATTCTACCGCGCGCTCGCCGCTGAGATTCGCAGAAATCGTGGATAGTGGCTTCGGATCCTCCCCCCAATGGCCTTTCAGTCCGATTTGAAACCTAGCCGGAACCGCGGCGTGAACGGCTGAGCAGCGGCTTTCTCCCTTATCCCCCGCCTTCGGGTTTATATTTTCGCAGCGTTTCAGACGCCCGTACCGCCCTCTCCCATCGCCTCCGCCCGATGCCCCACGCCGACCAGATGCTCACCCCCGGCCCCCTCCTCGCGCAGATCGACTCCCCGGCTGACCTCCGGGCCCTCCCCCCCTCTCAGCTCGGCCAGGTCTGCGAGGAGCTGCGCGACTACATCATCGACGTGGTCGCGGTCCACGGCGGGCACTTCGGCGCCTCGCTCGGCGTGGTCGAGCTGACCGTCGCGGCGCACTACGTGTTCGATACGCCGCACGACCAGCTCGTGTGGGACGTCGGGCACCAGGCCTACGGGCACAAGATCCTCACCGGCCG
>CAYTJT010000229.1:0-5667 GCA_964438105.1 uncultured Rhodothermales bacterium | reverse complement strand
GGGCTCGAAGAGATCTCCGACGGCACGCTCCGGATCGGCGACCGCGTCGTCAACGCGCTCCCGCCGAAGGACCGCGACATCGCGATGGTCTTCCAGAACTACGCGCTCTACCCCCACATGACCGTCCGCGACAACATGGCGTTCGGGCTGAAGGTGCGCAAGTTCCCCAAAGCCAAGATCGACGAGCGGGTCGACGAGGCGGCGCGGATCCTCGGGCTCGAAGCCGTGCTCGACAACAAGCCGGGCCAGCTCTCGGGCGGGCAACGTCAGCGCGTCGCCGTGGGCCGCGCGATCGTCCGCAAGCCCGCCGTTTTCCTCTTCGACGAGCCGCTCTCGAACCTCGACGCCAAGCTCCGCGTGCAGATGCGGACGGAGATCTCCAAGCTCCACAGCACCCTCGGCGCGACGATGGTCTACGTCACCCACGACCAGGTCGAGGCGATGACGATGGGCGACCGGATCGTGGTGCTCAAGGACGGCGAGATCCAGCAGGTCGACACGCCGCTGAACCTCTACGACCACCCTGCCAACCAGTTCGTCGCGGGCTTCATCGGCAGCCCGGCGATGAACTTCGTCCCCGGCCAGATCTCTGCCGACGGCCGCCGCTTCGTCGGCGACGGCGGCGCGGTCGAGGTCCCGCTGCAAGATGATGACGCCGCGCTCCTCCGCGACCGCGCGGGCAAGGCCGTCACGCTCGGCGTCCGGCCCGAGGACTTCTACGTCGCGGGCTCCGCCCACGGCGCCGCGCTCACCGCGCCGTCGGCGGCCTCGACGTGGACGCTCGACGTGACCGAGCCGATGGGCAACGAGATCGTGATCTACGCCCACGCCGGCCAGCGCGAGCACGCCCACCACGCCGTCGCCCGCGTCGCGCCGCAGCCGCTCCCCGAGCCGA
Source organism: uncultured Rhodothermales bacterium (assembly GCA_964438105.1). GTDB lineage: Bacteria > Bacteroidota > Rhodothermia > Rhodothermales > JANQRZ01 > JBBSMX01. The sequence goes on along the minus strand of CAYTJT010000229.1, from coordinate 4,772 downwards.
ACCAGACCGTCGAGCTCGCCATGGACCTCACGAAGCTGCACTTCTTCGACGCCGAGACCGAGGTCGCGCTGACCGAAGCCCCTGCCGCCGCGACGGTGTGATACGGATTCCGATCTCCGATGTCAGGATACCCGCCGCCGCCGAGGCCGTCTCCATCGCCGTAGAGACGCAGCATGCTGCGTCTCTACGGTCGGTCGAGCTGGAATCATACCGGCATCGACAAACAGAATCCGTATAACCGCTACGGCTGCCGTTGGCTCGCAGCGTCCGCACCCCTCTGTCGTTGCGAGCGACCGCAGGGAGCGCGGCAACCTCCCGATACCAGCAGACCGGAGGAGGTCGCTTCGTCGCTCCGCTCCTCGCAACTACAAGCCTGTCGGAATGCGGATAGCTACGGCCGCCGTTCGAGCGCGGCGCGGTCCCACCCGGCGAGATCGGCCGCGGCGGCATACGTGCTTTCGAGGAACTGCACGAGAGCGGCGTCGGGATCGGGTGCGGTGCGGACGGCCTCGTACGGGAGGACGAACTCGCCGAGGTCGCTGAAGAAATAGGCGGCGTCCGGCTGCACGTCGGCGTCGGCGAAGCCGTCGGGCGTGGGGTAGGCGTAGGCGTAGAACGCGGCCTCGCCGAGCCCGCCCGTCCCCGGCCAGAACCCGGCGCTCGCGACCTCGTGCGAGTACGCCTCGTGCATCACCCGGTCGGCGACGTTGGGGTAGCCGCCGGGGTGCTTCGGCGCGGGGCGGCCGGAGAACCGCGTCACGGCGAGGTCGAACGCGCCCCAGAAAAAATGGCTCGGGCTCGACTTGCCGAGATAGCGCGAGCGGAACGCGGTGAACACGCGGTCCGCCGCGACGAGCGCGCGCCAGAAGGCGTGGACCGCGTCGGCGTCGTAGCTCGCGTGCTCGGTGTCTTCGGCGAACGGCGTCACCTCGGGCAGCTCGACGGGCACCGGCCAGATCGCCACGTCGATGCCGAGCGCGTCGAGCGCGCCCGTCGTCCGCCGGTAGAACTCCGCGACCGACATCGGTTCGAGATCGAGCGATTGGCTCCGGCCGTCCGACGTGGTGACGTGGAGCGCGTGGGCGATGAAGTCGAAGTCGATCTGAAACGTGCCCTCGGCCGAGGGCATCGGGCCGGTCGTCAACCCGCGCGGGGTGACGTAGAGCGCGACGCCCCACCAGTGCGGCAGGTCCGGCCCCGCCTCCAGCCGGACTTTGCCGACCACCTGGGTCCAAAGGTGGACGGTGGCGCAGGTATCCTCCCAGTCGGAGAGCGGCGGGAGCGGGGGCCAGAGCGTATCAGACATCGGACCGGGCGTGGGTGAGCGGGGGCAGTCGAGCTTCGATCTGCGCGCGCCGTCCCTCCAGCCACGGCGGGAGGATCAGCGACTCGCCGAGGTGCTCGGGGTCCTCGTCGCGGGCGAAGCCGGGGCCGTCGGTGGCGAGCTCGAAGAGGACGCCGCCGGGCTCTCTAAAATACACAGACTTAAACCAGAATCGGTCGATGGGCGCCGTCGGGCCGAGGCCGACGCGGTGGACGACGTCGCGCAGCGCCCGCTCCTCCGCCTCGTCGTGGACGCGCCACGCGATGTGGTGCACGCCGCCCGTCCCGCCCGACCCTCGCCCCGCCTCCGCGTCGGCGCGGACCTCGACGTAGCGCCCCGAGCCGCCGTTCCCCGCCTCCGCAGGAACGGGCTTCGCCGCATACCGATGCCACCCGCCCTCCTCTCCGACGGGTTCGAACCCGAGCACGCGCGTCAGCAGCGCCTCGGTCGGGCCGAGGTCGTGCAGCAGGATGCGCGCGCTGTGCATCCCCCGGATCTGACGCTCGGCCGGCACCGCGCTGCCGGACCACGGCTCGAACGCTCGCGCATCGTCGGTCTCGACGAGCGTGAGCCGGAGCCCGTGCGGGTCCTCGAACGGCAGCGTGGGCTCCCCGAACCGCGTCTCGACGGCGTCGATGGAAACGCCGTGCGCGTCGAGCCGGTCCTGCCAATAGGCCAAGCTCCCGGCCGGGACGGCGAGCGGCACCTCGACGACCTGCCCGGCGCCGGGCGTCGCGCGAGGAAGATCGGGCCACGGGAAGAAGGTGAGGTCGGTGCCGGGCGTGCCCGCGCCGTCGGCGTAGAACAGGTGGTAGGTATCCGTCGCGTCTTGGTTGATCGACTTCTTGACGAGCCGCATCCCGAGCGTACCCGTGTAGAAATCGAGGTTCTCCTGCGGATCGCCCGAGATGACGGTGACGTGGTGGATGCCGTGGACGGCGGGCGTGGCTTGCATGATTGAGCGGGTTTAGGCGAGTTCTTGGACGCGGGCGAGCAGGCCGCGGACAAACCGGATCTCGTCGTCGTTGACGGTGTGGCCCATGCCGGGATAGATACGCGTCTCGACGTCCGCGCCGAGGTCTTCGAACAGCTCGGCAGAGCGCTCGACGCGTTGCAGCGGGATGTGGGCGTCGGCGTCGCTGCACCCGAAGAACGCAGGCGTCCCGCCCAGGTCGCCCTCGTAGGCGAACACCTTGTCGGCGGGCGGGTCGACGGCGGTGAGCTGCTCGTTGCCGATGAGCCCGCCGCTGAGCGCGACGACGCCGCCGTAGCGGCGGGGGTTGCGCGCGGCGTACTCGCTCGCGAGGCACGCGCCCTGCGAGAACCCGGCGAGCACGATGCGCTCGGCGGGCATCCCCTCGCCTTCGAGGTGGGCGACGAGGCCGCCGACGAGCCGGAGCGCGGACGAGAGCCACGGCTCGTTCCGGTCGAGCGGCGCAAGGAAGGAGTACGGGTACCACGTCGAGCCCGCGGCCTGCGGGGCGACGTACGCGACGTCGGGCTGCGCGAACTCGTCGGCGAGGCCGAGGATGCTCTCGGCCGACGCGCCGCGACCGTGGATCAGGACGACGGCGGCGCGCGCGCGGTCCAGCGGCGCGCCGTAGGCGCGGACGGGTTGCTCGGCGTGAGGGTCGGGGGTCATGCGCGGACGGGGAGGGTGAGCGGAGGGAGGCGGCGTTCGATCGCGGCGCGGCGCTCTTCGAGCCACGGCGGCAACCGGAGCTCGGTTCCGAGCGACTCGGGCGTTTCGTCGGTCGCGAAGCCGGGCGCGTCGGTGGCAATCTCGAAGAGCACGCCGCCAGGCTCGCGGAAGTAGACGGCGCGGAAGTACCGCGGTGACCTGGAGCCTGGCGGCACGGGCGGCGTCGGCGAGCGCGGCCTGCTCGTCGTCGGTGCGCGCGCGGAAGGCGACGTGGTGGACGGTCCCGGCCGCGCCGCGCCCTGCGCCCTCGGCGCGCACGAGGTCCACGACGCGCCCGAGCCCGCCGCCGGGCGCCCGGAAGCGGAGCCGGCCGTCCTCCTCCCCCGCCTCGCTCCAGCCGAGCACGTCGGCGAGAACGCGCGCCGTCGGCGCCGGATCGCGCAGCCCGAGCGTGACGCCGTGGAACCCGCGGATCGCGGCGGACGCCGGGACGGTGCCGTCGCGCCAGCCTTCGGCAGCCTCGGCCGTCGCGTCCGCGACGAGTTCGAGCCGGAGTCCGTCCGGGTCCTCGAAGGTGAGCACGCCCGCGCCGAACCGTTCGCGCGCCGCGTCGAAGTCGACGGCGCGGTCGGCGAAGCGTTCCATCCACGCGTCGAGCGCGTTGGTCGGGACGGCGAACGCCGTCGCCTGCGCCATCCCGGCGCCCGCGCGGCCGGGCGCGGCCTGGAGGTAGGGGAAAAACGTCAGGATCGTCCCCGGCCGACCGCGCCCGTCGCCGTAGTAGAGGTGGTAGGTGCCGGGGTCGTCGAAGTTGACGGTGCGCTTGACGAGGCGGAGGCCGAGCAGGTCGGTGTAGAACGCGGCGTTGGGCTGCGGCGCGCCCGCGATCGCGGTGACGTGGTGGAGGCCGGGAGAGGGGGGCATGGCTCGCTCGATGCTTTTACTTGTTGCAACAACTACACTACTTCCCCCGCGCCCTCCGGTTCCTCTACCGCCTCGCCCCGCCCCACGGCCGGGTCGATCGTGAGCGCGGCGCAGACCGCGCTGAGCGCGGCGAGGGCGGCGGCGAGGACGGCGACCCAGCGGAACGCCGTCACGAACGCGCCGTCGACGACGCCCTGCAACCGGTCGCGCCGCTCCCCCTCGACATTGCTCGGGAGGCTCGCGCCGGTGAGATCGCTGCGGAACGGTTCGAGCGCGGCGGCGGCGTCCGCGCCGAGACCGGAGGCGGCGAGGCGGTCGTCGAGCGCGCCGTTGAACACGCCGAGCGCGACGATGCCGAAGACGGCGATCGCCAGCAGCCCGGCGACCCGGGCCGCCGCGTTGTTCACCCCCGACGCCACGCCCGACTGCTCCCCCGCCGCGCTCATCACGACCGTCGTGAGCGGCGCCACCGCGATCGTCATCCCGATCCCGAGGACGAGGAGGGGCGGGAAGAACGTCGTCCAGTACGACCCGCCGACGCCGGGCACCGCGAGGAGGGCGAGCCCGACTGCGGCCACCGCCGGCCCCACCACGAGCGGGAGCCGCGCCCCGAAGCGCTCGACGAGGCCGCCGGCCGGGCGCGAGAGCGCGCCCATCACGAGCGAGAACGGGAGGAACGCCGCGCCCGCCGCCGTCGCCGAGTAGCCCTGCACCTGGATGAGGTTGAACGGGAGGAAGAAGAGGATGCCGCCCAGGGCGAAGTAGAGCGCGAGCGTCATCGCGTTCGCCCCGCTGAACGTCGCCGAGCGGAACAGGCCGAGCGGGACGAGCGGGTCGGCGGCGTGCCGCTCCCGCCAGACGAACGCCGCGAGGAGGGCGACG
>CAYTJT010000228.1:0-5675 GCA_964438105.1 uncultured Rhodothermales bacterium | reverse complement strand
TGAGGCCGAGGTAGGCGCTGTGCATGTCGGCCGAGGGGTAGCGGAGGCCGAGCATCCGGAAGACGCGCTCGAGGCTCTGCTTGCGCTCGCGGACGAGGGCGCGCCGCACGCCCCCGGCGTCGGGCGCCTGCGCGTAGCGGTCGCGCGAGCGGGCGTGGTGGAAGAGCGCGGCCTGCACGGTCGCGAGCGCGCGGATCTCGCCGAGCACGGCCACGTCGATGGACTCCTGGTTGAAGCGGAGGTCCGGCTCGCTCGCGCGGATCTTGTTGAGCGCCTTCGCCACGTCGTAGAGGAGGGGGGCGCGCAGGCGCTCCAGGCTCAGCAGCAGGAGGTCCACGGCGGGCTGCGTCGGGAGCTCGGCCAGGAGGCGGGGGATGTTTCGGCGGATCGGCTCGGCGACGGTGTCGTCGGTGAGGTGGTCGTAGAGCGTGCCGAAGATGCGGTCGCCGTAGGCGACGAGCGCCTCGCGCGCGGCCTTCGCGTAGGGCTTCTCGGCGAGGAGGCGGAGCAGCCGCGCCACGAACAGCCGGTCGCCGGTCTGCCCCGCCGCCTCGATCGCCGCGCGGACGACCTGGGGCGACGACGCGTCGAGGCGGCGGCGGATCGTGTCGTTGAAGTGGGGGCGGGCGAGCGCGCCGAGCGCCTTGAGCGCCTCGACCTGCGTCTCGACCCCGGCCTCGCCCTCGCAGTCGAGGAGCGCGCGGAGCACGTCGTCGGTGACGAGCGCGCGCTCGTCCTCGGTCCCGGACTCGGCGACGACGCACACGGCGGCGGCGCGGACGCGGAGGTCGTCGTGGCGGAGGCCGGCGCGGAGGAGCGGGATGCGCTGCCCCTCCAGCGTCTGGTAGAGGAAGCGCGCGGCTTCGAGCCGGACCTTGGCGTCGCGGTCGCGCAGAAAATCGGCGACGATCTTGGTGAGGCGCTCTTCGCGCTGCTTCGCCAGGAGCGCGATCGTGCGGCGGCGGATCCGCGCCGACGGGTTCTGGAGGAGCTCGTAGGCCTCCTGCACCGGCAGCTCGATGTCGGCCTCGTCGAACCGGCGGAGCGCGTCGAGCACGGTGGCGGCTCTGGGCGACGAGAGCGCGTCGACGAGGTCGGGCAGGCTCGGCGCGGGCTCCGGCCGCTCGACCTCCTGCGCCCGCTGCTGCCTCCTCTCCTTCTCGGACGGCTCGGTCGGGGCCTCGTCCCGGTCCGGCAGCGTCTCGCGGAACGCCTGGACGTACGAGCTGCGGGCCCAGACGGCGAGCCCGATCCAGAGCGCGAGCAGGGCGAGCACGACGAGGCTCAGCGTCTGCACGCCCAGCCCGAGCGCGAGCGCGGCCAGGAGCACGAGCCCGGCGAGCCCCTGCATCCCCTGGTCCACGAACACGTCGATGAACACCTTGACCTGCTTTTTCGCCGCGAGCGACACGGGGAGGAACAGGAGCTCGCGGCCCGTCCGGTCGATCGAGTGCTTGAGGCTCTGGTCGGCGCCGCGGAGGGCCGTGCCGGCGAGGAGGCCGGGCACGGCGAGCATCGCTACGGAGCCGACGGCGAGCGCGACGGGCAGCAGCAGGAGCGCGCCGCCGACGCCGCGCATCCGGATGATCCGGGGCGCGACGAAGAACTGGAGCCCGAGCGCGACGAGGCTGACGCGGCCGTAGAACCGCCCCATGAACGAGGTCAGGTCGCCTTTGACGGGGAAGGCGTCGGACGAGACCGTCTTGAACTGGAAGTCCACGAGCGCCGTCGTCAGCACGGCCACGGCGATCACGGCCGTGATGAGCTGGAGGTGGCGCGAGCCGCGGAGCACGTCGAGCGCGGAGCCGCCGGCGTTGGGCGCGTCGGCCGCGTGCGCGGCGGCGCTGCCGTTTCGTCCCGCCCGCAGCCGGATCAGGTTGATGAGCACGACGGTGCCGCCGAGCACGCCCGCCGCGATCCACAGCAGGTCCCGCGTCCGCACCCCGACCTCCTCGACGAGGTAGCCCGTCAGCTCCCCGCCGACGATCGCCCCGATGATGGCGCCGAACGAGAGGAGCGCGAACACCCGCTTCGCCTGCGCGGGGTCGAACACGGCCCCGGCGAAGAGCCAGTACTGGCTCGTGGCGAGGACGCTGTAGATCGAGACGAGGACGTAGAAGAGGAAGAACACCCAGCCCGCTTCGAGGTCGAGCGCGAAGCGCATGGCGACGAGCGCGCCGACGAGCGCGAGCGTGGTGCTGTTGACGAGGCGGCTCAGCCGCATCCGCCGCCCGAGGCGGCCGTAGAGCAGCGTCACCGGGACCACGGCCGCCGCCACGGCGAGGAACACGAACGGCAGCCGCTCCGGCCCGAGCTCCGTGAGGAAGAGGCTGTCGCGCGCCGGCTTCAGCAGGTAGAGCGTGACGAGGAGCGCGAAGTTGTACGCGAACATCATCCCCACGAGCGCGCGCTCGCCGACGCGCAGGTCGAAGATGGTGCCGGTGGAGGTGCTCATGCAGGGGCGGGGTCGCGGGGGCGGGGCCTACGCGGAAGATAGGGGCGGGTTCAGCGAGTGACGAGCCGCGAACGACGAGCGACGAGCGGGAGCACGCTCGGCACCCTTCGGGCGCTAATGTCGCCGAGACGTCATCGCCGGAGCGCCCGTAGGGGCGTAGCGGTGCTACGCCCCGCGACGGTGGCTTCCGTACCCCCGCCCGCAACGACCTCGACCGCTGCCCTCAGAGTCCTTTTATGAGTCCGTTTATGAAGATGCTGGAGGCCTGTGAGCGGCTGCAAAAGCTCCCCTCGTCGTTGCGCAGCATCGCCGATGCTCACGCATCGCCTACTTCGCGCGCCTTGAGGGCGGCTTTCTCGCTCGCTCTCGCCTTCTCCTGAACTCCATAAACGCACTCTCAGAGGGAACGGAAAGAGAGGAGGCGGTGGTGGAAGGCGAACGCGAGGCCTCACGGTAGGCGCTCCACGACACGACCCTCCCAGAGCCCACGCTGCTATCTTCCGGCCCCCTCTCACTCGTCGCTCGCCGCCGCTCTCATGCCCGCCGTTTCGTTCTCTCGCGACCGCCTCCGCGTCCTCCTCCTCGAAGGCATCCACCCCAACGCCGCCGAGGTTTTCCGGCGGGCGGGCTACACGAACGTCGAACGCGTGGAGGGCACGGTCCCCGAGGCCGACCTGCCCGGCCTCTTGGGCGACGTGCACTTCCTCGGCATCCGCTCCCGGACGCACGTGACCGAGGCCGTGCTGGAGGCCGCGCCGCGCCTCGTCGCCGTCGGCGCGTTCTGCATCGGGACGAACCAGATCGACCTCGAGGCGGCGGCGGCGCGCGGGGTTCCCGTCTTCAACGCGCCGTACTCGAACACCCGCTCCGTCGCCGAGCTCGTCCTCGCCGAGGCGATCCTCCTCCTCCGCGACGTCCCGGCGAAGAACGCCCTCGCGCACCGCGGCGTCTGGGCCAAGAGCGCGGCCGACGCCCACGAGATCCGCGGGAAGACACTCGGCGTCGTCGGCTACGGCAACATCGGCTCGCAGCTCTCGATCCTGGCCGAAGCACTCGGGATGCGCGTCGTCTTCCACGACGTGGCGGCCCGGCTCCCGCTCGGGAACGCCACGCCCGGCGACAGCCTCGCCGACGTGCTCGGGCAGTCCGACGTCGTCACGCTCCACGTGCCCGAGACGCCCGAGACGCAGTGGATGATGGGGGCGGAGGAGTTCGGGCAGATGAAGCCGGGCGCCGTGCTCATCAACGCATCGCGCGGGACGGTCGTCGACATCGACGCGCTTGCCGACGCGCTCGACCGCGGCCACGTCCGCGGCGCCGCCGTCGACGTGTTCCCGACCGAGCCCCGCTCGAACGCCGACCCGTTCGAGAGCGAGCTACGGCGGTTCGACAACGTGATCCTCACCCCCCACATCGGCGGCTCGACGGTGGAGGCGCAGGAGAACATCGGGACCGAAGTGGCGGGCAAGCTCGTCCGCTACAGCGACAACGGCAGCACGATCGCGGCGGTGAACTTCCCCGAGGTCGCGCTGCCGCCGCACCCCGGCGAGCACCGGCTCCTCCACGTCCACGAGAACCGGCCGGGCGTGCTCAGCGCCATCAACCGCGAGTTCTCCGAGCGCGGCGTGAACGTCTCGGGGCAGTACCTCCAGACGCGCGGCGACCTCGGCTACGTCGTGATCGACGTGCACACCGAGTCGTCGGAGGCGGCGCTCGCGGCGATCCGCGAGGTGCCCGGCACGATCCGCAGCCGCCTGCTGTTCTGAGCGCGTGCGTGGCGGGTTGCTCATGCGGCCGGTGGGCGCTTCGGCGCAGAGGAGGGCGCGGTTGGCAACGCGTCCCGGGGCGCTTATTTTGTGGGCGCAAGGCTCCCGCTTCGACTCGGCGCTCGCTTCGACCGTCGCCCCCGCTCGCGCTCCGCTCCACGGCTCTCTCCCCTGAACCTCTCGCTGCCCTCACCGCCAGCGCTCCTTCGGCGGTGAAGACCTCTACCCTACGCCGACGGCGAAGGCCGCAGCTCTCGCGTATTCCCTGATGATGGGGCACCCATTCGTAGATGGCGACAAAAGGATCGGGCACGCCGCGATGGAGGCGTTCCTCATGCTCAACGGCTTCGAAATCGTAGCCGATGTGGACGAGCAGGAAGACCTGTTTCTACGTCTCGCGGCGAGATGGAGCGGAAGGTGCTGGCCGCGTGGGTCGAGGCTCACGTGGAGCCGCTATCCTGATGTGGAGTAGGGCCTGACATAAACCCCGGCCGGTTCAACCGACCGTCGCAGCCTCCTCGCGCGCTTCCTCGCGGCGCTCCATCGCGGCGAACTGCCGGCCGGCGTAGCGCGCGGCGAAGACCCACACCACGACGAGCGCGACGGTGAACAGGCTCAGCCAGCGGATCGAGCTGAAGTCGGTGAAGACGAGCGTCACGAGCAGGCTCACGCCCACCGCGAGGGACTTCGCGAAGCGCTGTACGAACATGTCGATGAACGCCTTCGCCTTGTACTTCTCGTCGCGCGTCGTCGGCGTGTAGAGCGCCTCGCGGGCGGACTGGTTGATCGAGTACGCGAACCCGCTGTCGGCCGTGTTCAGGAGGGAGCCCACCCACAGGATCGGCACGGCGAGGAAGCCGACGGAGCCGAAGATCATCACGGCCGGGGTGACGAGGAGCGCCGCCGTCAGCCCGAACCGCCGCATCACGAACGTCGTGAGGAAGATCTGCACGACGAGCGCCGTCACGTTCGAGATCGCAAACACCGTCGCGAACTGCTGCCCGATCGCGTCGCCGTCGAGGTAGTGCGCGATCGTGGACGAGAACTGGAAGTCGAGGACCGTCGAGACGATCTCGTAGATCGCGACGATCCCGACGATCGAGAGGAGGTACTTCGAGCGGAAGACGAGCCGGGCCCCTTCGAGCGCCGCGTTCGACTTCTCGTCCGCGTCCTCATCGCGGCCGGGGTCGACGCCGTCGGCGTCCCTCTCCGGCGGCGGGTTGCGGCGGACGACGCGGCCGGCGTACCACGCGAGCCCGACGATCGCGACGGCCATCCCGAGGCAGATCCACAGCCACGTCGAGACGGGGACCTGCTGGATGTAGACGGCGAGGAACGTCGTCCCGAACGCCCCGCCCGCCACGCCGCCGAGCACGACGAGCCCGTAGAGCCGCTTCGACGCGCTCGGCGTGACGCTGTCGTTGAGGAAGGCGAAGAACGTCGCCACCATCAGC
>CAYTJT010000227.1:0-5699 GCA_964438105.1 uncultured Rhodothermales bacterium | reverse complement strand
GCGTGCTCGATCTTGAAGTAGCGGTCGCGGTCGCCGGTGGAGACGAGCGTCGGCGCGGTGATCCGGGCCAGCCGTTCGTTCGGGAAGGGGCGGTCGGGCAGGGCCTCGGTGAAGGCGATCATCCGCCGCGTGAGGGGCTGCCACCGGTCGGCACCGTGGGCCTCGCCGAGCCGCTCGGCCCAGCGCGGCGCGACGCCCGCCATCGACTCGGGATCCATCCCGCCCGTCATCACGGCGACCTCGCCCCGGTCCCACTGCACGTTGATGCCGTGGACGGCGAGCCGGTCGACGCGGCCGGGGTGGTGGAGGGCGTGGTAGAGCGCGACGGCGCCGCCCATCGAGAAGCCGAAGACGTGCGTCCGCTCGATCCCGACCTCGTCGAGCACGGCCGGGACGCCCTCGGCGAAGAACTCCATCGTGAGCAGCTCTTCTTCAGCGAAGTCGCTCGACGCGCCGTGCGCGGCAAAGTCTACGGCGATCGTCTTGAAGTATCGCTGGAAGGTCGGAAGGAGACGTCGCGTCTCCAGCTCCGTCGAGCCGAGCGCGCCGTGGAGCACGACGAGCGGCGGGGCGTCGTCGGGCCCGCCGAGGTAGTAGGCGATCTGCCCGTCGCGGAGCGGCGCGAACCGGGGTTCGAGCGGCTCGGGCGACCGCTGGCAGAACTCGACGAGCACGCCGCCGGCCGACTTCGGGTGGACGAAGAAGATCAGCTTCTCGTCGGCGCCGCGCTTGGGCTCGTCGTTGAGCAGGCGGAAGCCGCGGTCGCGGAGCCGCTGCATCGTAGCGTGGATGTCGGGGACCTCGAAGGCGAGGTGGTGCAGCCCCTCGCCGCGCTTCTCGACGTACGCCGCGATCGGCGAGGCGTCGCGCGTGGCTTCGAGCAGTTCGAGCTTGGCGCCGCCCGCGTCGAGGAACACGGTCTGCACGCCTTCGCGCTCGACGCGCTCGCGCTTGTACGGGGTGTAGCCGAAGAGGCGTTCGTAGAGGTCGGCGGCGGTGGCGGCGTCGCGGACGGCGATGCCGAGGTGCTCGATGCGGGGCATGGCGGGGCGATGATGGCGGACGGGGAGGGGCGCGAAAAATACGCCGGTCCGCCGCGCCCGTGCCCGCCGCGGTCGCCCCTACGCCCGATCGCCGAAAAGCTGCCGATAGCGCTGCATCATGGCCTCGGCCTCGGCGCGCAGGCTGGCTGCTTCGGCGTCGTCGATGGCATTCGCGCCGACGATCTCGTCGAGAAAGGCGTCGCGTTCGAGGCCGCGCAGCTGGGCGAGCGTCCAGTAGTCGTCGGCGCGCTCCATGGCGTCTTCGAGCGCGTCCGGGTCGGTCTCCTTTTCGAGCAGGGGCTGGGCGAAGAGCGCGCGGGCCTCCATCTCGCTCATCCCCTCGGCGCCGTAGGTCTTCTCCGTCGATCGCTCTCCGACGGGCGGCACGAACGCCGGGTGCGCGAGGAGCGCGTCGAAGTCGAGCGTCTCGGCCTCGCTGTCTTCGGCGAGCTCGATGTCCTCCTCGGTCAGCATGGCCCAGTGCGCCTCGACGGATTCGAGCAGGGCGTCGAAGTCGTCTTCATCGGCGTCGGTGCCGTCGGGGCCGATGAGGAACTCGGCGAGGGCGTCGCGGCGGGTCGCGCGCTGGCTGGGGGGGAGGGCGAAGTAGGCCCAGAGCAGGCGGGCCGCTTCCATCACCGCGACCGTCGTCTCGTCGGCCTCGTCGGGCCGGGCGTGGAGCTCGAAGGCGGCGGCGGGGTCGAGGTCGTAGAGCGCGAAGAGCGGGTCGGCGAAGAGGGCGAGCGACTCGAACCGCACCCCGGTCTCGTTGCCGACGAGCGCCCGCACTCTGCGCTGGTGCTGGGCGAGGAGGAGGTGGGCGTCGGTGAGGGCCGAAGCGCCGTCGCCGCCGGCCGAGGGGGCCCAGTGCGGCTGGTCGAACGCGTCGAAGGAGTCGGGCATGGGAGGGTGGAGCGTGATGTTAGAATGGATCGCCATACTCCTTTTTCCCCGTGACGAGTTCCCCGGCTCCGGCTCCGCGGCGCGATCGTGTGCGAACTTCACGCCCCGTCGCGACGACGCCTCGTTCGGTTAGCGCGGCCGGCGCGCCGTACTTTACCGGTCGGCCCCTCCGCTCCGCACCTCTCCCATGGCTCTCTCCCGCGCCGAATACGTCCACCGCGTGCTCATCGCCCTCGGGCTGACGGCGCTGGCGCTCGTGCTCCTCGAAGGACTCCAGCACCTCGCGGGGGCCCTGCTGATCCTGTTCGCCGGCGTGCTGCTGGCCGTGCTGTTGGACGGGTTCGCGCGGCTGCTGGACTACCACTCGCCGCTCTCGCGCCGCGCCGCGCTCGCCATCGAAGTCGTCGTGCTCGCGGGCGCTGCGGTCGCGATGGGGTGGTGGCTCGGACCTCGGATCGGCGGGGAGATGGGGGAGCTGGCCGAGACGCTGCCGGGGACGATGGACCGGGCGGAGGCGTGGCTCCGCGGGTCGGCGTGGGGGACGTTCATCGCCGAGCGGATGCCGGAGTCGGCGGACGGCGCGCTGCCGGAGGACTCCGGCGGGCTGGGCGCGCTGCGGGCGGCGTTCTCGACCGTGCTCGGCGCGCTCGCGAACGGCCTCATCGTGCTGTTCGTGGGCCTCTTTCTCGCGATCAACCCGTCGCTGTACGTGAACGCCCTCCTGCGTCTCGTGCCGCCGGCCCACCGCCCGCGCGGCGAGGAGGTGGCGTCGGCGCTCGGCACGGCGCTGCGCCACTGGCTGCTCGGGCGGATCGCGTCGATGCTCGTCGTCGGCGCGCTGACGGCGGTCGGGCTGATGGTCATCGGCATCCCGTTGGCGTTGACGCTCGGGCTGATCGCGGCGCTGTTCTCGTTCGTCCCGTACGTCGGGCCGATCCTCGCGCTCGCGCCCGCGCTCGCCGTGGCGGCGGGCGAGGGCGGCCAGGCGCTCGTGGCCGTGCTGATCGTGTACGGCGCCGTGCAGCTCGTGGAGAGCTACCTCGTCACGCCGCTCATCCAGCAGCGCGCCGTGTCGATGCCGCCGGCGCTGCTGATCGCGGCGCAGGTGGTGCTGGGCACGCTCGCCGGGGCCGTCGGCGTGGCCGTGGCGACGCCGCTCGTGGTGGTCGTCGTCGTGCTCGTGCAGACGCTCTACGTCGAGGGCGTGCTCGGCGACGACGTGGAGGTGATGGGCAATTAGATCTCGGATTGGCGATTTCGGATTGCGGACTCATTGCATCGGGTTCCAATCCAAGATCCCCAATCGAAAATCCGAAATCGTCACACCATCCCCGACCGCTTCCGGAGGACCCACTCGGCGGCGAGGAGCGCGATGACGACGGCGAGCAGCCACGCGATCTCCCACAGCTCGGTCTCGCGCTCCTGCTCGACGACGCGCGGGCCGAAGCCCCCCGCCTGCAACTGCGCCTCCAGGGTGGGGATCTCGGCGGGCGCGACGACGGCGCCGCCGGAGCGCCGGGCGATCTGCCGCATCAGCGCCGCGTCGGCCTGCGTGTCGCGGAACTCGAGGGCGAGCGCGCCGACGGCGAACGCGCCGCGGTCCTCGCCGAGCGCCGCGCCCTCGCGCTCGGCCGACGCCTCGAACGTGTAATCACCTTCTGGAAGGGTACCCGCGTCGAGCACGTAGCGCCCGCCGCCGACGGGCCGCATCGCGAACGGGGAGCGGCTCCCGTCGGGCGCCGTCACGACGACCTCAACGGAGGCGTCCGGGATGGGCGCTAGGCTCTCGTCGTAGACCTGCCCGGTGAACTGCACGGCCTCGCCCTCGCCGAAGAGCGACCGTACGGGGCGCACGCGCACGGGGCGGTCGTCCTCGCGCGTCGTGAGCCAGCGGAGGAGGTTGTCGACGAGCCCGGGGTAGAAGTCCTCGACGTCGGCGAGGTCGGAGGGGAGGCCGCGCCAGCGCCACGTGCCCGCGGCGAGGAGCGCCGCCGAGCGGCTCGGCCCGCGCTGGCGGATGAGCAGGAGCGGGTCGTCGAAGGCGATGCCGCGGATGCTCGTCGTGGCGAGCACGCGGGCGTCGGGCGAGGCGGCCCACCGGCTGTCGCTCGCGGCGACGGGGGGCAGCCGGTCGAGCAGGCTGGGCGGGGCCGTCGGGACGGTGAGGACGGGGTGGAGCGCGCCGGCCGCCGTGGGCACGAGCGCCGCCTCGGTGAAGCCGGACCGGACGACCTCGGGCACGGCGGGGAGCACGTCGGCGAACGCCGCGCGGAGGGCCGGGAGGTCGGTCTGCCGGGTGAGCACGAACAGGAGCGGGAGCCCGGCTTCGGCCGCCGCCACGATGCGCTGCACGTCGGCCCGGCCCGCGGCCCGGCCGGGGAAGCCCGCGAGCACGACGGCGTCGAAATCATCGAGCGAGGGCGGGAGTGAACCTTCGTAAAACGCCCCCGGTCCGCGCTGCGTCAGCGGCACGAGGTCGAGGTTGGGATCGGTCTCCAGCGTCTGCCGGAGGGCCGAGACGTCGGGGCCGGGCGCGGCGGCGAGGAACAGCACGCGCCGCCGGTTCGAGAGCACGCGGACGGCCACGGACTCCGTGTTGTTCTCCGTCGTCACCTCGCCGTCGAACCGCGTCACGGCGGCGGTGTAGCGGCGGAGCCCCGGCTCCTCGGGGGTGAACGAGAGATCGACCGACGCCTCGACGTTGCCCGCCGGGAGCGTGATCGTAGCCGAGGCGAGGCGCTGGCCGCGCTCGTAGAGCCCCACCGTCGCCCGCTCGCCCTCGAAGCCCTCGGCGCGGACGCCGATCTGCACGGGCAGCTCGACCCCGGCGTAGGCGATCTCGTTCGTCGTCACGCGCGTGACGAGCACGTCGCGCTGCCGCGTCGTGTCGCCGACGACGGTGGTGTAGATCGGCACGTCGTAGCGCTCGGCGAGATAGACCGGGTTGCGGCCGGTGTTGTAGCGGCCGTCGGAGATGAGCAGCACGCCGCCGAGGTTGCGCCCATCGAGGTCGGCCTCGACGCGCTGGAGCGCCCCGGCGATGTCGGTCCGCACGCCCCCGAACGCGAGCGAGTCCGCGGCGTCGAAGGCCGTCGCCTCGCCGTCGAACCTGTAGAATCGCGCCTCGCCGCCGACGTCGGGAAGCTGGCGGAGGGCGTCACGCGCGGCCGTCGCGCCGCCCTCGCCGTCGCTGCGGGCGAGGCTCTGGCTCTCATCCACGAGCACGGCGAGCACGGGGGGCTCTTCCGTCGCCTCGATCTGCCGGAGCACGGGCTCGAAGAGGAGGAAGAGCACGAGCGCGAGCGCCGTGCCCCGCAGCGCCGACAGCGCGAGCCGGCGTGCGGTCGGCACGCGCGGCACGCTCCGGCCGTAGCTCCACCACGTCAGCCCCCACGCCACGAGCAGGCAGAGCACGAGCAGGAGGGGGGAATAACCGAGCGTGAGATCCATGTTGGGGGTGGGCGTGTGGGGGTGTGGGCGTGTCTACCGAAGCGGGAGGAGTTCACGTAAGCGAGGTCGGCTCTCGTACTTCCAAACCTCCATACTCCCACACATCCACACGTAAGTCACTGGACGACGATGCGGCCGCCCTCCTCAACGCCCCCCGTGAAGCGATAAAAATAGACGCCGGCCGGAAGCCTCGGCAGCGCGAGCGCGACGGGGCCGAGGCGGAGCGGCCCGTCGTGGAGCACGGCCACGCGGCGCCCGAGCACGTCGTAGAGCCGGAGCGCGACCGGGCCCGCGCCTCCGATG
>CAYTJT010000226.1:0-5739 GCA_964438105.1 uncultured Rhodothermales bacterium | reverse complement strand
CTCCATCCCCTCCATCCCCTCCATCCCCTCCATCCCCTCCATCCCCTCCATCCCCTCCATCCCGCTCCCCCAATGACCGACCGCGTCCGCGGCATCTACACCAACCGCACGCTCAACCTCCGCTCCATCAAGGCCATCGGCTACGACATGGACTACACGCTCATCCACTACCACGCGCGGGCGTGGGAGGAGCGGGCGTACTCCTACATCAAGGAGCGGCTGCTGGCGCGGGGCTGGCCCGTCGAGGACCTCACGTTCGAGCCCGACCTCGTGATGCGCGGGCTCGTGATCGACCGGGAGCTGGGGAACGTGGTCAAGGCGAACCGCTTCGGCTACATCAAAAAGGCGTACCACGGCACGCAACCGCTGGCGCACGGCACGATGCGCGAGGCCTACACGCGGACGCTCGTCGACCTCGGCGCGCCGCGCTGGGGCTTCCTCAACACGCTCTTCTCCCTCAGCGAGGCGAGCATGTACATGCAGCTCGTCGACCTCCTCGACGCCGACGTGATCGAGGGCAAGCTGAGCTACTCGGACCTCGCCGAGCTCATCCGCAGCGCGCTCGACGAGGCGCACATGGAGGGCCGGCTCAAGGGCGAGATCATCGAGGCGCCCGAGCGGTTCGTCGCGCTCGACCCGGAGACGCCGCTCGCCCTGCTCGACCAGAAGCGCGCGGGCAAGAAGCTCCTCCTCATCACGAACTCCGAGTGGGCCTTCGCCGCGCCGATGCTCGCCTACGCGTTCGACCCGTACCTCCCGGACGGGATGACGTGGCGCGACCTCTTCGACCTCGCGATCGTGGGATCGCGGAAGCCGGCGTTCTTTACGGAGCGGATGCCCGCGTTCGAGGTCGTCAGCGAGGACGGGCTGCTGCGCGAGCACTACGGCCCGCTCAAGGCGGGGCGCGTCTACGTCGGCGGGAACGCCGGGCTCGTCGAGGCCAGCCTCGGGCTCCGCGGCGAGGACCTCCTCTACGTCGGCGACCACCTCTTCACCGACGTCAACATCTCGAAGAGCGTGCTCCGCTGGCGGACGGCGCTGATCTTGCGCGAGCTGGAGGAGGAGTTCGAGGCGCTCGAGGGCTTCGAGGAGACGCAGCGCGAGCTGACCGCGATGATGGAGCAGAAGGCGGGGATGGAGCGGGAGTACTCGGCCTACCGCCTCGCGCTCCAGCGCGCCCGCGAGGACTACGGCCCCGACGGGATGCGGTCGCCCGCCGAGATCGAAGCCGAGATGGCCGCGCACCGCGAGCGGTTGCTCGACCTCGACGCCGAGATCGCCCCGCTCGCGCGCGCCGCCGCCCGTCTCCACAACCCGCACTGGGGGCTGATGATGCGGACGGGCAACGACAAGAGCCACCTCGCCCGGCAGGTCGAGCGCTACGCCGACGTCTACACCGGCCGCGTCTCGAACTTCCTCCACGCCACGCCCTACGCCTACCTCCGCTCCCACCGCGGCTCGCTCCCCCACGACCCGACGTGAGGTGCGTGCGGTACACGAAAGCGGACCCGCGCAGCGTTCTCTGCCGCCCACCCCCTCGTTCTCCGCACCCCCCGCACCGTACTTTACGCGCACCTATTCTCTCTGCCGCCCCGATGATGCGTACCGCCTTTCTGCTCGCCCTCGCCGTTCTCCCCTTCGCTGCCACCGCCCAACCCGCCGACGACTACGACGAGGTCGAGGTGCTGAGCTATTCGGAGCACATCGAGCCGCTCCTCGCCGCGCGCGACGCGTTCGGCTTCGGCGACGCCGACGCGTATGCGTGGGACGCCCTCTTCGAGAGCGAGGCCGGCGCGACGGTCGTCCCGTTCGACGCCGAGGGCAGCTACGCCGTCCGCTTCGTCGAAGACCTGCCCGCCGACGCCGAGATCCCGTATCCCAACCTCCGCACGATGGAGGATGACGAACTCCGCGCGCTCAAGCGGTGGATCGAGGCCGGGGCCCGCGATGACGAGGGGACGGTGCCCTACGCCGACGCCGAGCACGTCCTCTTCGTCGGGGTGCAGGGGGCGAACTACGTCGCGCTCGTCGACGCCGCGCGCCGCCGCGTGATCCGCCACGTCCACTTCGACGACCACGGGATTCCGAGCGCGCCCTACGGCCCGCACCACATGGCCTTCGAGCCCGACGACAGCGCGTGGTACGTCTCGCTCATCAGCGCGGGCGTCGTCGCCAAGCTGTCCACCGACCTGGCGATGGATCCGTCGGACCCGGACTACCTCATCGCCCACTCCGAGCTCGGCGGCTTCACGACGCCGGGGATGCTCGCGCTCGACGCCGACGCGGGCCGCCTCTACTCCGGCCGCTCGACGCTCTCGTCGTCCGGCACGTATGGCCTCGGCGCGTTCGACACGGCGACGATGGAACTCGACGAGGAGATCCCGCTCCCGGCCTACGACATCCCGCACGCGCTCGCGCTGACCGCCGACGGCCGCTACATCCTCACCGCCCCGCTCACCGGACGCGACGTGCTCGTCGTCGATACCGAATCGAGCGACCTCGTCCATCGCACCTCGCTCGGCGATGCGAACCGCGAGCTGATCCACTTCAGTGTGCTGCCCGACGGCGAGACCGCCACGCTCACCTCGAACGCCGAGGGCCGCAGCGAGGTGCTGTTCTTCGGCCTCGGCGAAGACGGCGCGCTCACGCCCGACGGCGCCGTCCCGACCGGCGCGCGCGCGTGGCACGGCCACCTCGATGCCGACGGCCGCACGGTGCTCGTCCCGAACCGCGTCGGCAACAGCGTCACGCTCATCGACGTGCCCTCGAAGTCGGTCCGGCTGACGGCCGAGAACGACGCGCCGGACGGCCCGATCGCGATGCCGCACTCGCCCGCCCCGACGTACGACGGCGCGTTCTTCGTGACGAGCTCGAACCTGCAGGGCACGTGGACGCCGCCCTTCCTCTTTCTCGACGACGACACGGACGGCGACGGCACGCGCGAGCCGCTGCCCGCCGACGCCTTCGGCAACCTCGCGGTCCTGAATGCGGAGACGGGCGCGGTCGAAGCCGTCCTCCAACTCGGCACCTACCCCTCCGGCGTCGAGCACCCGATGCACGGGATGCACCACGGCGATATGGACCACGAGGGCATGGACCACGAGGGCATGGACCACGGCAACATGGATCATGACGGCATGAACCATGACAGCATGGATCATGACAGCATGGACCACGAGGGGATGGACCACGGCGGCGATCACGAGATGAAGCACGACGACGGCGACCACGACGGTCACGAGGACCACGACGGCGATAATCGCTGAGCCAGCCCGCAACGAACCCTCAGCTTGTCATTGCGAGGAGCCGAAGGCGACGCGGCAATCTCCGAAGGAATGGCCCACCGGCAGATCATAAACCGCCGCCTCAATTCTGGGGAGATTGCCGCGTCGCTCACTCCGTTCGGCTCCTCGCAATGACAGCGTGTAGTGCACCGCCGAGCCGTCGCCCCGGTCACACCTCGGCGGTGTAGATCGGCAGGCCGGGGGCGTGGTGGTGCGCGAAGAGCAGCGCCGTCTCGATGTGGACGACCTCGGGCCGCTCGGTGAACGCTTCGAGCGCGAGGTCGCGGAGGTGCTCGGCGTCGCGCACGGCAACGTGCACGAGGAAGTCGTTCGCCCCCGTCGTGTGGAAAACCTGCACCACTTCGGGGAGCCTCAGCGCGTGCGCCTGAAACGCCTCGACGACGGGCCGCGAGTGCTGCCCGAGCCGGATCGCGACGAGCGCTTGCAGCCCGACGCCGATCGCGTGCGGATCGACCTCGGCGTGGTAACCACGGAGGACGCCGTCAGCGTCGAGGCGACGGACCCGTTCGAGGCAGGTCGATGGGGCGACGCCCACGGCGGCGGCGAGCTCCTTGTTCGAGAGCCGCGCATTCTTCTGCAAATGGGCGAGGATGTCGCAGTCCGTTCGGTCGAGCGGTCGCATCGGCACAGATTCCGAATAGTCTTCGGGATAGTTAAGTCGAACGGGTCAATGTTCTATAATACCCAATAGACACAGAACAAAACGCCGAACGCTATGGAACTCCGCTCCGACGATTTCGCCACCCGCGCCGTCCACGCCGGCCGCCAGGACTTCGCCGCGCTCGGCGTCCACGCCCCGCCGCTCGACCTCTCGACGACGTACCCCTTCGCCGACCTCGGCGCGGCGACCGACAGCCTCGACGCGCTCGTCGGCGGCGACCGCGAGGCCGCGAACCCGGTCTACGCCCGGCTCTACAACCCGACGGTCGCGCGGTTCGAGGACGCGCTCGCAGCACTCGAAACGGCCGAAGCCGCGGTCGCGTTCGGCTCGGGGATGGCGGCGCTCACCGCCGTGCTCCTCGCCGCGCGGCAAGAGCCTGTCCCCGCGCAGGCGGGGAGCGGCCACTTCGTCGGCGTGCGCCCGCTCTATGGCACGACGGACCACCTCCTCAGCAGCGGCCTCCTCGGGCTCGACGTGACGTGGACCACGGCCGACACCGTCGGCGACGCGATCCGGCCCGATACGGCGCTCGTCATCGTCGAGACGCCCGCGAACCCGACGTTGGCGCTCGTCGACATCGAATACATCGTGGCGCAGGCGGGCGACGTGCCCGTACTCGTGGACTCGACGTTCGCGACGCCGGTGCTACAGAACCCGCTCGCCCACGGCGCGGCGCTCGTGCTCCACAGCGCGACGAAGTTCCTCGGCGGCCACGGCGACGTGATCGCGGGTGTCGTCGCGACGAGCGAGGACTGGGCGCGGCGGCTGCGGCAGGTCCGCGTCGCCACGGGCGCGCTCCTCCACCCGCTCGCGGCGTACCTCCTCCACCGCGGCCTCCCCACGCTCCCGCTCCGCGTCGAGCGGGCACAATCGACGGCGCAGGTCCTCGCCGAGCGCCTGGCTGCGCACGACGCCGTCACCGCCGTCCACTACCCCGGACTCGACGGCGGCGACGTCTTCCGCCGCCAGATGCGCGGGCCGGGCGCGATCCTCGGCTTCGAGGTCGAGGGCGGCTTCGAGGCGGCTACGGCGCTGCTCCGTGCGATGCGGCTGATGACGCCCGCCGTCAGCCTCGGCTCGACGGACACGCTCATCCAGCACCCGGCCGGGCTCACGCACCGCGTGGTGTCGGACGAGGGCCGCGCTGCCGGGGGTATATCCGACGGGCTCCTCCGCATCTCCGTCGGGCTGGAGCACCCGGACGACCTCTGGCGCGACCTCGCCCGCGGCCTCCACGCCGCCCGCCGCGCTACCGTCGTCGGAGCGTAACAGTTTGCGGCTCACCCACGAAGGGCAAACGACCGCTGGCGGTGGTTCGGAGCAGAGCAAGTCCGCTCCAACGCCCGTTTTGTCCACGCGTCTGAATCAGTCGAAAAGTGTCGGGGAGCCAGCATCACTGGCCTGAGAAACGGGCGAAGCTACCGAGTTCAGCACCTCTGTGGCGTCGCTGTCGCCGCCGGCTTGCTCGTAAACTTGAATTGCTCGCTGAAGGGGGTAGACTGGTGCTTCTCGGATTCCGACCCGTCGCCGCTGATCATCTATCTTCCAAAACTCAACGTGCTCGATGTTTCTCTTTCGGGGTTCCATGAAGAGGGAGAAGTCAAGCGTATACGCCTCGTATCGACCTGGTCTTCCTGACGCCGCCGAAGTGTCAGGCTCCACAACATGAACGAGTTTGAAGTCCATGAGCTGTTGAATCAAGTCATGCGCGACTGGGTGGGACTGTCAGAAATGTTGTGTACGAGGTCGTCCCTGACTGACCTTTCTCGACAC
>CAYTJT010000225.1:0-5786 GCA_964438105.1 uncultured Rhodothermales bacterium | reverse complement strand
ACGGAGGGCGACCGCGAGATGCTGATGTTCGGGGCGAACTCGTACCTCGGGCTGATGACGCACCCCCACGTCAAGCGGCGGATGAAGGAGGCCATCGACGCGTACGGCGTCGGGCTCAGCGGGTCGCCGCTCCTCAACGGGCGGAGCCGGCTCCACATGGCGCTCGAGGAGCGGATCGCCGCGATGAAAGGGAAGGAGGAAGCCGTGATCTTCCAGAGCGGCTACGGCGCGAACGTCGGCCTGCTCTCGACGCTCACCGGCCGCGCCGACCACATCCTCTGCGACCGGCTCAGCCACGCCTCGTTCATGGACGGGACGAAGATGAGCGCGGCGCGGACCCTCACCTTCGGCCACAACGACACGGCCGAGCTCGCCGCCCTCCTCGACGGGCTCGACGACAGCCCCGGCGAGACGTTCGTCGGCGTCGAGGGCGTCTACTCGATGGACGGCGACCTCGCCCCGCTCGATGAGATCGCCGCGCTCTGCCGCCGCCACGACGCCTTCCTCATCGTCGACGACGCCCACGGCACAGGCGTGACCGGGCCCGGCGGCCGCGGCTCCGCCTCGCACTTCGGCGTGACGAGCGACGTGGACCTCATCCTCGCCACGTTCTCGAAGGCGTTCGGCGTCACCGGCGCCGCCGTCGCCACCTCGCGCGAGATCGCGGAGTACCTCCGCTACAACGCGCGGAGCTACGTCTTCTCGACCTCGATCCCCCCGGCGTCCGTCGCCGCGGTGATGGCGAGCCTCGACGTGCTGGAGCGCGAGCCGGGCGTCCACCAGCGCCTCCTCCACAACATGGCCTACACCGCGCGGGGCCTCCGCCAACTCGGCTTCGAGCTGCCCGAGCCGGAGTCCGCCATCATCGCGCTCATGGCCCCCGAGGGGCTCGACGTCCGCTCGGCGATCCGCGACCTCCACCGCCGCGGCATCTTCCTCAACACGATCGAGTACCCCGCCGTGCCCGTCAACCAGCAGCGCTTCCGCATCAGCCTGATGGCGACGCACACGGAGGCGGACATCGACCGGCTGCTGGAAGTCTTCGCCGAGGTGTGGGACGCGTACGCCCCGCCGGAGCACCGCCTCAGCCGCTCGGGCGCGGGGAACCAGCCGATCCACGGCGATGGCTACGCCGGTTCCGAACCCGACCTCTAGGCCACGCATCCGGCGGACAGTCCCGAGAGGCGCAGCGGATCCGCTGCGCCTCTTTTTCGTTGCGTCGTACGGATTTCGATCTCCGACGTCAGGACACCCGCCGAGGCCGTCCTCATCGCCGTAGTAGAGACGCAGCATGCTGCGTCTCTACCGTCGGTTGAGCTGGAATCATCCGACATCGACAAACAGAATCCGTATCAGAGGAAGGACTGCCCGCCGCTCTCGAACGCTACGCCGAAGTGGTCGGCGACGGTCGCGGCGTGGTCGGCGAAGCTGGCGCGGGTGCCGAGGTCGCGCGCGTCATCGCGGCCTTTCGTGAGCAGCAGGATGGGGACGTGCTCGCGCGTGTGGTCGGTGCCGGGGAAGCACGGGTCGTTGCCGTGGTCGGCGGTGAGGAGCAGGCGCGCGCCGTCGGGCAGCGCCTCGACGATCTCGGGGAGGGCACGGTCGAAGGCTTCGAGCGCGGCGGCGAAGCCCGCGACGTCGTTGCGGTGGCCGTAGAGCTGGTCGAAGTCGACGAGGTTCGTCCAGATGAACGTGCGGTCGTCGCCCTCGCGGATCGCGGCGAGCGTTTCCTCGACCCCCTCGGCGTTGCTCGTCGTCTTGCGGATCTCGTCGAACCCGACGTTCCCAAAGAGGTCGCCGATCTTGCCGACGGCGACGGTGCGGACGCCCTCGGCCTGCAGGGCCTCCTGCAGCGTCGTGCCCGTCGGCGTGCGCGAGTAGTCCTTCCGCTCCGACGCGATGCGCTCGTACGCCCCGGCCTCGCCGACGAACGGCCGTGCGATCACGCGCCCCACCCCGTGCTCGCCCACGCAGACCTCCTCACGAGCGATCCGGCAGAGCTCGTAGAGGCGCGGGAGCGGGAGGACGTCTTTGTGCGCGGCGATCTGGAAGACGCTGTCGGCCGAGGTATAGACGATGGGCCGGCCCGTGCGCTCGTGCTCCGGCCCGAACGCCTCGATCACGGCCGTGCCGGACGCGGGCTCGTTGGCGAGCACGCCGTCGCAGCCCGTGGCGTCGAGAAATTGCGCGACGAGGTCGGGCGGGAAGCCGTCGGGGTAGGTCGGGAACGGCCGGTCGAGGCGGAGCCCGGCGAGCTCCCAGTGCCCCGTCGTCGAGTCCTTGCCGGCCGAGACCTCGGTCATCCGCCCGAACGACGCAGCGGGGGCCTCCGCGGCGGGCACGCCGTCGAGCGGGGCGATCCGGCCGAGCCCGAGGCGGGCGAGGTTGGGGAGGTCGGGGCGGGCCTCGGCGCAGACGTGGCCGAGCGTGTGGCTGCCCACGTCGCCGTAGCGGTCGGCGTCGGGCTGCGCCCCGATGCCCACGCCGTCGAGCACGATCGTCACGAACATGGCTGCGGGGGGTCGCTGATCGGGAGGCGTAGTTCAGGCACGGGTCGCCGTACGCATCTGCCGTTCCGCCGTCGTGCCGTCACGCGGTGTCGTGCCGTCACGCGATGACGTAGGCTTCCTGCTCGGCGAGGGCGAGCTGGAGCGCGTTGAACGCGTCGGCGCGGAGCGCGTCGGGGTCGCGGTGGTCGGCGAGGCGTGCGACGCCAGCGACGAGCGGGAGGCCGGCGTCGGCGCCGCCGGCGCGAACGCGCCGGACCCAGTCTTCGATGGCGGCGGGGGCGTCGTGGAGAAACGCGCCGTAGACGAGCTCGCTGAACCGCTCGACGCGGCCCTCCGGCGTGAGGTCTTCAAGGTGGAGCCGGAGGTCGCGCTCGGCGGCGGCCACGGCGTCGGCGCCCCGCTCGGCGACCTCTTCGGCGTCGGTCCGGTAGACGAGGGCGAGGGCGAGCGGCCGGTCGGACGCTTCGGCGCGCTCCATCTCTTCAGCGATGATCGAGCGGCGCGTCGGGGTGACGCGCTGGCCGGACACGTCGTCCTCGGGCTGCGCGAGCATGGCGCCGAGGAGGTCGGCGTAGCGGACGAACAGGTCGCGTTGCCGCTCGGTAAAGCCCCCCTGATCCTGCGGCACGTCGACGACGAGGTACACCGTCGTGCCGTCGGTGTTGCGGAGGGGCGCGACGGCGGCGCTGCCGATGTAGACGGCCCGCTTGTAGTAGGGCAGGGTGCGGAGCAGCGGGTCGTTCGCTTCGAGGACCGTGAGCGAGCGGTCGGGCGAGACCGCATCGAGCAGGTGGTCGCCGACGTCGAAGCGGCCTTCGCGGCGGATGGCCGGGTTATGCGAGAGCGCCGCTTCGAGGGTGTACGTGCCCCTCTCGGCATCGCTCGAAAAGAGGGCGACCGTCTGCACGTCGGTCGCGGCCCAGAGCGCGCGGAGGTACGACGTGATGGCCATCGGCGAGTGGGCGCGCCAGAAGGGGGAGTCTTCGCGGGCTTCGTACATCGGAAGGGGGTCGGGCTCGGGTTCGGCGGGGTCGGCGGCGGGCTCGAGGTCGTCACCGGAGTCGCTCGTGGGCTCGGCGCGCGGTGGAGTCGCGGGCTCGGGCGCGTGCTCGGGGAGCGGCCCGTGCTCGGGGAGCGGCCCGTGCTCGGGGAGCGGCCCATCCTCGGGCGTCGCAGCGGCCCCGCCGGAGACCCCTGCCGGGGCGTCGTCCGTCGTGTCGATGGCCGCATCGTCCGTGGTCGGGGGGGCGGCGCGCTCTTTCGGGCGGATGTCGGAGATGCCGAACGAGCGTAGCTCTTCGTCCCACGCGGCGGCCCGCATCTCCCGCTGACGCTCCGACTCGCTGCGGCGGCGGCGGCGCTTGACCGCGAGGGCGACGAGGAGCGCGAGCGCGAGCGCGAAGAAAGCCCCGGCGAGGCCGAGGAGCAGGGCGTTGTCCATCAGGTATCCGAGAACGGCCGTAATCGCGGCCAGCGCGGTGAGAATCACTCGGGCCATAATGCGCTGCGCTAGCCGGACGTAAGGGGGAGGAGGTGCCGCCCCGAATCTACCGGCACGCGTGGCCTAAGTCAACAGAGATCCGCCGCGGCGTGGGCCGTATCAGCCCGCCGTGCGGCGCGCCGAAACGAGGCCTCTCCCTCGCGATGTGTAACGGCTCCGGTCGCTACGCCGCCACTGAACGGGGCACGTCGGTCTGTGGAACACGGGCTGCTCTGGCGTCCGCAGAACCACGCCCACCGGCGTATGCTGACGCCTGCTTGCTGACCCGGCCGACGCACCCGCGCCCGGCCCCTCAGGAGTGAAGGGGCCGGGCGCGTTCCGTTCCGCCGCCGTCAGATCGGCTCGTCGAGGTAGTCCTCGTCGAACTCCACCTCGACCCCGCCGACCCACCCGGCCACGAGGTTGTAGAGCGCCGCGCTGATGAACCCGCCGATCAGCCCGAGGATGCCGTACATCACGGGGAAGATGAAGATGGACGCGACCCCGAACGACCCGCCGAAGGCGTCGCCCGCGCCCGCGCCGCCGAGGAACGAGCCGAAGACCATCATGAACAGGCCGATGAGCACGCCGAGGAGGGCGTAGAGGATGCCGGCCACCTTGGCCGCTGATGCCGGGTCGATGCGTCGGAGCGTCATGCGTTCGTTGCTTGCGTGAGGAGGGTCCTCCCCAACAACGCAACGCCGGGGCTAACAATCAAGCCCCGGAGCGCGCTACTCGGCGTCACCCCACCTCGGCGTACCCGTCGGGCACGGGCACGAACGTCGGCGCGCCCGTCGGGACCGTGGCGATGCCGTCGGGGAGGTCGACGGTGGGGAGGGCGAGCGCGGGGCGGTCGGCGCCGAGCGGGTTCGGCTCGGCCCAGAGGTCGCCGCGCGGCGTCTCCATCACGACGTGGTCGCCGGCCCGGCCGCGGACGTAGTCGCGCGTGAGCGGGGTCTTGCCGAAGGGCGTGTCGAGCACGTACGTCGGCACGGCGAAGCCGGAGGTGTGGCCGCGCAGCTCGCGCATGATCGCCATGCCCGTCTCGATCGGCGTGCGGAAGTGGGCGGTCCCGCCGATGAGTTGGGCCTGATAGATGTAGTACGGCCGGACGCGCATCGCCACGAGCCCCTCGACGAGCGCTTTCATCGTCGCCGCGTCGTCGTTGATCCCGCGCATCAGCACGGTCTGGTTGCCGACGGGCACGCCGGCCTCGGCGAGGCGAGCACAGGCTTCGGCAGCCTCGGGCGTCAGCTCGCGCGGATGGTTGAAGTGGGTATTCAGCCAGACCGGATGGTGCGCCCGCAGCAGATCGCAGAGTTCGTCCGTCACGCGGAACGGCAACGTCACCGGCAGGCGGCTGCCGAGGCGGAGGATCTCGACGTGCGGGATCGCGCGGAGACGGCCGAGCAGCCAGCCGAGGTTCGCCTCGTTGAAGACGAGCGGGTCGCCGCCGGTGAGGAGGACGTCGCGGATCTCGGCGTGCGCCGCGAGGTAGTCGACGGCCTCCTGCAGCTCGTCCTTCCGCATCATGAAGTCGGCGTCGCCGACGAGCCGCTTGCGGAGGCAGTAGCGGCAGTAGATCGCGCACTCGGACGTGACGCAGAACGCCACGCGGTCCGGGTAGTTGTGGATGAGGTTCTTCACCGGCGAGTGCCCGACCTCGTCGAGCGGATCGACGACGCCGACGATGTCAGGGGCCATCTCGCTCATCCGGGGGACTACTTGCCGCCGCACCGGACAGTCGGGATCGTCCGGGTCCATCAGGCTCGCGTAGTACGGCGTGATGTTCCAGC
>CAYTJT010000224.1:0-5807 GCA_964438105.1 uncultured Rhodothermales bacterium | reverse complement strand
CGCTGCGTCCGCGCCGCGTCGGCGAGCGCGGCGTCGCGGGCCTCGGCGAGCCGCGCCGTGTAGAACCCGACGAGCCCGACGACGACGGCGAGCACCACGGCCGCCGCCGCGAGCGGGCGCCGGTGCCGTCGTACGAACTTCCCCGCCCGGTAGCCGAAGGAGTCGGGGCGGGCCTCCAGCGGGCGCCCCTCGCGGAAGCGGTCGAGGTCGCGGACGAGCGCGTCGACGGTGGGGTAGCGCCGCTCCGGGTCCCGGTGCATCGCCGTGAGGCAGAGCACGTCGAGGTCGGCCCAGGCCCGCGTGCCGACGACGAAGGGGAGCACCGCCTCGGCACGGCGACGGGAGGGGGGGGCGGGAGCCTCGCCGAGCACGCGCGCCTCGGCCTGCCCCGGCGTCAGACCGGCGAGGTCGTAGGGGAGCACGCCGGCGAGGAGCTCGTAGAGGAGCACGCCGAGGGCGTAGACGTCGGTGTAGGTCCCCACCGGCTCGCCGCGGAACTGCTCGGGCGCGGCGTAGGCCGGCGTCATCATGCGGAAGCCCCGCGTCTGCTCCACGGGCGCGTCGAGCGTGTCGAGCGGCTTGGCGATGCCGAAGTCGAGCAGCTTCACCGCGGGCCGCCCGCCCGGGCTCCCGTCGCGCTCGGTGACGAGGATGTTCGAGGGCTTGAGGTCGCGGTGGATCACGGCCTGGTGGTGGGCGTGCTCGACGGCCTCGCACGCGGCGCGGAAGAGGCGGAGCCGCGTGGGGAGCCCGGCGTCGTGCTCGTCGCAGTAGGCGGTGAGGGGCGTGCCCTCGACGTACTCCATCACGAAGTAGGGCGTGCCGTCGGGGAGCGCGTCGGCGTCGTAGAGCCGGGCGATGGCGGGGTGGGCGAGCGCGGCGAGGGTCCGCTCCTCGCGCTCGAAGCGGGCGCGGCGGGCGGGCGAGAGCGTGGCGTCGCGGAGGACCTTGACGGCCACGCGGCGGCCGAGGTCCTCGCGCTCGGCGAGGTAGACCACGCCGGAGCCGCCGCGCCCGAGCTCGCGGAGCACGCGGTACGGCCCGACGGTGCGGGGGAGCGGAGTCGCGTCGAGCACGCCGTGGGCGAGGTCGCCGAGGCTCCGGTCCAGGGGCGACGTGCCGTCGGTGTCCTCGGCGAGCATGGCCTCCACGTCGGCGCGGAGCGCGGGGTCGTCGATGCGGTCGAGGAACGCCGCCCGCTCGGCCTCGGGGCGGTCGAGGGCGGCGTGGAAGAGGGCTTGCAGCCGTTCCCAGCGGGCGGAGTCCATAGCAGTCGGGGTCAGGGGGTGCGGCGGAGCTCGGCGGCGAGCCACGCCTTCGCGGCCCGCCAGTCCCGCACGACCGTGGACTCGGAAACCGCGAGGAGGTCGGCCGTCTCGGCGACGTCGAACCCCCCGAAGAAGCGGAGCTCGACGACCTCGCCCTGGCGCGCGTCCATCCGGCTGAGGGTGTCGAGGGCGGCGTGGAGGGCGAGGACGTCGTCGGCGCGGGCGGAGCCGTAGCCGTTGCCGGGCACGCCGTCGAGCGACTCGTCGAGCGTGACGAAGGCGCGGTCGCCGCCGCGCTTGAGCGCGCTCCGCCGCCGCGCGGCCTCGACGAGCACCTGCCGCATCGCGCACGCGGCGATCCGCTTGAAGTGGAGGCGCGAGGCCGGGGCCACGCGGAGCGAGGGAGCGAGCTTGAGATAGGCCTCGTTGACGAGCGCCGTCGGGTTGAGCGTCTCGCTCGGGTCGCGGCGGCCGACGGCGGCGGCGAGGCGGCGCAGCTCCTCGTACGCCGCGCTGAAGAGGTCGTCGATCGGAGGCTCGGGCATCGGGGCAGTCACGCAGCCACGGGAGGGCGGGGCTGCTGGCGGCTAATCGCTCGGGAAATAGTCATTCCCAAAGAACAGCAGCCTGCCCATAAATGCAAGGCGGCGCACGGTTTATGCTCCGGCGCGCGACGCCGCTTAGCCCGTCGGCGTCTCGCCTACTTTCTCCAACACGACGGCGGGCTCCAGCGCCCGCACCCACACGGCGTCGCCCGGCGCGAACGGCGTCCGGTTGTCGGTGTGGACGAGGCAGTCCACGGCGCCGACCTGCACGCGGTAGGTGATGTCGTGGCCCCGGTACTCCCGCGCGAGCACGGTGCCTTCCAAACTGTCGGCGTCGTCGGAGTGAGCGGTGAGGGCGAGGTGCTCGGGGCGGATCGAGAGGAGCACGGGGCCGGACGCGGCGCGGTGGAGGCGGAGGCGGCCGAGGACCGTCTCCGCCTCGCGCCCGTCGGCCTGCGTGAGCAGCAGGTTCGTCCGGCCGAGGAACTGCGCGACGAAGAGCGTGCGCGGCGTCGCGTAGATCGCCTCGGGCGTGCCGATCTGGTCGATCCGGCCGTTCTGCATCACGGCCACGCGGTCGGCGAACGAGAGGGCCTCTTCCTGATCGTGCGTGACGAGGAGCGCGGTCATCCCCTGCGCCTTGAGCACGTCGCGGACGCGCTCGCGCATCTCCTGCCGCAGGAGCGCGTCGAGGTTCGAGAACGGCTCGTCGAGGAGGACGAGGCGGGGGCGCGGGGCGATCGCGCGGGCGAGGGCGACGCGCTGCTGCTGCCCCCCCGAGAGCGCGTGCGGCTTCCGCTCCTCGAAGCCCGCGAGCCCGACGAGCCGGAGGACTTCGTCGGCGCGGTCGGCGCGCTGCGGTTTGGGGAGGGCGTTCAGTCCGAACGCCACGTTGTCGCGGACGGTGAGGTGGGGGAAGAGGGCGTAGTC
The DNA here is from genome assembly GCA_964438105.1 of uncultured Rhodothermales bacterium. Classification (GTDB taxonomy): domain Bacteria; phylum Bacteroidota; class Rhodothermia; order Rhodothermales; family JANQRZ01; genus JBBSMX01. Next base: position 3,064 of record CAYTJT010000224.1, on the reverse strand, counting down.
CTGAAACACGAACCCGATGCCGCGCCGCTCCGGCGGCACCGCCGCGCTGTCGCCGACGAGCCTCCGCCCGCCCAGCGTCACCGTCCCGCTGTCGGGCGTCTCGAAGCCCGCGATGCAGCGGAGCGCCGTCGTCTTCCCGCACCCGCTCGGTCCCAGCAGCGCGAACGTCTCGCCTTCCTCGACCTCGAAGGAGAGGCCGTTCACGACGGGCAGCGCGCCGTCGGCGAACCGCTTCGAGAGGCAGGAGACGGTGAGGAGCATGGCGAGTGACGAATTACGAACGACGAGTGGCGAAGGGGAGGGTTGGCAGGGCCCCGTTCGTCACAGGCACTCGTAGGGTCGATCCCCTGTGGGGCCCGGAGGCAAGGCGGTCACGGCTCGCGTTGGAGCAGCAGGCCGACGAGCGCGGTCGAGGTCACGATGAGCACGAGGGCGTAGGGGGCGGCGAGGCTGAAGAGCGACTCGCTGGCCGCGCTCCACATCCGCATCGCGAGGCTCTGGAAACCGAGAGGGGAAAGGATGAACGTGATCGGGAGTTCCTTCAGCGCCGAGAGAAACACGAACGCGACGCTCACGACGAGCCCGCGCCGGAGGAGGGGGAACGTCGCCTCGAAGAACGCGCGCAGCGGCGAGCGGCCGAGCGAGCGGGCGGCCTCTTCGGTCTGCGGCGGGGCCTGATAGAGCGCGCTCCGCACCGGCCCGATCGCCTCGGCGAGGAAGTGCAGCGCGTACGCCACGACGAGCAGCCCGAGCGTCTGGTACGCGAAGGGCACGGCGCGCAGCGAGAAGAACACGAGCGCGAGGGCGAAGGCGAGCGGCGGCGTCGCATAGCCGAGGTACGCGATCCGCTCCAGCACGCGCGTCCGCTTCGACGTGAGGCGCACGCCGAGGTACGCCACCGGCACGGCGAGGAATGCGGCGAGCAGGGCAGCCGGACCGCTCGCGCTCACCGAGTCCCACAGCGCCGACGCGAGATCCGCCCACGTCTCGCGCTCGGCCCCGCGCCCGAGCCAGTACGTCACCGTCACGACGGGCAGGCCGACGGACGCGAGCCCGACGCCGCCTGCGAACCCAACGGCCGGGATCTGTCGCCACCCGAGCGTGCTCGCCCGCGCGTGTCGTGCCATCCCGGTGCCCGCGCGGTCGAACCGTTGCCCGCGCAGCAGCCGCGCCTCGCCCCACAGCAGCACGGCCGTCAGTGCCAGCAGCATCAGCGCGAGCCACGCCGCGTAGATCCGGTCGTACGAGGCCGTGTACTGGAGGTAGATCGCGTAGCTGAACGTCTCGAACCGCATGAGCGACACCACCCCGAAGTCGCCGAGCACGTGGAGCACGATGAGCAGCCCGCCCGCGAGAAACGCCGGCCGGAGCTGCGGCAGCACCACGCGCCGCACCGCCTCCGAGCCGCCCACGCCGAGCGACCGCGCCGACTCCTCCAGCGCGGGATCGAGGCCGAGGAGCGCGGTGCGGAGGCCGAGGAAGAGGTACGGGAACGTCGACAGGCTCAGCGCCAGCCACGCGCCGAGGAACCCGCTCGGGCGGGGGACGACGAGGCCGGTCAACTCGGCGAGCGTGCCGTTCGGCCCGGCCGTCGCGAGGAGCGCGTACGCCATCACGTACCCCGGCACGGCGAGGGGGAGGACGCCGAGGAGGGTGAACAGCCGCCGCCCCCACAGATCCGTCCGCGTCACGAGCCACGCGAGCCCGCCCGCGAGCGCCGTCGTGAGCCCGAGCACGGAGACCGCGAGGGCGACGGTGTTGCCGAGCAGGCGGAGGTTCCGCGTCCGTAGCACGAGGTCGCCCAGCGTGCCCGCGTCCGCGCCGAACGCCCGCACCACGAGGTACCCCAGCGGCACCACGACGCCCAGCACGACAAGCGCCGTGGGCACCCACAGATACCAGCGCGTGATAAACGGCGAGTGACGAGTGACGAGCGTGGACATCAATACCTCACCCTCACCAGCACCGTAGAGACGCACCATGGTGCGTCTCCGCTCCACCAACATGTTGCGTCTCTACCTCGAACCCGGACCTCCGAGTCACAGCAGTTCCTCGTCGCGGAGCAGCGCCAGCGTCTCGTCGATGTCGCGCAGCCGCTCGAAGTCGAGGTCGGGGCTGAGGGCCGTGGCCTCGTCGAAGGGGAGGAGGTAGTCCGGCGTCGGCACCTCGCGGACGACGGGGTACTCGTAGATCGACTCGGCGAAGACCCGCTGCGCCTCGTCGGAGAGGAGGAAGGCGAGGAAGCGCAGCGCGTTCTCGCGGTTCTGCGCCGTGCCGAGCACGCCCGCGCCGGTGACGAGGGCGAGGTTGCCCGCGTCGCCCGAGGCGAAGCGGTGGAAGGCGATCGGCGGCGGGTCCTCGCCGCCGCCCTCGGTCATGCGGAGGACGTAGTAGTGGTTCGTCAGCGCCACGTCGATCTCCCCGGCGGCGAGCGCCTCCAGCATCGGCGTGTTCGAGCCGTACGCCTTGGGCTCCAGCGCCTCCATCCCCCGGATCCACGCCCGCGTCGCGTCGGGGCCGTGCTGGATGCGGAGCGCGGTGACGAAGTCCTGGAAGCTGGAGTACGTCGGCGTCCAGCCGATCCGACCGCGCAGGGCCTCCTGGTCGGGGAGGTCGAGCACCTCGTCGGGGAGGGCGGCGGGGTCGACGTCCCCGGCGTCGTAGGCGAGCACGCGGAGGCGCGTCGTCACGGGCACCCAGCGGCCGGACGAGGGCACGAACGCGTCGGCGAGCTGGAGGACGCTGTCGGGCAGCGTCGTCAGGCGGTCGGCGTTGTCGGCTGCGCCGAGGGCGCCGGCGGTGTTGGCCCAGAAGACGTCGGCCCGGCTGCGGTCGCCCTCTTCGCCGAGCGCGGCGAGGAGCTCGGCGTCGTTGCCGTAGCGCGCCTGCACGTCGACGCCGGTCGCGTCGCGGAAGCGCTCGACGATGTCGTCGACGAGCGCCTGCTTACGGCCGGCGTAGACCACGAGCGTGCCGGGCTCAGCCGCGGCGCCGTCCGCGGGTTCGGCTGGATCGCCCGTGCAGGCGGCGAGGGGGAGGAGGAGAGACGCGACGAGCGCGAGGG
>CAYTJT010000223.1:0-5834 GCA_964438105.1 uncultured Rhodothermales bacterium | reverse complement strand
ACTGCGACGACTACTTCGTGCCGCTGCCGCCGCGCCACCCCTTCCCGATGGGGAAATTCCCGGCGCTCCACCGGCTGCTCCTCGACGAGGGCGTGATCCGGGCGGACGACGTTGTCGCGCCGCGCGAGGCGGACTGGTCGGACCTGCTGCTCGTCCACACGCGCGAGTATCTCGATAAGCTCGCGCGCGGGGCGCAGAGTCGGCACGAGCAGCGGCGGATGGGGTTGCCGTGGAGCCCCGCGCTCGTCAAGCGCTCCCGCGTCGCCGTGCAGGGGACGATCAACGCTTCGCTCATGGCGCTCACCGAGGGCATCGCGGGCAACCTCGCCGGCGGCACGCACCACGCCATGCCGGATTGGGCCGAGGGCTTCTGCGTGCTCAACGACGTCGCCGTCGCGATCCGCGTTTTGGAGCGCTCGCGCTGGATCCGCCGCGCGCTCGTCGTCGACCTCGACGTGCACCAGGGCAACGGCACCGCCGCCGTGTTCGCGGGCGACGACGATGTGTTTACGTTTTCGATGCACGGCGCGAAGAACTACCCCTTCCGCAAGCCGCCGTCTTCGCTCGACGTGGACCTCGCCGACGGCACCGGCGACGACGCGTATCTCAACGCTCTCGCCCGCCACCTCCCCGCCGTGCTCGACGCCGCGCGGCCCGACCTCGTGTTCTACCTCGGCGGCATCGACGTGCGCGCGGGCGACCGCTTCGGCCGGCTCGCACTCACACGCGATGGCATCGCGGCGCGCGACCGCTTCGTGATCGAGTCCGTGCTGGATCGGGGGCTGCCGCTCGTGCTCCTCCTCTCCGGCGGCTACGCCGCGACGCCCGAAGAAACCGCCGACCTCCACGCGATCATGTACCGCGAAGCCTTCCGCGTGACGAACGGCGTCCACGCTGCGTGATCCGTAGGGCTCAGTCGCCACCCGGCCGCCAGCCCCAGACGATGCGGGGGCGGTCCGACAGATCGGTTTTGACGACGGTATCCGCGTACCCCGATGCGTCGAGGAGATCGCGCACGTCGTCGGCGTAGTCGGTGTGGGTCTCGAAGAGGATCAGCCCGCCGGGCTTGAGCACGCGCGAGGCGTGGCCGGTGATGGCGCGGTAGTGCACGAGCGGGTCCTCCCCGGTGAAGAGCGCGGCGGACGGCTCGTAGTCGCGCACTTCGGGTTCGAGCGTCGCGGCCTCGGCGTCGGGGACGTAGGGCGGGTTCGCGACGAGCGCGTCGAAGCAGGCCGGGACACCTTCGGCGAAGGCGGGCGTGAGCGCGTCGGCGTGGATGAACGACACGTCGAGGGCGAGCCGCTCGGCGTTCTCGGCGGCGACGGCGAGCGCGTCCTCGGAGACGTCGCACGCGAACACTTCGGCGTCGGGCCGCTCGTGCTTGAGGGCGAGCGCGATCGCCCCGCTGCCCGTGCCCATGTCGAGCACCCACGGCGTCGTGGTGTCTTCGAGGTGGCCGAGCGCCGTCTCGACGACCTCTTCGGTTTCGGGACGCGGGATCAGCACGGCGGGCGTCACGCGGAGGCGGAGCCCATAGAAATCGGCGTGGCCGACGACGTACTGGATCGGCTCGCGGTCGAGCCGCCGCTGCATCATATCCTCGAACGCGGCGCGTTCCTCCTCCGTCACCGGCTCGCCGAGGTTCGCGAGGAGCGTCGTCCGGTCGAGTCCGAGGGCGCCTTCGAGCATCCACTCGGCGTTGCGGCGGGCGCTCTCGACGCCGGACTCGGCGAGGCGCTGGTCGGCATCCGCGAGGAGGGCGCGACGGGTCATCATGGGATCAATCCGTCCGATGGCGAGAATAGAAGGGCGTCCGATAACATACGCCGCTGCTCGGAATGACGCGGCCCCGCCACCGGTTCCTCCCCTCCCTTTCGACCTATGACTTCGTACCACGGCCGTACCGTCCTCGTCACCGGCGCCTCGTCCGGCATCGGCGAAGCCGCCGCCCGGCAGCTCGCGCGCGACGGCGCCCGCCTCCTCCTCTCCGCCCGCTCCGAGGACCGACTCGAAGCCCTCGCCCAAGAGTTCCGCGACCTCGGCACCGAAGCGCACGTCTTCGCCCTCGACCTCGCCGAGCCCGGCGCAGCCGAGTCGCTCTACGACCGCATCACCGCCGCCGGTCACGAGGTCGACGTGCTCGTCAACAACGCGGGGTTCGGCAAGCAGGGCGGGTTCGAGGACGCCGACGCCGCGACGTACGAGCAGATGGTCACGCTGAACGTGACGAACCTCGTCAGCCTCACGCGGCGGTTCCTCCCGGCGATGACGCGGCGCGGGTCGGGTGGCGTCCTCAACGTCGCGTCGACGGCAGGCTTCCAGCCCGTACCGTACTTCGCGGTCTACGCCGCCTCAAAGGCGTTCGTGCTCTCGTTCAGCCAGGCGCTCCACGCCGAGGTCGAGAGCACCGGCGTCGCGGTGACGTGCCTCAGCCCCGGCCCGACGTCGACGGGCTTCTTCGACCGCGCGGACATGAACGGCGTGCCGGGCGGGCGCGAAGCGGAGACGCCGGAGAAGGTGGCCCGCCTCGGCCTCGAAGCGCTCCTCAAGAACGAGCGGTCCGTCATCAGCGGCACGCGCAACGCCCTCACCGCCCTCGCCACCCGCTTCGCTCCGACGAAGCTGGTGCTCGACGTCGGCAAGCGGATGATGCAGGGGCCTACCCGGTGAAGAACGCGTCGACGTCGGCGAGGCGGTGCGCGTCGACGCCGCGGACGAACCGGTCGGCGCGGACGCGCGCGGCGAAGTCGTCGGCGATCAGCCCGTAGCGTGCGTTTTGCTCGACGAACACGCCCGCGTCCTGCGCCGCGGCGAGGAGGTCGAGGTAGACGGCGCGGTGGCTTTCGAGCCGCCGCGTCTTTTTCAGCCACAGTCCCGGGTGCACCCACACGGCGACGCGCCCGCCCCGGCCGTGCTCGGCGAACGCCCGGCGCAGCGACGCCTCCCACACGTCCGCGTCGTCGGGAAAGCCGTGCTCCGCGATGCCGACGACGTCGGCGAGCGCGAGGTGGGCGTCGTCGATGTCGAGGCCGCCGCCGGGCAGCACCTTCGCCTCGAACCCGACCGCCGTCGGCACGCCGAGGCGCTCGCCCCACGCCCGCACGTCGGCGGCGAACGCGGGCACGTCGTAGCTCGGCGCGCGGCGGATGTGTTCGAGAAAGACGACGCGGTCGAGGCCGTGTTCGGCAGCGTGGCGGACGTAGTCCTCGACGGTCGGCCGCCCGTCCGTGAGGTCGGTGTGGCAGTGGAAGAGGACGCGGCCGCGGAAGAGGTCGGGCACTGTGAGGGCGTGGAGGTGTGGAGGTGTAATTCGCTGGTCCGAGGCTCCGCGTCAAATCTCCCGCGCGTCGTCGCCGTCGAGGCCGAGCCCGCCCCAGTAGCGCTGGAAGCGTCCGCCACGCAGCGGCGCAGGGAGGGCGTCGGGCGCTTCGCCGAGCGCCTCCCGCACGCCGAGCCACACGGCGTTGAGCCCGCCGAAGACGCTCGCCACCATCGTCCCCTGCACGCGCGGGTTGCACTCCAGCACCTTCGGTGTACCGTCGACGTCCTCCTTGAACTGGAAGCCGAAGGCATAGCGGAGGTCGAGGTGCCGGGCGGCGCGGAGCGTCGGCTCGATGAGGTCACGGCGCTCTGGTAGTAGCGTCGTGTCGAAAGAGATGCCGCTGCGAATCGCGTCGCGGCGGCGGGGCATCGCGGCTTCGAGCCGCTCGCCGCGGAACGCATCGACGGAGTATTCGGGGCCGGGGAGGTAGTCGGTCACGAGGAGGTCCGGCCACGCTGGGCCGCGCCGGAGGATGCGGAGGAGGTCGTCGAGGGCGATCTCGATGCCGTTCGGCTTGTCGGCGAGAAAGCGGCGGGCGTCCCACGCCGCTTCGCGGAGGATGCGTAGCCCCCGCATCCCGTTCGACACGGGCGGCTTCACAACGATAGATCGATCGGGGTAGCCAAGCGCCTCAGCGGCCTTGGTCAGTTCGGCTTCGGTCCGCGCCGTCCGCCACGCCGGCACGGGCAGGCCGAGGGCTTCGAACGCACGCAGCACGGCGGCTTTGTCGTTCGCCGCCTCGATGGCTTCGGCGCTGCTCACCATCACCCGCGTCCCGCCCGCTTCGATCGCGCCGCGGTAGCGCGAGAGCACGGCGATCTCGCGCGTCGTCTGCGGGATCACGAGGTCTACGCCTTCGCGCGTGCAGACTGCGGCGAGCGCGTCGAGGTAGCCGTCAGCCTCAGGCGGCGGCACGGAGTAGAACGCGTCGACGAGATAGCGCCCGACGGCGTGCTCGTTCAAGTCCACCCCGACGGTGTAGACCGGCCGGTCGCCCCGGTACAGCGCGTAGAGCGTGCCCTTCGTGCCGGGGGCGCCCGCGCCCGTGACGAGGATGCGGAGCGGCCCCATCAGAGCTTGATCCGGAGGACTTCGAACGCCTCGGCGATGTCCACCTTGACCTGGGTGCCGCGCACCTTCGCCAGCCCCTCCATGAAGTCGCGCTGGAAGTACGGCCGGCCGAGTTCGAACTGCGAGGCGTAGGCCTGCAGCGCGGTCCACTTCGCGTCGAGGTGGCGGCGTTCGAGCGTGACGAACGCCGTGGCGTCGAACGTGATGTGGTTCCACGGCAGCTCGTAGCCGAGGACCGTGACGTCTTTGAACGCCCGCAGCCCCTCGACGTGGACGACCTGATGGTCCTGATGTAGGTCGTGTCCCGAGGGCAGGAGGACGAGGTCGGGCTCGACGGCACGGCGGACGCGGACGAGCTCTTCGAGCACTTCCTGCCGCGAATACGAGAGGCGGCGGACCTGGTAGTCGTAGACGTAGCAGCGGTCCTCGGGGATGCCGAGCGACGCGGCGGCGCGGTAAAACTCGCGCTTGAGCGTGTCCGGCGGCTTGTCGTCCGGCAGCGAATCGCTCGCCGTCGAGAACACCATCACGTAGACCTCGGTGCCGCCTTCGAGCAGCCGTGCGATCGTGCCGCCGCAGCCGAGTTCCGCGTCGTCGGTGTGGGGGGCGAGCACGAGGGCGCGGCGGTAATCCATCGGAGGGGGTCGGGCGGACGAAAAGAGGCGAGCGTCAATGATACGCGACGGCGAACTCGCCGAAGGCATCGCGCGCCGCAGTCCACGTCGTTTCCACATCGCGGACGAGGGCCGAGCGCGGCCCGTCGTGCAGCGCGGCGAGCAGGTCGTCGAGCGCCGACCGCGGGCCCTCGGCGACGACGGTAACGGTGCCGTCGGGGTTGTTGCGGACGAACCCGACGAGCCCGAGGTCGCGGGCAGCGCGCCACGTGAAGTGGCGGAAGCCGACGCCCTGCACGCGCCCGCGGACCGTGGCTTCGAGACGCTGTGCGGGGTCGGGAGAGGCGGACATGAGAGGGGATGCGTGTACCTATCAAAATAACGAGCCGTCCGGCAGCGTGTCCGGACGGCTCGGTGACGGAGATGAAAACAACCCTACAGCAGCTTCCGGCTCTTCGCCCAGCCTTCGAACTCCTCGACGAGTTGCTCGAACGATTCGAGCACGAAGAGGATCGGCTGGAGGTGCCACACGTCGTAGTCCTGGCCGATCACCGCTTCGGGCGAGAACGGCCGGTGCTCGACCTCGTCGGAGAGCGCGTGCAGCACCTCGCCCTTCGACGACATGATGCCCGCGCCGAAGATGCGGTACCCGGCGGGGTCCTCGACGAGCCCGAACTCGACGGTGAACCAGTGGAAGCGCTCCAGGCTCTGCCGGTCGACGCCTTTGGCGTGGAGCGCGGCCCGGCCGAAGAGCTGGTAGAAGTCCGCGAACGCCGGCTGCGTGAGCGTCGGCATGTGCCCGAAGATGTCGTGGAACATGTCGGGGG
>CAYTJT010000222.1:0-5871 GCA_964438105.1 uncultured Rhodothermales bacterium | reverse complement strand
ACCGCCGCGGGCTCCCCGTGCGCGGCCAGCGGACGCAGACGAACGCGCGCACCCGTAAGGGCAAGCGCCGCGCCGTCGCCGGCAAGAAGAAGGCCCCTCGTAAGTAAGGGGTTCGAGGTCGTGAGTTGGAGGTGAGAAACCTTCGACCTCGGACCTCGGACCTCGAACCTATCTCCGTCCCCGGTCCGTCCGCGCTCGCCGCGCTGCTCCGACCTCTCGGTCCTGTAGCCGCGTCACCGCAGGCACGCCGGGACGTACAACCTCAGAACCACAGATATGGCAAAGCAGAAAGGCCGCAGCGGCGGCCGCTCGCAGCGCAAGAAGATTCAGGTCGAGTCGAACGGCGCGGCCTACATCAAGGCTACGTTCAACAACGTGATGATCACGATCACCGACTCGTACGGCAACACGATCTCGTGGGCCAGCTCGGGTCGGATGGGCTTCCGGGGCAGCCGGAAGAACACCCCGTACGCCGCCGGCGTCGCGGCCGGTGCCGCCGCGAAAGAGGCCTACGACCTCGGCTTGCGCCGCGTGGACGTGTACGTGAAGGGCCCCGGCTCCGGCCGCGAAGGCGCCATCCGCGCGCTCTCGACCTCCGGGCTCGAACTCCTCACGATCCGCGACATCACTCCCATCCCTCACAACGGCTGCCGGCCCCCGAAGCGCCGCCGCGTGTGACGAGCTACGAAGGACGAACGACGAGTTGCGAGTGTCCACGGGGCACCCACTCGTCATTCGTCACTCGCAACTCGTCGTTCGGCATAAGCCCGGCTGGGCGTGCCTACAGGGCGCGTCCACGTCTGTCACCCTAAGACACACGAGAAGAACACTATGGCCCGATACAGAGGCCCCAAGCAGAAGCTGGCCCGCCGCTTCAACGAACCCATCTTCGGCCCCTCCAAGTCGCTGGAGCGTAAGCCCTACGCCCCCGGGCAGCACGGCCAGCGCCGCCGCCGCAAGGAGAGCGAGTACGCCGTCCAGCTCAAAGAGAAGCAGAAGGCGAAGTACACGTATGGCCTGCTGGAGCGCCAGTTCAGCAACCTCTTTGAGAAGGCGTCCCGCAAGAAGGGCGTCACCGGCGAGAACCTGCTGAAGTTCCTCGAGGCCCGCCTCGACAACGTCGTCTTCCGCCTCGGGTTCGCGCGGACGCGCCGCCAGGCCCGCCAGCTCGTCAACCACGGGCACGTCATGGTCAACGACCGCGTCTCGTCGATCCCCTCGCACATGCTCAGCCCCGGCGACATCGTCGAGATCCGGCCCAAGTCGAAGAACCTCGACGTGATCCGCGAGGCCGCCGACCGCAACCGGCGTCAGTTCCCGCACCTCGAAGTCGACCGTGACCGGATGCGGGGCAAGTTCATCGACCTGCCCGAGCGGGAGGACATCCCGGAGAACATCCGCGAGCAGCTCATCGTCGAGCTCTACTCGAAGTAGTCTCCGCGCCGCCCCGCGTGCCCCGGCCCGGTCGGCGGGGTGCGGCGGCGGACCACCGGCCAGCCCTTTAGGACGACACCCAATGAATCTGACGATGACGAATATCCAGCTCCAGATGCCGGACGGCGTACAGGTCGAGGAGATGAACGAGACCTACGGTCGCTTCACCGTGCAGCCGCTCGAGCGCGGCTACGGCGTGACGATCGGCAACGCGTTCCGCCGCGTGCTCCTCTCCTCGCTCGAAGGCACCGCCATCACGGCGCTCAAGATCGACGGCGTCCAGCACGAGTTCTCGACGGTCCCCGGGGTCACCGAGGACGTCGCCGACGTGATCCTCAACCTCAAGGGCGTGCGCTTCCGCGCGGGCGAGGAGGACGAGGGCACGATCTCGCTCCAGATCGAGGGCCCCGGCGAGCTCACCGCCGGCTCGCTCGCCGACGCCACCGCCGAGTTCGAGATCCTGAACCCCGAGCACCACATCGCGTCGCTCTCCGACGAGGCCGACCTCCTCATGGAGTTCCGCGTCGGCCGCGGCCGCGGCTACGTGCCCGCCGAGGAGAACAAGCGCGCCGATGACCCCATCGGCGTCATCGCCGTGGACTCCATCTTCACGCCGATCCTCAACGTGAAGTACACCGTCAACCCGGCCCGTGTCGGCGAGAAGATCGACTACGAGCGGCTCACGCTCGAGGTCGAGACGGACGGCTCGATCACGCCGGAGGACGCCCTCACGGCCGCCGCGTCGATCCTGCGCGACCACGTCGGGCTGTTCATCTCCGTCGAGCAGGAGCCCGAGCCGGACGAGGAGGAGCAGGAGGTCGACGCCGAAGTGCAGCGCGTCCGCACGCTCCTTAACCAGAGCGTCGACGACCTCGACCTCTCGGTGCGCGCGCAGAACTGCCTCAAGGCCGCCTCGATCAAGACGATCGGCGACCTCGTGCGCCGCGAGGAGTCGGAGATGCTGAAGTTCCGCAACTTCGGCCGGAAGTCCCTCCAGGAGCTCGTTGCCGTCCTCGAGGACCGCAACCTCCGCTTCGGGATGGAAGTCGACAAGTACATCGAGGAATCCGCTTAACCCCGAGCACCCCGACGCAGCGGGCGCCCCGCGCCTCCCGTCAGACCCTACTGAATTATGCGACACCAGAAGAAAATCAAGAAGCTCGGGCGTACGGCGGCGCACCGCAAGGCTACGCTTGCGGCCATGAGCTCCGCCCTCATCGAGCATAAACGGATCGAGACGACCCTGCCGAAGGCGAAGGCCCTCCGCTCGTTCGTCGAGCCGATCATCAACCGCGCGAAGGACGACAGCACGGCCAGCCGCCGTCAGGCCTTCCGCTACCTCCGCAACAAGGAAGCGGTCAAAGAGCTGTTCGGCGACATCGCCGCCCACGTCGGCGACCGGCCCGGCGGCTACACCCGCGTCGTCAAGCTCGGGCTGAGGCAGGGCGACGGCGCCGAGATGGCCGTGATCGAGCTCGTCGACTACAACGACGTGCAGCCCGAGGGCGGCACGAGCGGTCGTAAGCGCACGCGCCGCAGCAGCGGGGGCGGACGCCGCCGCTCGAAGAAGGGCGCGCAGCAGCAGAGCGCTCCCGTCGGCGACAGCCTCACGAAGATCCACGGCGTGGGCAAGGCCTTCGCCGAGGCGCTCGATGATGCCGGGCTGACGACCTACGCGGCCGTCGCCAACGCCGACCTCGAAACGCTCCGCAGGGCGATTGCTAAGGGCAGCGAAGGCGCCGAAGCGATCGCCAACGAGGAGACGTGGGCCGAGCAGGCGCGCCTCCTCGCCGCCGGCGACAAAGAAGCCCACGAGGCCTACGTCGACCAGCTCCGCGAAGCCGACGCAGGCAGCGCGCCCGCCGGTGCCGAAGCGCAGCCCGAGGCGCCGGCCGCCGAGACGGCAGAGCCGGAAGCCTCGGCCGATGAGGCCGCGGACACGCCCGACGCAGGCGATGCCTCCGGCACGGCCGCTTCCGCAGTCGACGCCCCCGAAGCCGAAGCGCCCGCCGCAGACGATGCCTCGACGCAGTCCGACGACGCGCCCGTGACGCCCTCCGACGAGGACACGATGCACGGCGACACCCCGCAAGGCTCCGCGCCCGGCACGGGTGAGCCCCCGCCGGAGTCCGGCGAAGGCGACAAGGGCACGGCCGGCGGCTCGCAGCACCGCGGCTAAGCACTGGAGGTTCGACCTACTGCGAGCGGCCCCGCCTATTGGATAGGCGGGGCCGCGGCTAGTTCATGGATATCTCCGGCTACCTGAGATAGAGGCGGAAGGGTGCCTTGACTTTGTGGTGCCAGCGCCTTACCGTGGAAGAGTCTTCTGCCTGTTCGTCGTTCCTTCATCCTACACCGGAGGTCATCATGGCACGCTTCTCTCTCTCTCTCTCTCTCTCCTTCTCCTGATTCTCCTCGCTCTCCCCCTTCATGCGCAACCCTCCAATCAATGCTTCATCTTTGGAGGGACGGAGATCAGCTTCGAGAACGAAGGGGATGTTCAAATGACCATCGCCATTTACGATGCGAACAACGCGTTCATTTTGGATAGCGAGGTGAATCCTAACTTCAACGATGACGACTGTGACTGGCAGTTGAACATTAAGCATGACGATGACGTCATTCCCTCCGTCGGTCCTTGCATAAACGGCGAAAGCATTCGGTGCACTATCGACGACGATTGGGAGCAGCCGCTGACGATCAGGTTCTACCGGGGCTTCGAAGAAATACCCGACGAGGATTACTATTTCGCTTACGCAGGCCCCGCTCTCAATAATCAAGAGCGGTTTTACGAGCCCTTCGGCGCGGTGGCGAAAGACCAAGACTTCCACTTCCGCTACTACTCCGGAGACCAGGCATTCGGGCGTGGGATGTACACCACGCCCATGGTGCTCAAGAACGCGCCTCAAGGATTCACCGAACAATTCCTGGGCGACTCGTGGGTGCTGCCCTACAACTCCGATTACCATCTGCGAGCAATCGATGTCCGTAAGGGGAGTGGGATGCGCTAGGGTTTTTACCAGGGAGGAGGTGTTCGTCAGCACGCTCCCCGGCTTTCCCGAACCGAGCACTCCTACCTACACCTTCGCAGATGAGTCCGATGTCGTGGTGCCAGCCAACAGGGCGTGGTATTGGGACATTCCGGGTCTGAACCTGGAGTTTCCACGAAGCAGGGAACTCGTCGTTGAGGGGCGCCTCGACGCTGAGGGCGTGACGTTCACCGAGGCCGACGCGGGGCAGGGGTGGGACGGCATCGACGTGCTGGGAGCGGGGGCCAGACTCGACCTCTCGGACGGCTCCGTCGTCGAGAACGCTGCGACGGGGGTGACGGTCTACGACGGCGCGACGGCGACGATCGCGGACTCCGAGCTCCGCTTCAACGCCGTCGGCCTCGACGTGCGCTCCTCGGCCGGCACGACGGTCTCCGGCTCGACGATCCGCCACAACGGCACCGGCGTCCGCGCCGACATCGTGCAGGACGCGCCGGACGCGGGCGTGCCCTGCCGCGGCGGCTGCACCCGCAGCGACCTCGACGTGTTCGACTCCGTCATTCGCAACAACTCCGGCATCGGGCTCGTCGCGTTCTTCGCCGACGTGGAGGTGCGGGACACCGAGATCCGCGACAACAGCAGCTACGGGATCTACGCCAACAGTTCGACGATCGGAGGAGACAGGTTCATAAACAACCGCGTCGTCTCGAACGGGAGCACCGGGGCGCTCGCCGGGACCGGCGCCGACCTCTACCTCAGCCCGCAGAACGACCCTGGGCTGAACCGGATCGCGAGCAACGCCACGAGCGAGGTCGCCGTCGTGCAGGGCGGCTTCGCCTTCCTCGGCGACGACTCCGGCGATACCGGCGACAACGCCGTGTTCGACCCCGGCTTCGATCCGGCGAGCCCCTTCCGCCTCGTGAAGAACGCCACGAAGACGACCGTCGACGCCAACTACGTCTACTGGGGGCAGTCGAGTGGCCCGCCGCGGGGGGCCTTCACCGGACAGGTCGACGCCGCGTTCGCGCTCTCGTGCGACCCGGTCTATCCGCCCGCGCCGGGCGACCCGAACCCGTGCGCGTCGAGCCGGACGGGGAGCCTCGTGGAGGTGCCCGAGGACGGCGCCCCTCGCTTGCAGGGGCTCGGCGCGCGTATCCGGGCGCTCCGCGCCCTCCTGGCGGCGGGACCCGATAGGCCCGGCGCGGACTCGCTCGTCTACCGCCTCGGCGGGCTCCACCGGCTCGACGGCGACGACGCGCTCGGGGAGTGGGCGGCGACGCGGGGGCTCCTGGCCGCGCTACGGGGCGCGCTCGTCGTGCCCGACCTCCCGGCGGGTGCTCGGGCGGTGGGCGAGGCGTCGCTGGAGGTGGAGGCCGTGCGGCTGCTCCAGCGGGGCCGCGTGACGCGGGCGACGAACCTGCTCCAGGCGTGGGGCGAGCATGTGGGC
>CAYTJT010000221.1:0-5877 GCA_964438105.1 uncultured Rhodothermales bacterium | reverse complement strand
TGGCGCGCTTGACGGCGATGTTGCCGTGGGCGCCGCCGTGGCACTTGAAGAGCCGCCCGCCGAGGGTGTAGCCGCCCGGGCAGTAGAGCTCGGTGTCCTCGGTGATCATCCCCTCCTCGAGGGCGATCGCCGCCATGAACGGCTTCCACGTCGAGCCCGGCGGCTGCGACGACTGCGTGGCGCGGTTGAAGAGCGGCTTGGCCGGGTTGCGGTAGATGTAGTCCACGAACTCCTGCTTCAGCCGGCCGGCGAACTTCGTCGGGTCGTAGGTCGGCATGCTCGCCATCGCGATGATCCCGCCGGTCTCGACGTCGAGGGCGACGGCGCCGCCGCGCATGTTCACCATGAGGCTCTCGGCGAGGGCCTGCACCTTGGCGTCCATCGTCAGGTGCAGCTCGTAGCCGCTCTGCGGGTCGATGTTCTCCTCGCCCTCCTGGTAGGGCTGGACCTCCATGCCGTGGACGTTCACGAGGACGAAGTCGCGGCCGGGCCGCCCGCGCAGGACCGTCTCGTACTCCGCCTCGACGCCCGTCTGCCCGACGACGTCGCCGAGCCGGTAGCCCTGCTGCTCCATCCGGTCGAGCTGGCGCTCCGAGATCTCGCGGACGTAGCCGAAGGCGTGGGACGCCTGGGCCTCGCTGTGGTAGCGGCGCTTCTGCCCGATCTCGAACCCGACGCCGGGCAGCCGCCAGCTCTCCTCCTTCACGCGCGCGAACGCCTGGAAGGGGACCTCCTTGAGGAAGATCGAGGTCTTGTACGGCGAGTACGACCTGATCTCGTCGTACTTCGCCTGCGCCAGCGAGTCGCTCACCCCGACGAGGTCGGCGAGGAGCTCGAGGTTCTCCTCCTCGAAGTAGCGCGGCGTGAGCGTGAGCGTGTACGTCGGCTGGTTGTCGACGAGGAGCGTGCCGTGCCGGTCGTAGATCAGCCCGCGCGCGGGCTTGACGACCTTCTGCTCGACGGAGTTGGCGAGGGCCTCGTCGCTGTACTGCGCGCGGTCGAGCAGCTGCATCTGCGCGAGCCGCACCGTGAGGAGGCCGACGACGAGGAGGATGGCGCCGACGAAGATCTTGAGGCGGAGGCCGCTCTCTTCGTGGGACGGCGAGGAGTCTAGCTTCATGGGTTGCGTTCGGACGGTGGGACGGGGCGGATAGTCATAACGCACCAGCCCCGGTGTTATTAGTGTCGGTTATATGCAAACCGGCCCGCGCGGATTCTTCGCGGCCCGCCTTTAATCCGCGCTCCCGGGCCCGCCGCCCCAGCGCGCCATAGGACGGCCCCCGGGGCGCCCCGCGGCGAACCACCCCGCCCGTGCCACC
Organism: uncultured Rhodothermales bacterium; assembly: GCA_964438105.1. Classification (GTDB taxonomy): domain Bacteria; phylum Bacteroidota; class Rhodothermia; order Rhodothermales; family JANQRZ01; genus JBBSMX01. Next base: position 4,558 of record CAYTJT010000221.1, on the reverse strand, counting down.
GTCCACCCCGCGCTCCGGACCGGCGAGGCCCTTAGGCGCCAATCGGTAGAACCGCGTCGTTGATATTGGGTACACGGTAGTCCGATGCGGTTCCGCGCACGGCTTTTCTTTTCGACTCGGAGGGCACTTCCTGATCCCTTTCGTTACTACCGGCCCCCCGCGGCCGGCCCCGGTTACCCACTCCGTCGCCGCCGCTCTCCGCGGAGAGCGGCCGCCCTGACTGCTGCCCGCATGACCACGCTACTCCGCACGGCCCTCCGCTTCGCCCCGCTCGCCCTCATCGCCGCGTTCCTCGTCGCCCTCACCCCCGAGGCGCAGGCGCAGTACTTCGGCCGCAACAAGGTCCAGTACGACGACTTCGACTTCCGCGTGCTCAAGACCGAGCACTTCGACATCTACTACTACCCCGAGGCCGAGGAGGGCGTCCGCGACGCCGCCCGCATGGCCGAGCGGTGGTACGCCCGGCTCTCCGAGGTCCTCGGCCACACCTTCGACGAGCGGAAGTCGATCATCCTCTACGCCGACGACGCCGACTTCCAGCAGACGAACGTGATCGGCGGGCAGATCGGGCAGGGCACGGGCGGCGTGACCGAGGGGTTCAAGCAGCGGATCGTGATGCCGCTCACCGGCTCCTACGCCGACACCGACCACGTCCTCGGGCACGAGCTCGTCCACCAGTTCCAGTACGACATGTCCACGCGGGAGGGCACGTTCGCCAACTTCGTCCGCCTCCCGCTCTGGATTATCGAGGGCTTCGCCGAGTACCTCTCCGTCGGGCGGGAGGACCCGCACACGGCGATGTGGCTCCGCGACGCCGTCCTCCGCGACGACTTCCCCACGCTCGGGCAGCTCACGCGCGACCCCCGCTTCTTCCCCTACCGCTACGGCCAGGCCTTCTGGGCCTGGGTCGGCGGGACGTACGGCGACGAGGGCGCCGTGAACCTCTTCAAGACCGCCCTCACGATGCCGCTCGACTCGGCGATCGTGAGCGTCACGGGGCTCTCGCCGGACTCGCTCAGCGCGCGGTGGGGCCGCCAGGTGGCCGACCACTACGCCCCGCTCATGGCCGGGATGTCCGCCCCGCCCTACCCCAACGCGGAGGCCGACGACGAGGACGACCCCGGCATCATCGACCTCGACACGCTCCGCCTCGCCACGATGGAGGGCCGCCGCGTGCTCGCCTCCGAGCTCGACGGCGGCAACGTCAACGTCTCGCCCGCCGTCAGCCCCGACGGCCGCTACGTCGCCTTCCTCTCCGAGCGCGACCTCTTCGGGATCGACCTCTTCCTCGCCGACGCGCAGACGGGCGAGGTGCTGCAGAAGCTCCAGGACATCGCCTCGGACGGCCACCTCGACGCGCTCCGCTTCATCAACTCGGCCGGGACGTGGAGCCCGGACGGGCAGAAGTTCGCCTTCGTCGTGTTCGTCGAGGGCGACAACGAGATCGCCATCCTCGATGTGGGCACGCGCGAGATCGAGCGGCGCGTCCGCGTCGGCGACATCGGCGCGATCAAGGACCCGGCGTGGAGCCCCGACGGGCGGCAGCTCGCGTTCGTCGGGATCAAGGGCGGGATCTCCGACCTCTACCTCGTCGACGTCGAGGGCGGCACGGCGCGCCAGCTCACGAACGACCGCTACATGGACCTCCAGCCCGCGTGGAGCCCCGACGGCCAGACGCTCGCGTTCGCGACGGACCGCGGGCCGGGCACGACGTTCGAGCGCCTCGCCACGGCCGAGCCTCGCCTCGCCCTCTTCGATCTGGGGACGAGCGAGATCCGCCTGCTCTCGCTCTTCGAGGCGGCCAAGCACATCAACCCGCAGTACAGCCCCGACGGCCAGTCGCTCTACTTCGTCGCCGACCGCGCGGGCTTCTCGAACATCTACCGCACCGACCTCGGCTCCGATGGAAGCGGCGGCGAGGTCTTCCAGGTGACGAACATCGCCACGGGCATCAGCGGCATCACCGACCTCTCGCCGGCGCTCTCCGTCGCCGCGCAGACGGGGGTCCTGATGTACTCGGTGTTCGAGGCGCAGAACTACAACATCTACGCGCTCACGCCCGGCGAGGCGGAGGGCACGCCCGTCGCCGCCCCGGCCGAGACCCTCGTCGAGGACGGCCTCGCGGAGGCGGGCATCCTGCCGCCCGTGGAGGCCGTGGACCGCAGCGTCATCCAGGGCTACCTCGCCGACAACACGACGGGGCTCCCGGACACCCGCGCCTTCCCCGACGACGAGTACAAGCCGAAGCTCGGGCTCGACTTCGTGACGCAGCCGACGATCGGCGCGGGCTACGACCCGTACTACGGCTTCGGCGTGGGCGGCGGCGTGGCGATGCGCTTCTCCGACGTGCTCGGCAACAACATCCTCGGCGTCACGGTCCAGGCCAACGGCTCGTTCAAGGACATCGGCGGGCAGGTGGTTTACTTCAACCAGCGCCAGCGGCTGAACTGGGGCGGCGCCGTCGCGCACATCCCCTTCCTCCAGGTGCTCGGGTTCGGCCCCGACCCCGACACCGGCTTCTCCACCCTCTTCTTCCGCCGGATCTACCTCTCGCAGGTAGCGGCGCTCGCCGCCTACCCGCTGTCGCAGACGCGCCGCTTCGAGGGCAACCTCGGCGTCCGCCGCATCGGCTACGATTACGAGTACAACGACATCGAGCAGGTCAGCGGGGGCTTCCGGCAGGCGGGCCGCAGAGGCATCGACGGCGAGGCGATCGGCTTCCGCGACGACGCGCTCTACCTCGCCGAGGGCGGCGGCGCCTTCGTGGGCGACTACTCGTTCTTCGGGTTCACCTCGCCCGTGCGCGGTGGCCGCTACCGCTTCGGCCTCGACGGCACGACGGGCTCGCTGAACTACGCGACGGCGACGGCCGACTACCGGCGCTACTTCTTCATCCGCCCCTTCGTCACCGTAGCCGCGCGCGGCCTGCACTTCGGCCGCTACGGCCCGGACTCGGAGAGCGGTGACCTCTTCCCGCTCTACCTCGGCTACGGCACGCTCGTCCGCGGCTACCGCCCGGGCTCCTTCGACGACGGGATCTCCGACGACATGCTCGACCGGCTCTACGGCAGCCGCCTCGGCCTGGCTAGCCTGGAGGTCCGGGTACCGTTCTTCGGCACGAGCCAGTTCGGCCTCATCGACTTCCCCTACCTCCCGACCGAGCTGACCCTCTTCGCCGACGCGGGCATGGCGTGGGGCGAGACGGGGCGCACGTTCGCCCGGCTCGACCCCTCGGACGACCCCACCCTCGGCCGGTCGTTCTCCGAACAGGCGCCGCTCTACAGCGTGGGTGGCGCGGCCCGCGTGAACGTCCTCGGCGCGCTGATCCTGGAGTTCTACTACGCCTTCCCGTTCTCGCGCGAGGACGACGTGACCGGGGTCTTCGGCGTCAACCTCTCGCCGGGCTGGTGAGCCGATTTTAGATTTGGGATTGGGGATTTCGGATTGGTTTCTTGAGCGAGCAATCCGAGATCCCCAATCCGAGATCCGAAATGTACTCCCTCCTCCGCCCCCTCCTCTTCCGCCTCGACGCCGAGGCCGCCCACGACACCGCGCGGCGGGCGGCCAAGCTCGCGCAAGCGAGCGGCCCGGCCGCCCTCCGCGGCCTCTTCCGCTTCGAGCACGACGCTCTCCGCCAGCGCGTCCTCGGCCTCGACCTCGCGAACCCCGTCGGGCTCGCCGCCGGGTTCGACAAGAACGCCGAGCTCGTGCCGTTCTGGGCGGCGCTCGGGTTCGGCTTCGCCGAGGTCGGCTCGGTGACGGCGCGGCCGAGCGCGGGGAACCCGAAACCGCGGGCGTTCCGGCTGCCCGAAGACCGCGCGCTCATCAACCGGATGGGGCTGAACAACGAGGGCGCCGACGCCGTCGCGGACCGGCTGCGGGCGCTCGGTCGGGACCGCGCGGCGCGGACGCTGCCGCTCGGCGTCAACCTCGCCAAGACGCACGACCCGGCGACGTTGGGCGACGCGGCGACGGAGGACTTCCTCCACTCGTTCCGCCGCCTCGCCCCGCTCGCGGACTACGTCGCCCTCAACGTCTCGTGCCCCAACACGGCCGAGGGCAAGACGTTCGAGGAGCCCGCCGCCTTCGACGCCCTCGTCGCCGCCGTCTTCGCCGCCCGCGCCGACCTCGGGCTCGCGGTCCCGATCCTCGTCAAGCTCTCCCCCCCGCACACCGCCTCGTTCGATCCAGGCCCCATCGATGAACTCGTCGAGATCGCGCTCGGCCACGGCGTCGCGGGGTTCGTGGCGACGAACACGGCGTCGAACCGCAAGGGCCTCGCGACGAGCGAGGCGCGGCTGAGCGAGATCGGGCCGGGCGGGCTGAGCGGACGGCCGCTCGCCGCGCGCGCCACGGCGCTCGTCCGCCACCTCTACGGCCGCACCGAAGGCGGCGTCCCAATCATCGGCGTCGGCGGGATCGACTCGGCGGAGGCGGCGTACCGGCGGATTCGGGCGGGGGCTTCGCTCGTGCAGCTCTACACGGCGCTCGTCTACGAAGGCCCCGGGCTCGCCGGGCGGATCAACAAAGGCCTCGCGCGGCTGCTCGAACGCGACGG
>CAYTJT010000220.1:0-5996 GCA_964438105.1 uncultured Rhodothermales bacterium | reverse complement strand
GACCTCGGCCACCAGGCCGTGCTCATCGTCGGCGACTTCACGGCGATGATCGGCGACCCGAGCGGGAAGTCGAAGACGCGCCCGGCGCTGACGATCGAGGAGACGCGCGCGAACGGCGAGACCTACTTCGCTCAGGCCTCGAAAATCCTCGACCCGGACAAGACCACGATTCGCTACAACGGCGACTGGCTGAACGAGATGAGCTTTGCCGACGTCGTGCGCCTCGCCTCGGGCTACACCGTCGCGCGGATGCTGGAGCGCGACGAGTTCGAGAAGCGCTACGAGGCGGGCGAGCCGATCTCCGTCCACGAGTTTCTCTACCCGCTCGCGCAGGCGCAGGACTCCGTCGAGCTCGAAGCCGACGTCGAGCTCGGCGGGACGGACCAGACGTTCAACCTGCTCGTCGGGCGCGACATCCAGAGCGCGGCGGGGCAGGAGCCGCAAGTCTGCCTCACCATGCCGATTTTGGAGGGCACCGATGGCGTCGAGAAGATGTCGAAGTCGCTCGACAACTACATCGGCATCGCCGAGCCGCCGGAGGAGATGTACGGCAAGACGCTCTCGATTCCGGACGAACTGATCTACCGCTATTTCGAACTCGCGACGGACGTGCCGACGGAGCGGCTGCCCGAGCTGGAGCGGTTCGCCGAAGAGAATCCGCGCGACGCCAAGCACCAGCTCGCGTTTGCGATCGTGCGGCTGTACCACGGCGAGGACGCGGCCGAGTCGGCGCGCGAGCACTTCGAGAAGACCGTCATCAAGGGCGGCGTGCCGGACGAGATGCCGGAGGTCGCCGTCGAGGGCGAGACGGTCGGGATCGTGGACTTGATGCGGCAGGCCGACTTCGCGAAGTCGAACGGCGAGGCGCGGCGGCTCGTGCAGCAGAACGCGGTCTCGCTCGACGACGAGAAGGTGACGGACCCGTTTTTCGACGTCGAACTCAGCGCGGCACCGCTCGTGCTGAAGGTCGGCAAGCGCCGCTTCGCGCGCGTCGTGCGGGCGTAGATACGCGCCGTTGGGGTACGGATTTGTGCACCTCTGGTCCCCACCTCAACCGTTCGGAGGGAGGCGCTTGCGTTCGGGGGCGCGAATGGGGATCATGTAGCTCCCCGATTGCTACCGTCCCGCATGCGACGCGTCCTCCCGATCCTCGCCGTCTTGCTCGCTCCGGCTGCCGCCGCGCAGCCCGGGCAGCCGACGGCCGAGCCGCTCGCCGCCGCCGCCGTGGCGTACGAGCGGGGAGACCTCGACCGGGCGGCGGCCCTGCTCACGCGCGTCGTGGACCGGGACCGGCGCAACGCCGAAGCCCACCACCTCCTCGCGCTCGTCTATTCCGAGGGCGCGAGCCGCGACGACCGGCTCGCCCGCCGCCACGCCGACCGAGCCCTCCGCGGCCAGCCCGCGAACGTGCGGTTTCTCGAAACTACCAGCGCGAGCTGAGCGAAGAGCGCGCGTTCAGCATGACCGACGGCCGCCGCGCGGCGCTCGCGCGGCAAATCCTCGCGCTCGATTCCACGAACGCGCTCGCGCACGAAGAGCGCGCCCTCGCCTTTTTCCTCGAGTTCGACTGGCGGCGCGGCCTCGCCGCGCAGCGCGGCGGCTGGGACACGACGGCGACGCGCGGGATGAGCGGGGCCGCGAACCGCGCGCTTCGCCGCAGCCGGGACCACCTCGCCGCCGTGCTCGACTCCGAACCGGACCGCGCATCGGCGCACCGCCTCCGGCTCCGCAGCCACGCCGTCGCACGCGACGACGCGGGGCTGCTCGACGCCGCTCGCCGGATGCACGCCCTCCGCCCCGACGATCCCGACGCCGCGCTGTACTTCGCCCTCGGGCTCTATCGAACGGGCGCCCTCGCAGCCTCCGACACCCTCTTCGCACGCGCGCTCGGCGCGATGCCGGAGGAGCAGCGCCTCGCGTTCGAGGCGATCGACGGCCTGCTCGACGCGGACGAGCGGGCCGCTTTCGCGGTCGATTCCGTGGCCGCGACGGCGCGGTTCTGGCGCACGCGCGACCCGCTGCTGCTCACCCCGCAGAACGAGCGGCGGCTGGAGCACCTCGCCCGCCTCGCCCTCGCGGACTTGCTCTTTACCGACACGCAGACCGGCCGCCGCGGGTGGGAGACCACGAAGGGCGAGGTCGTCGTCCGCTACGGGCTGCCGAGCGCCGAGCAGACGTGGCTCGCCAACAACGCCCTCGCCAAAGACTTCAGTCGTTATAACCGCTGGGACTACGGCGACTTCACGCTTCTCTTCGAGGACGCCTTCCGCAGCGGGGACTACGCGTTCTGGAGCTCGGCCGAGGGCGAGGACGAGGTGACGCGCGCCCGCAGCCTGATGACCCGGATGCCCGAGCGGTTCGAGTTCGCCCCGCCGAGGCGCGTCGAGTTCCCGCTCGTGGCCGCCAGGTTCCGCGGGGCAGATGGCAACGTCGATCTCGTCGTGCGATACGGCGTTCCGGTGGAGCGGAGCGGGGCCCGGCTCGACCTGCGCAGCGGGGCGTTCCTGCTCGGCGCCGACGGCGAGGTCGTGGCGTCGCAGCAGCGCCGCGCCGCCGTGGCCGATGCCGTCCGTGCGTTCGACGAGGCGACGCTGTGGACCGACGGGTTCGAGGTGCGAGCGGCGCCCGGCGCGTACGAACTCGCCGTCGAGTTCGAGCAGCGCACGGCCGGCGCCGTCGGGATCCGTCGCGAACCGCTGACGCTCCCGGTTTACACCGACGACTTCGCCGTGAGCGACCTGCTGCTGGCCTACGCCGTCGAAGACGCCGAGGGGGACGACGAGGGGTGGGTCGAGCGCGGCGGTCTGAGCATCGAGCCGGCGCCGTGGGGCGTCTTCGCCACGACGCAGCCGATCTACCTCTACGTCGAGGGCTACAACCTCACGCCGGCCGACGATGGATACAGCCGCTACGCCGTCGAAGTCGCCCTCCGTCCCGAGCCGCCCACGGGGCTGTCGAGGTGGGTGCGGAACCTGCTCGGCGGGGGCGATGACGGCGTGGCGGTCGAGTTCGAGGGGAGCGCGCGCGGGCGCGACCTCGGCGAGTACGTCGTGCTCGACGCGAGCAACCAGCCGCCCGGCGCGTACGACCTCACCCTCCGGCTCCGGGACCGCGTCACCGGAGAGGCACTAATCAGGAGGGCCCGCCTGTTCCTTGAGTAGCGCTGCTGGCCCCGCCGACCGGGTGGAACAGCCCGGCGCAGGCGGCGTGTACGGCCAGCCGTTGGACGGCCCAAACCCAGAGCAACCGATGATGCAGCGAGCAGCTTTTCTCTTCCTATCCCTTGCCCTCCTCATCGTAGAGACGGGCGTCGTGCAGGCGCAGGAAGCCGATCGGCCCGCCGTGTCGGAGGGGTCGCGGCAGTTGCTCGAACAGGGCATCGAAGCGTTCCGCGCCGAGCGGTACGAAGCGGCGCGGGCCTCCTTCGAGCGCGCCCTCGACGCCGACGCGGACAACGCCGAGGCGCACTACATGCTCTCGCGCGTGTACTACGAAACGCCGCTGTTCGACAAGGGCGCCGCCGGCCGCGAGATCACCCGAGCCCGCCAGCTCGACCCGGACAACGTCGAGTACATGGTGGCGCAGCTCCAGCAGCTCCGCCTCCCGTCGTGGAACAACGTGGCCGAGTTCATCCAACAGCAGCAGCGCCGCGAGCTCGCCCAGCAGATCCTCTCCATCGACTCCACCAACGCCTTCGCGCACGAAGAGCTCGGGGCGACGTACATCCGCGACTTCTGGCAGTACCGCAACGCCATCGCCCTCCCGACCTTCGACCTCAACCGCGACGAGATCGGCGTGCGGGAGGACGAGGAGCTGGGCTTCTCCGCCGAAGGGGCGGAGGGGTCGCAGACCCTCTTCGAGGACCCCGAGGCCGCGAGCAGCGTCCCGGCTCAAGCCGACTTCGACAACGCGTTCGCCGTGGACCTCACGGACCGCTTCGACGTGGCGACGCTGCAGGCGCAGGGCGTCGGCGTGCTCGACCTCAGCAAGCGAGCCGACGCCGCGTACGATGCCGCGATCGGCCACCTGCGCAAGGCGCTCGAGTACGACCCGCGCCGCCGCCCGGTGTACGACCACCTCATGCGGATCTACATCCTCAACGGGGCCTACGACGACGCGCTGTCCATGTTGGAGCGGATGTACGTGTTCTTCCCCGAGGACCCGGAGACGTGGACGTACCTCGGCTTCGCGAACCACCGGCTCGGCCGCAGCGACGCCGCGGCGAAGAGCTTCGAGGAGGCCTTCGAGTACATGCGCCCCGAGGCGCGACAGGGCTTCGACGACCTCACGCTCATCCTCTCCGACGAAGACCAGACCCGCTACCGCAAGGACCCCGCCGGCTTCGCCACGCGATTCTGGACGAGCCAGAATCCGCGCTACCTCACCCCGTACAACGAGCGCAAACTGGAGCACTACGCCCGCCTCGTCCACGCCGACCTGCTCTACGCCGCCGAGGACGTCGACCTGCGGGGGTGGGACACGCAGCGCGGCCGCATCCTCGTTCGCTACGGCCCGCCCGAGTCCGACGTCACGATCACCGGCCAGTTCGGCGAGGTGATCGCCGGGTTCGGGCTGGCTGCCGAGGCGCAGGGCGTCGAATCCGGGCGGCAGTTCGCGCAGGGACCCGACATGGATGCGCAGTCGAACCTCTTCAACGTGTGGGACTACGGCGACTTCAAGTTCGTCTTCGAGGACCCGATTCGGAACGGGGAGTACCGGCTGTACTCCCCTCCGGCGGACTTTTTCGCGGACGTCTCGGCGGGGTTCGTCGAGAGGATGGACTACGAGATGATCGCGCGCGAGCGCTTCCGTGAGGAGCCCGAGCGGTACGAGTACCGCCCGCCGGGCCGCGACGTCCGTATCCCCTACGTCGTGAACGCGTTCAAGGGGGAAGACGGCAAGACCGACCTCTACGTGCACTACGGCATCCCGCTCGGCGATCAGGCCGACACGAGCGGCGACCTCGTCGAGCTGACGGTCCGCACGGGCGCGTTCCTCATCAACGACGACCGCGACATCACGACGGAGCGACGGCGGACGCTCTACGGGCTGAAGACGTCGCAGGTCGTGTCGTTCGAGGAGGCGCGGCTGTGGACCGATACGCAGGCGATGGAGGCCGAGCCGGGCGACGCCACGGTGTCGGTCGAGTTCGAGACGGCGGGCGGCGGCGCCGAGGCCGCACAGCGCCGCGAGGTGGTGGTGCCGGACTACACCGACGAGGCGCTCAACGTCAGCGACCTCATGCTCGCGTACCAGGTCGAGGAGGACTACGAGCCGGGTGAGAACGGCGTCAGCGGAGGCCGCGTCCGCCGCGGCGACTTCGTGATCCAGCCCGCGCCGTGGAGCGTGTTCGACAACCAGCAGCCGATCTACCTCTACTTCGAGACCTACGACTTGGAGCAGAACGGGGAAGGGCAGAACCAGTACGCCGTCGAGGTCACGCTCAAGCCGAAGGACACGTCGTCGGGCATCGCGCGGCTCGCCAAACGCGTGTTCGGCGGGGACGACGGCGGCGTGTCCGTCGAGTTCGAGGCCGGCGGGACGGGGACGGAGGACGCGACCTACACGATCATCAACGCCGAGGAGCAGGAGCCGGGGCTCTATACGCTCACACTCCGCGTCCGCGACACCCTCAGCGGCCAGACCGCCGAACGGACGAGCGATCTGTTCCTGGAGTAACTATTCGGGCGCTCCGCTGGGGTCGCCGTCGGCGGCCCTCAGCACGGCCCGGGCGTCGTCGGCCGCGTCTTCCGGCACGCGCACGCGGATGTCGCCGTCGGCGGGGAAGAGGCTGCCGTACTCGCCCGCGACGAACGCGGGGATGCCGGCGTCTTCGAGCAACGACCGCGCGAGGTGCGCCTCGTAGGCCTGCGGGTAGGCCGCGACGGTGACGAGCCTCACGCGTCGTCGGGCCCTGCCGCGCCCGAAACCCGCGCGTCCATCGCCTCGACGCGTTCGACCTCGGAACGGCGGAAGTCGGCGAGCGCGTCGGCCAG
>CAYTJT010000219.1:0-5999 GCA_964438105.1 uncultured Rhodothermales bacterium | reverse complement strand
GCGGTGCCGGGGACCGCCTCGATGACCGCGCCGAAGAGGGCCTCGGCGTCGGCGATGCGGCCGAGCCCGAGGAGCGCTTCGGCCTCGCCGAGGCGGGCTTCGGCGCCGAGCTCGGGCGTGGCCGCCTCGGCGCCGAGCGAGCGGAAGAGCGCGAGCGCGTCGTCGTATCGCTCGGCGTCGAGGTAGAGCGCGCCGAGGCGGGCGGCGGCTTCGGGGCGGACGCTCGCGTTCGGGTAGCGCTCGACCACGCGGCGGAAGTACGCCTCGGCGTCGCGGGGCTGCCCGAGGTCGACGTAGGCCCGGCCGACGTAGAGGTTGGCCGCCGCGATCAGCGCCTCGTCGTTCGCCGTGCGGAGGAAGTCCTCGAAGTCGGTGATGGACGCGCGGAGGTTGCCGCTCTGGAACGCCCCCTCGGCCTGGCGGAAGCGGAGCTCGTCGAGCACGGTCGCGTCGGGGTTCTGCTCGACGTAGCGCTCGACGACCTCTTCGAGCCGGTGCTCCTCGCCCTGCGCCGTCAGCGAGAACTGCACGCCCGAGAGCGCGTCGACCACGAACGGGCTGTTCGGGTAGCGGTCGAGCACGGCGCGGTAGGCCGCCGTCGCCTCGCGGAGGTCGCCCTGGTTGTAGTGCGCGTCGCCGATGCCGTACTGCGCCTTCGGCGCGAGCGGCGAGCCGGGGTACTCCTCGACGACGGTGCGGTAGTCGGCGATCGCGCGGTCGTAGTTGCCCTGCCGGAAAGCGATCTCGCCTTTGGCGTACTGCGCCTGCGCCCGCAGCGACGACGCGGGGTACTGCGCGAGCAGGCGGTCGTAGGCGGCGATCGCCTCGGCCGAGCGGCCCGCGTTCGCGTGCGCCTGCCCGATCTGGAAGAGGGCGTAGTCCGCGCCGCCCACCGTCGTGTCCTCGATCCGCTGGTAGACCTCGACGGCCTCGTCGAAGCGCTTGAGGGCGAAGTAGGCGTCGGCGAGGCGGAGGCGGGCGTCGGTGGTGTAGGGGACGATCTCGCCCCCGGGGCGGTATGAGGCGAGAAAGCGCTCGAAGGCGGTCGCGGCGCGGGCGTAGTCGCCGCGTTTGAAGATCGTCCACGCGAGGGCGTAGCGCGCGGCGTCCCCTTGCCTGTGGTCGGGGAACTGCTGGAGGAAGTCGCGGAAGAGCGACTCGGCGCGGTCGAAGGCCCGCGTGCCGGAGCCGTCGGCGTTGCCCGCCTGCCCCTCCTGAAACGAGGCCTCGGCGGCCCAGAAGAGCGCTTCGCCGGCGCGCGGCCCGCGCGGGTCCTGCCGGTACACCCGCTGGAGCTGCTGCGCGGCCTCCGCGTAATCCCCCTGCCGGTAGAGGTCGTAGCCCTGCTGGAAGGCGACCTCGCCGCCGAGCTCGGCCGAGCCGGTGCCGAGGGCGCGGGCCCGCTCGTTCGCCCGCTCGGCCCGGGCGAAGTCGCCGAGCGCGGCGTACGTCTCGCCGAGCATCCGCGCCGCCTCGCCCGCGAACGGCGACGTCGGGTAGCGCTCGAGCAGCTTGTCGAACGACTCGGCGGCCTCGTCCCAGCGGCGGACGCCGTAGAGCAGGAAGCCCCGCTCGAAGAGGGCGGCGTCGGCGAGCGGGCTCTCGGGGCGGCGGATGTGCACGGCTTCGAGCCGCCGCGCGGCCTCGTCGATCTGCCCGAGGCGCTTGAGCGCGAGCCCTTCGTAGTAGGTCGTCTCGGCGGCGAGGTCGTCGAACTCGGCGCCGTCCCACGCGCGGACGGCGCCGAACGCGTCGGCGGCGTCGGCCCAGCGCTCGCGCTCCCACGCGATGCGGCCGAGCCCGAAGCGCGCGCGGCGGCCGTACTCGCCGCCCCCGATCTCGGCGAAATAGGCCTCGGCGTCCTCGAGTTGCCCGAGGCGGAGGGCGGACTCGCCGAGGAGGAAGCGGGCGCGGTCGCGCGTCGGGCCGGAGAGGTCGGGCAGGCGGCGCTCGCCCTCGCGGAGCGCGCGGTCGTACTGCCCCGTGCGGAGGTAGGCGTCGGTGAGGGCGAGCCCGACGCGGCGGTCCTCCGGCGTCCGCGCGTAGCGGGTGGCGAGGCGGCCGAACGCGTCGGCGGCGCCGGCGAAGTTGCCGCGCTCGACCTCGGCGAAGCCGGCGGTGTAGAGCGCGAGCGGGGCGGCGACGGTTTTGGGGTACTCGGCGGGGACGCGGCGGAGGAAGCCGAGCGCGGCGTCGGGGCGGTCCTGGCGGAGGGCGGTCTGGCCCATCAGCAGGAGCGCCCGCGCGGCGTCCTCCGGGGGTTGCTCTTCGGCGAGGGCCTCGGAGAGCGCGTCGAGCGCGCGGCCGTACCGCTCGGTGGCGAAGTAGTACTCGCCGAGGGCGAGGCGCGCGCGCGCCGTGAGCGGGTGGTTCGGATAGGTCCGGCGGAACGCGCCGAGGAGGTCGGCGGCCGTCTCGTCGTCGCCCGTAGCGAGGGCCGCCTCGCCGCCGTAGAAGAGGGCGTCGGGGAAGCGCGGGTCGTCCGGGTAGTCCGCGCGGAAGGCGCCGAACGCGCGCTCGGCCTCGCCGAAGAGGCGGGCATCGAAGAGGGCGTAGGCGTCGGCGAACGCCGTCTCGGCGCGGGGCGGGGCGGGTTGGGCGAGCGGGGCGGCGGCGAGCGAGAGGGCGAGCAGGACGGCGGCGAGGAGGCGCATGGGGCGGGGTGTGGTGGGCGGCGCGGCCTAAGATAACCGAGGAACGCGTCGGGGCGTGCCCTTCGCGTCTGGGCGGGGACGAAACAAAATGCCGGGCGCGACGCGTTCAATGGAGTAGGCGATTCGGCCCCATGCGGACGCCCTCCTTTCCCGTTGCCGCCTGGCGATCTGCCTCGGCCGCACGCACGACCTCTCATCGCTCATCCGACTCACCCCGCAACACACCTCCTGATATGGCCAACGACTCGAAGAATACGCCCACGTCGGGCGCCGCGAATGCCAACAAGCCCGAGCCCACCCCCGAGGCCGCGAAGCAGCCGACCGACGCCGCGAGCAAGCCGAGCGGCGCACGGGCCACCTCGGCGCCGGCCCCCGGTGCTGCGAGCGCGAAACCGCCCACACCGTCGCCTACCCCGTCCTCCACGGCGTCCGGCGCCTCCAAGTCCACGACCCCGCCGCGCCCCATCACCTCGAACCCCGCCTATGGCGACCCGATCGTCGACCGGCTCTCGCTCGATCCCGCCGACAGCGACGACTGGGTGATGCGCACGAAGCTGTGGGTCGAGGAGAACCCCGCCCTCGCCATCGTCGGCGCCATCGGGCTCGGCCTCCTCGTCGGGCGCATCGTCACGGCGGCGATCCCGGACCCCGAGCCCTCGCTCACGGACAAGATCGAGCGCCGCGCCAAGGAGCTCTCGAAGCAGGGCCGCTACTACGCGGACGACGCCGGGGACGCCATCGGCAAGCAGCTCGCGATCGCCGCCGAGGCGCTCGGCGTGGCCGCGCAGTCGGTGTCCCATAACGCCAAGCACGGCTTCGACGAAGCCAAGGACTTCAGCGAGCACATCGCCGAGGCCATCGGCGACGCGTTCTCGAAGAAGGCCAGCCAGTGGCTCGATAAGATCTCCTGAGCAGGATCTCCTGAGCAGGATCTCCTGAGCCGCCGGCGCGGCCCCGGCCGCGCTGCGGTATTGGATCCATTCTTCACCGGAGGCGGTGGCCCGACGGCCGCCGCCTCCGGCGCGTAGGGGCTATCTTCGGCGCGGTCTTCTCTCTCCGATCTCCCTATCCATGAGCGTTCTCGCCGTCGGCACCGTCGCCTTCGACACGATCGAAACCCCGTTCGGCAAGGCCGAGCGCATCCTCGGGGGCTCCGGCACCTACATCGCCCTCGCGGCCCGGTACCTCACCACGCCCGTCCGCGTCGTCGGCGTCGTGGGGCGGGACTTCCCCGAGGCGCACGCCGACCTCCTCCGCGCGCGCAACATCGACACGGAGGGGCTCGTCCGCGACGAGGAGGGGGAGACGTTCTTCTGGGCCGGGCGCTACCACTACGACCTCAACCGCCGCGACACCCTCGCCACGCACCTCAACGTGCTCGCCGGGTTCGACCCCGAGGTGCCCGCCGCCTACCGCGACAGCCGGATCGTCTGCCTCGGCAACCTCGACCCGACCGTGCAGCAGAGGGTGCTCGACCAGACGGACGCGCCCGACCTCGTCGTGCTCGACACGATGAACTACTGGATCGAGCACACGCCGAAGGAGCTGCGGAAGACGCTCAAGCGCGTGGACGTCCTCGTCATCAACGATTCCGAGGCCCGCGAGCTCTCCGGCGAGCCGAACCTCGTCCGCGCCGCCCGCGTGATCCGCGACCTCGGCCCGCAGACGCTCGTGATCAAGAAGGGCGAGCACGGCGCGCTCCTCTTCACGAACGGCGCCGTGTTCAGCGCTCCGGCCTACCCGCTCGAAGACATCCACGACCCCACGGGCGCGGGCGATGCGTTCATGGGCGGCTTCGCCGGGCACCTCTCGCGCACGGACCCGCACGACCCGAAGGAGCTCCGCCGCGCCGTCGTGCTCGGCAGCGCGCTCGCCTCGTTCGTCGTGGAGGCGTTCGGAACGGAGCGCCTGCTCGACCTCAGCCCGTCGGACCTCGAAACGCGCATCGCGGCGTTCCACGAGATGTCGCTGATCCCCGAGATGGACGGGGCGATGCACGCGTCGGTGCTCTGAGCGCGAGGCTCAGGCGCCGCGCGAGGGCGAGACGTCGAGTCCGCCGAGGAGCGCTTCCATGCCCCGGTAGGTCTCCGCTTCGTCCGGTCGCGGACGGGGGACGGACACGTCGATGAGCGCGAAGGGGTCGAGGGCGCCGTCGCCCGACGGGGATGCCGACGGGGATGCCGCCGGGGCCGGGGGTTCCGGCGCACGCTGAAGCTCGGGGCCGCGCGCCGACGTGGGGCCGGGATCCGGGCTGCTGTAGCCTCGGGGCGTGTCGGGTCGGGACGGGGAAAGGGGCAGCGTTCGGACCGTGGGGCTGGGCTCCGGCACGGCTGCCGATGGCCGTCGGCGCGCGGGGGGCGTCGCTTCGCTGTGCTCGCTGGCGGGCCGTTCCACGGGCTCCGGCAGGGCCTGCTCGAAGGGATCGGTGAGCGGCGGAGCCGTCGGCTCGGCTACGTCGCGGGCCGCCTCGGTGCGGAGGTGGCGCTCCAGCCGATCGACGCGGCGGAGGCACTCGGTCAAAAACTTTCGGAGGACTTCGGCGTCGCGGAGCAGGGTGGAGGGATCGGGCATGAAAACGGAGTAAAGGCCGCCGGGGGCGGTACGGAGAGCGGCAGCCCCCTCCGTCGGAGAGGACGCGGCGTGCGGGAAACGGGGAGATTCCTAGTGGGTGGATTTCAGAACGAACCGGGGACGCGGCCTCACGAGCGGCAGGAACCGCGCGGGTCGTTCTACCGCGTGGGTTGCAAGAGGTATTCCACACCCGCCCACGCCGGGGAGGAGGGGACGTCGAGAGGCCTCGTGGTCGCATCGGGACCGTAGTATCTTCCGCCCGCCGTACGCCCTGCTCCGAACACCGTCGTCGATGCGCGTCTCTCCTCCTGCTCTCTTCTGCTGCATCGCGTTTGCTGCGGCGCTGAGCCTCGTCGGGTGCGGCGCGGAGCGCGCGGAGCGCGTGCCGGTCGAGCCCGTCGCGGCGACGGAGCCGGCGTACGCCGGCGACGAGGCCTGCGCCTCGTGCCACGAGGACCTCTACGTCAGCTACCACCGCACGGGGATGGGGCGCTCCCTCTCGCGCTTCGAAGGGGAGACGGCCCCCGAGCGGTTCGACCCCGAGGGGCGCAGCCCCGTCGTGCACAACGAGCGCTTCGGCTATTCCTACCAGGCCTTCGTCCGCGGAGATACGCTCTACCAGCGCGAGTTCCGGCTCGACGAGCGGGGCGAGGTCAGCTACGAGCGCGTCCACCGCACGGACTACGTCGTCGGCAGCGGGAACGCGACGCGGTCCTACTTCATGCGCGAGAACGGGTTCGTGACGGAGATGCCGCTGACGTGGTACGTCGAGCG
>CAYTJT010000218.1:0-6006 GCA_964438105.1 uncultured Rhodothermales bacterium | reverse complement strand
GGCACGACGGTGTCGAGCACGCGGGCCGAGGAGAGCACGCCGGGCATCCCGGCGCCGGGGTGCGTCCCGGCACCGACGAGGTAGAGCCCGTCGAGGTCTTCGCTCGCGTTGTGCGGACGGAAATAGGCGCTCTGCGTCAGCACGGGCTCGAACGAGAACGCCGCGCCCTTGACGGAGAGGTAGTCGTCGAGGAAGCCCTGCGGGGTGAGCGTGAGGCTGGCCGTGAGGTGCGCTGGGAGGTCGGGCAGCACGGTCTCGGCGAGATACGTTTCGACGGCCTGCCGATAGCGCTCGGTCTCGGTCGTCCAATCGGTCCCGCTGTCGAGGTGCGGCACGGGCGAGAGGACGTAGAAGCAGTCGTGGCCGTCGGGCGCCATGCTCGGGTCCGTCGCCGTGGGGCGGTGGAGGTAGAGCGAGAAGTCGTCGGCGAGGAGCTTGTTGCGGAAGATGTCGTCGAGCAGCTCGCGGTAGCGCGGGCCGAGGAGGATCGTGTGGTGGGCCACGTCCTCGTACTGCTTGTCGGTGCCGAAATACCACACGAACAGGCTCATCGAGAGCTTGGCGCGGTCGAGCCGGTCGTCGGTCCACTTCGTGCGATGCTCGGGGCGGACGAGGTGGCGGTAGGTCCACGCCGCATCGGCGTTCGAGACGACGACGGCGGCGTCGATCTGCTCGCCGCTTTCGAGCCGCACGCCTGTCACGCGGGGACGCGCACCCCCTGCATCGGCCGTGATCTCCTCGACCGTCTCGCCGAGGCAGAACGTGCCGCCGAGGTCTTCGACGAGATCGGCGAGCGCGCCGACGAGCGCGCCCGTCCCGCCCATCGCGTACCACACGCCCCACTTCCGTTCGAGGAAGGCGATGAGGGTGTAGATACTCGTCGTCGAGAACGGGTTGCCGCCAACGAGGAGCGGGTGGAATGAGAAGACCTGCCGGAGCCGGTCGTCTTTGATGTACTTCGAGACGAGGCCGTAGACCGTGCGGTGGCTTTCGAGCGCGGCCATCGCCGGGATGATCTTCGCCATGTCCGCGACGCGCCCGAACGGGACGTGCCCGAGCTCTTCGAAGCCGATGTCGTAAATCTTCTCGCTCTTCTTGAGGAAGCGCTCATAGCCCTCGACGTCGTCGGGGTTGAAGCGCGCGATCTCCTCACGCATTCTGGCGGCATCGCCGGTGTAGTCGAATACCTCGCCGCTGTCGAACCGGATGCGGTAGAACGGCGAGATCGGGACGAGGTCGACGTCGTCTTCCATCCGCCGCCCGGCCAGCTTCCACAGCTCGCCGAACAGGAACGGGGCGGTGATGAGCGTCGGGCCAGCGTCGAACGTGTAGCCGTCGGTCTCGAACACGCGCGCGCGGCCCCCGGGCTGGTCCAGCCGATCGACGACGGTGACGCGGTATCCGCGCACGAGGAGCCGAACGGCGGCTGCCAAGCCGCCGAAGCCGGCTCCGACCACGACGGCGTGGGGAGCGTCAGGGGTGAGGGGACGCGGGGCGGTGCGGGCGTTGAGCCGCGCATCGGCGCGCCGGGTCATTCGGGCCATCCAGCTCATACGGGAAGGGGCCTAACTTTCAGTCAAAATTGAAACGTGTCGCAGAGGTGCAGCGACGCTAGCTCGGGGCTTCAGGTTTCAAAACGTTCAAAACAGTCACGCAGTTCCCCACGCTTTTGCACTGCCTGCTCATTTTGTTTTCCGAAGCCAGAAACGGCTCGCGATGTCGCCCTGGACACTTGATCGTTTGCACTACGCTTGCAGTCGCGCGCGCAACTCATCGAACGAATCGCCGCCGAACTTTTCGAGCACGGCGTTCGCGATCACAAGTGCGACGGTGGCCTCGGCGACGGTGCTCGCGGCGGGCACGCTCGTCACGTCGCTGCGCTCGTAGCGGGTCGGCTGCGCCTCGCCGGTGGCGAGGTCCACGCTCGGGAGCGGCTTGATGAGCGTCGGGATCGGCTTCATCGTGCCGCGCACGACGATCGGCATCCCGTTCGAGACGCCGCCTTCGATCCCGCCCGCCCGGTTACTGGCACGGCCGAACTGCCCATCCTCCTGCGTGATCGGGTCGTGGAACGCGGAGCCGGGGCGCGAGCCGCCCGCGAAGCCGTCGCCGATCTCGACGGCTTTCTGCGCCTGGATCGAGAGGATCGCTTGCGCGAGTTGGCCGTCGAGTCGCCGGTCCCAATGGACGTACGACCCCAGCCCGACCGGCACGCCCGTCGCGACGACCTCGTATACCCCGCCGAGCGAGTCGCCCGCTTTCTTCGCCGCTTTGATGTGCTCGATGCACGCGGCCGAGAGGTCGAGATCGAGCATGCGGACTTCGTCGCGGTCGGCGGCCTCGTAGAGCGCCCGCGCCCCGCCCTCGTCGAGCAATGCCGCGACGCGGTCCGCCCACGCCCCGGCGCCGTCGTACCCTACCTCGCCGATGCGGACGACGTGGCTCCCAACCTCGATGCCGAGGGCGCGGAGGAGCTGCCGCGCGACGGAGCAGCACGCCACGCGCATCGCCGTCTCCCGGGCGCTCGACCGGTCGATCACGGGGCGGATGTCGTCGAAGCCGTACTTCTGCGCGCCTGCGAGATCGGCGTGGCCGGGCCGGGGCAGCGTGATCTTGTCGATGTCGTCGCCGGAGCCTTCGACGGCCATCGTCTCGGGCCATCCGGCTCGGTCTTTCCGGTACGCCGCGTTGTCGAGCCGGAGCGCGATCGGGCTGCCGAGGGTGTGCGAGAAGCGGACGCCGGAGTAGACGTGGACGCGGTCCTGCTCGATCTTCGCCCGGCCGCCCCGGCCGAACCCGAGCCACCGGCGGGCGAGGTGTTCGTCGAGGTCGCCGGGCGTGAGGGGCACGCCGGCGGGCATGCCTTCGACGATGCCGACGAGCGCTTCGCCGTGCGACTCGCCGGCGGTGAGGTAGCGGATCATGATGCGTGGTGCGTGGGGTGATGAAACGGGGCCCCGAGTTTACGCATCATCCGCCCTCCGTCACGGGTCGGTGTAGATCGGCGATTCGAGGTCGTAGTAGGCCGTCACGCCGTCGCTGCGGAGGGCGCGCACGAGCGCCGTCTCGCCCGCTTCGGCGATGCGGTCGAGCAAGATCGCTGCTTCGTGCGCCGAGGTGATCGGCTCGTCCTCGACCTGGGTGATGACGGTGCCGGCGGGCAGCCCGTCGGCGGCGGCGGCCCCGCCCTGCCGCACGGTCGCGACGTAGACGCCTTCTTCGACGCCGAAGGCTTCGCGCTCGGCATCGGTGAGGTCGCGCAGCCCGATGCCCCACGCTTCGAGTTGGAAGAGGTTTTCCTGATCGCCGCCACGGTCGGGGCCTATTTCGGGATGGCCGTCCGGCAAGGCCGGCGGTCGTTCGCGCCCGCTCCACTCGGCGACCCAGTTCTGCAACGCCTCGTTGTCGCGCCCGACGAGGCGGGCGTCGAAGTCGCGGCGCTCGCCGCGGCGCCACACGCTGAGGCGCACGGCCTCCTCGGGCCGGCGCAGCGCGATCGCGCTCTGGAACTGGTTGGGCGCGTCGATCTCTTTTCCGTCGATCGCGATCAACACGTCGCCCGAGCGGAGGCCCGCCCGTTGCGCCGCACCGTCTTCGGCCACGTCGTCGATGTAGACGCCGCCGATGCGGTCGAGGTCGAGGCGGTCGGCGTCGGATGCCGTGACGGCGCGGATCTCAACGCCGAGATAGCCGCGCTGAACCTCGCCATACGCGATGAGGTCGGTGACGACGCGCGTGACGAGCGTGACGGGGACGGCGAATCCGTAGCCCTCGTACGAGCCGCTCTCCGTCGCGATCGCCGTGGCGACGCCGACGAGCTCGCCGCGCATGTTGACGAGCGCGCCGCCCGAGTTGCCGGGGTTGATCGCGGCGTCGGTCTGGATGAAGTCTTCGATCCGGAAGTCGTCCTCGATGATGTCGACCTGCCGGCCGAGCGCGCTCACGATCCCGGCCGTGACCGTGGAGGTGAGCCGGAACGGGTTGCCGACGGCGAGCACCCACTCCCCGACTTCGACCGCGTCCGAGTCGCCGACGGCGACGACGGGCAACTCGTCGGCGTCGAGCAGTTGGATCACGGCGAGGTCGGTCGTCGGGTCGACGCCGATGATCTCAGCTTCGAACTCGCGCTTGTCGTTGAGGAGCACGCGGATCCGTGCGGCGCCGTCGACGACGTGGGCGTTCGTGACGACGTAGCCGCGCGGCGAGATGATGACGCCGCTGCCCGCACTCCGGCGGAACCGTCGCGGCTGCATGAACGGGTGCCACTCGTCGAAGTCGGGCGAGGCCCGTCCGCCCCGCCGGTCGGCCGGCATCTCGACCTCGACGAACACGACGGTCGGGGTCACGCGGCTCGCGACGGTCTTGAACAGACGGTTCAGGCTCATCAGCTCGGGCACGGCCTCGGGCGGCGGCGGGTCGGCGTCGCCGATGCGGACGGCCTCCGCGACGGGGCGGGGCTCTTGCGCCGTCGCGATCACCTCGGCGGGCTGAGCGGGCGCATCCGGACGGACCGCCGTGACGATGAGGGCTCCGAGCAGAATCCCTGCCGCGAGCACGCCGATTCCAACGATGAGGCTGCGCTTATCCATGCGAGATCTGACTCGAAACCAAAAATAGAACCGAAACCGGGAGCGACGTGGGCGCTCTATCCGAGCGAGATTCGCTCCCGCGGGCAGTGTCCTCAAGCACCCCGCACCGGGGCAATTGTTTCACGGACGTATATTCGCCGCCCGCCGCGAACGCCCGCCTGCACCGCCTCATTTCGCCTGTGTCCTCCCCTCCACTGACTGGCCCGCCCGACATCGTGTTCGCCCTCGTCGGCGACGTGCGGGCGTCGTCGCGGGCGCTGCGGCAGCTTCGCGCGCTCGGCGAGTTGGGGTTGACGGTCGAAGCGCTGACGTTCGGGCCGCCGCCGGTGCCGGGCGAAGTCGCCGACGGCGTGACGCTGTCCGTATTGCCCCGCCCCCCCGGCAGCGGCCCGCTCTTTTTCTGGCAGGCGCATCGGCTGTTTCTCCGCGAAGCGCTCGCCCGGCCCGCCGCGCTCTACCACGCGAGCGATCTCTACACGCTACCGGCGCTCGCCGCCGCCGCGAAACGCCACGACGCCCGGCTCGCGTTCGACGCGCGCGAACTCTATCCCCACGTCGATGCCACCGCGGGCAAGCCGTGGGCGCGGTGGGCGTGGAGCGCCATCGAGCACCGCTATCTCTCGCGCACCGACGCCGTGCTGACGGTCAACGACAGCATCGCCGACCGGATGGCGGCAACGTATAACATCGAGCGGCCCGTCGTCTCGCGAAATGTGCCGGAGCGGCAGTACGTCCCCCGCACCGACGCGCTCCGCGAGCGGCTAGGGATTCCCGTCGAGCAGCGGATCGTGCTGTATCAGGGGCTCGTCCGCGACGGGCGCGGGCTCGAACGGCTCGTCGATGCGATGCGCGACGTAGCCGACGCTGCGCTCGTCGTGATCGGCGACGGCCCAGCGAAGGCCGCGCTCGTGCAGCGGGCTACCGACGCGCTCGGCGACCGCGCGCACTTCCTCCCGCACACGCCGCCCGGCGATCTCCTCCGCCTCACCGCCTCGGCCGACCTCGGCGTGCACGTCCCCGAGCCGATCACCGAGAGCATCCGGCTCGCGCTCCCGAACAAGCTGTTCGAATACCTCATGGCCGGGCTGCCCGTCGTCGTCGCGGACCTCCCCGAGATGCGGCGCGTGGTCGAGGAGTTCGATGTCGGGCTTGTAGTCGACGAGGACCGCGACGGGCTGGCGGCGGCGCTGCGACGCGCGCTCGACGACGGCGCGGCGCGGCAGCGGTGGCGGGCGAACACGCCAGGCGTGTTCGAAACCTTCCGGCCCGAGGGCGATAAGGAGCGGTTCCAATCCGTCTATCGCCGGCTGCTCGGCCTGTAACCGCGCGCCGCTCTGCACCTCCGCTCCGTGCGCGTCTCGTACTGCGACGACTACTTCGTGCCGCTGCCGCCGCGCCACCCCTTCCCGATGGGGAA
>CAYTJT010000217.1:0-6024 GCA_964438105.1 uncultured Rhodothermales bacterium | reverse complement strand
ATGCTCGGCCTCCGCTACCCCTCGGCCGACATGCACAGCGCCTACCTCGGCCTCACCGAGAACGACGCCCTCCGCGCGAGCGCCGCCGAGTTCCTCGACAGCCTGCTCGACTGGGAGTTCAAGCGCTACCTCGTCCCGCTCCTCGACGAGGCGCCCGACATGGGCGACGTCCGCGTGGCCGAGGGGATGGCCGGGCGGTCGTTCCCGACGTGGCAGGCGGCGCTCGAGGACCTCCTCCTCTACCGCCACCCGCGCCCGCTCGCCTGCGCCCTCGCCGAGCACCCGAGCGCCCTCCCCGACGACCTCCTCGACCTCGCCCGCGCGGCCTGCACGCCGGACCCCTCCGACGACCCGCCCGAGATGCAGGGCGAGGCTCCGCCCCCGTTCCGCCCCTCCGCTTCCGCCGACCGCATCGCCGAACGCCCGGAAACAGACGCCGCCCGGTAAGGGTGGGAAAGGGTCGACGGGCCGACGAACCGAAGCCCCCGCCCCCTCGTTTCCTCATCCCCGCCCGTTCCGCCCCCTCCCCTCGCCCATGCCTCCCCTCGCCTTCTCCCTGCTCCTCGCCGTCGACGTCCCCGTGGGGCAGGGCTCCGGCTCGCTCACCCTCCTCGTCATCTACATCGCGCTCGCGATCGGCGTGTCGTTCCTGTGCTCGGTGATGGAGGCCGTGCTCCTGAGCGTAACCCCGGCGTACATCGGCGCGCTCGAGGAGGGCAACCCCACGGCGGCGGAGCGGCTCAAGGCGCTCAAGGCCGACGTGGACCGCCCGCTCGCGGCGATCCTCACGCTCAACACCGTCGCCCACACGATCGGCGCGGCGGGGGCCGGGGCCGAGGCCGCCGCCTACTTCGGCAACGCCTACGTCGGCGTCTTCTCTGCGGTCCTCACGCTCGGCATCCTCGTCCTCTCCGAGATCATTCCGAAGACGCTCGGCGCCGTGCACTGGCGCGCCCTCGCGCCGCTCGTGGCCCGCGTCCTCCGCCCGCTGATCTGGGTGCTCTACCCGCTCGTCCTCCTCTCGCAGTGGATCACGAAGCTGATGGCGCGCGGCGAGAAGGAGAACCAGGTCAGCCGCGCCGAGTTCGCCGCCCTCGCCACGCTCGGCGCCGAGGAGGGCGTGTTCAACCCGCAGGAGTCGCGCATCCTCCAGAGCCTCCTCCGCTTCAGCGAGCTCGCCGCGCGCGACGTGATGACCCCGCGCACGGTGATGGTGGCGTTCCCCTCCACGAAGCCCGTGCGCAAGATCACCGACGCCCACCTCCGCTTCTCGCGCTTCCCCGTCTTCGACGGCAACCGCGACCACGTCACCGGCTACGCCCTCCGCAGCGACATCCTCCGGGCCGTCGCCGAGGACCGGGGCGACCGCCCCGTCGGCGAGATCCAGCGCGACCTCCTCACCGTGCCCGAGACGCTCCCGCTCCCCCGCCTCTTCGAGCGCTTCCTCGAACGGAAGGAGCACCTCGCGCTCGTCGTCGACGAGTACGGCGGGACGCAGGGCATCGCGACGATGGAGGACGTGGTCGAGACGCTCCTCGGGTTGGAGATCGTGGACGAGGCCGACACCGTCCACGACATGCAGGTGCTCGCGCGCGAGCGCTGGGCCGAGCGCGCCCGCGCCCTCGGCCTCCTCGACGAGGTCTCCGAGGAGGAGCTCGCCGAGACGATGGGC
Organism: uncultured Rhodothermales bacterium; assembly: GCA_964438105.1. GTDB lineage: Bacteria > Bacteroidota > Rhodothermia > Rhodothermales > JANQRZ01 > JBBSMX01. The sequence continues at coordinate 4,352 of CAYTJT010000217.1, read as the reverse complement.
GAGCGCGAGGCCGGCGTGAAGTACGGCATCACCGGCGGCGTCGCGCCCCGGACCACCAACGTCGCGGACGACGCCGACAGCGCCGAGGCGCCCGCGAAGCCGGAATAACTCTGCTGCGACGCAGCGATGGCACGGCGACGGTATTTTGAGCCCCCCTCCAACCCCGCCTGCCCATGCGCGACCTCGCCTCTTTCCCCGACGCCGACCTCCGCATCTTCGACCGCCCCGCCGTCCCGCCGCCGGAGGAGATCGAGTCGGTCTACCTCATCGGCATCTGCGGCAAGGGGATGGGCGCGCTCGCCGAGCTCCTCGTCGAAGCGGGTTACGCCGTGCGCGGGTCCGACGAGGCGGCCTACCCCCCGATGAGCACGCGGCTCCGCGACCTCGGCATCACGATCGACGAGGGGTACGACCCGGCGCACCTCCGGCCGCGCGAGAGGCGCCCCGCGCCGGACCTCGTCGTGGTCGGGAACGCCGCCGTGCCGACGCACCCCGAGGCGGCCTACGCCCGCGAGCACGGCCTCGTGCAGATGTCGCTGCCCGACGCGCTCGGCCACTTCTTCCTCCGCGACCGCCGCAGCCTCGTCGTCGCCGGCACCCACGGGAAAACGACGACGGCCGGGATGCTCGCCCACGTCCTCCGCCACGCCGGGCTCGACCCCGGCTTCTTCATCGGCGGGGTGATGACGAACTACGGCGCGACGTGCGCCGTCGGCTCCGGCCCGCACTTCGTCGTCGAGGGCGACGAGTACGACTCGGCCTATTTCGACAAGCGGCCGAAGTTCATGCACTACCGCCCCACGAGCGCGATCGTCACGTCGATGGAGTTCGACCACGCCGACATCTACGAGGACTGGGACGAGTACCGCGACGCGTTCCGCGCGTTCGTCGCCCTCCTCCCCCCCGACGGCCTCCTCCTGCTCAACGGCGACGACGAGGAGGTCCGCGCCCTCGCCGACCGCACCGAGGCGAGCGTCCGCTTTTTTGGACTCCAGGGCGGCGACGACAACCTCACCGCGACGGACATCCGCGCCGTCGAGGGCGGGCAGCGCTTCACCCTCGTCGCCAATGGCCACCCGCTCACCGAGATCTTCCTCCCCCTCGGCGGCTGGGTCAACCGCTTCGACGCGCTCGGCGTCTGCGCCGTCGCGCTCAACGAGCGCATCGCGCCCGAGACGATCGCCGAGGCGTTCGCCTCGTTCGAGGGGATGAAGCGGCGGCAGGAGGTCCTCGGCGAGGCCGACGGCGTGATCGTCGTCGACGACTACGCCCACCACCCCACGGCCGTCGCCGCCACGGTCCACGCCGTGCAGGAGCGCTGGCCGAGCCGCCGGACCGTCGCCGTGTTCGAGCCGCGCAGCAACTCCAGCCGCCGCAGGGTCTTCGAGGGCACCTACGCCGACGCCCTCGCCACCGCCGGGGCCGTCTTCCTCTCGTCGCCCCCGCTCCGCCACAACGACGAGCCCGACAACTTCCTCGACGCCGACACCGTCGCCGCGCGCATCGCGAGCGGAGGCACGCCGGCCGCCGCCTACGACAGCGCCGACGCCCTGCTGCCGCCTCTCCTCGACACGCTCCGGCCGGGCGACGTGGCGCTCGTGATGAGCAACGGCTCGTTCGACGGGCTACACCGGAAGCTGCTCGCCGCCCTCCGCGAGCGCGAGGCGGTCGAGAGGTCATGATGGCGGGGAGAGAAGGGAGGGCAGGGAGGACATGGAGAGAGCGAGCGTCGGGGCCACGCGCGGCGGGCTCGGTACTTTTCTCAGCTTCACCCTCCACACCCTCCACACCCTCCACACCCTCCACACCCTCCACACCCTCCACACCCTCCGTTCCCGAACGGACCGACGCCCGCGGGCGCACCGTCGCGCTCGACGCGCCGCCCCGGCGGATCGTATCCCTCGTGCCGAGCCAGACCGAACTCCTGGCCGACCTTGGGCTCGACGCCGAGGTCGTCGGGCTGACGCGGTTCTGCGTGCACCCCGCCGGCTGGAAGGAGGAGAAGCGGATCGTCGGCGGGACGAAAAACGTCAACCTCGACCGCGTCCGCGCGCTCGCGCCCGACCTCGTGCTCGCGAACCTCGAAGAGAACACGCGCGCCGACGTCGAAGCGCTCGACGCGTTTGCGCCGGTCTTCGTCACCGACGTCGCGGGCGTGGACAGCGCGCTCGCCCTCGTTCGCACCGTCGGCGCGCTCGTCCATCGGAGCGAGGCCGCCGAAGCGCTCGTCGGCGAGATCGAGCGGGGGTTCGCGGCGTTGCGATCCGAGCCGCCGCTGCGCGTGGCGTACCTCATCTGGCGCGACCCGTGGATGACCGTCGGCGGCGACACGTTTATCCACGACGTACTCCGCCGCGCGTCGTTCGTGAACGTGTTCGGCGACCGGAGGCGGTATCCCGAGGTGACAGCGGAGGACCTCGCAGCGTCCCGGCCCGACGTGGTCTTCCTCTCGTCGGAGCCGTTCCCGTTCCGCGAGAAGCACCTCGCCGAGACGCGCGGCGTCGTGCCGGGCGTCCCCGTCCGCCTCGTCGACGGCGAACTGTTCTCGTGGTACGGCAGCCGGATGCGCCTCGCCCCGCCCTACCTCGCCGGACTCCGCGCGGCCCTCTCGTCCGACCTCGACCGATGAAGCGCTTCTCCCCTCGCTTCCTCTTCCTCGCGAGCTGCGCCGCGGCGTACGCCCCGTGGCTCTTCCTCGGCTACGGCGACGACCCCGACGCTTTCCGGATCGTTCGGACCGGGCGGGTGCTGCTGGAGGAGGGACACTACATCGGCTCGCGCAACCCCGGCTACCTCGTGCCGGAGCTCGCCACGACGGTGCTCAACGCGGTCGGAGGGAGCGTGCTCAGCAACCTCGGCACGCTCTGCATGGGGCTCGTAGCGCTCGGCGCGCTCCTCGTCATCATTCAGCGGCTCGGGGTGCCCCACCGCTTCGTGCTCGCTACCGGGCTCGCCGTCCACCCCGTCTTCTGGACGAACGCGACGGCCACGATGGATCACGTGTGGGGCCTCGGCTTCCTGCTGGCCGGCTGGGCCGCGCTCCTCGGCCGGCGCTGGTGGCTCGCGGGCCTGCTCCTCGGCCTCGCCGTCGGCAGTCGCTTTACGACGGCGCTGGCCGTCGGCGGCGTATTCATGTACGCGCTCTACCTCGTTGCGGACGACCGGCGCGGGGTCGTCCGGGCCGGGCTCGTCGCTGTCGTGCTCGGCGCGGCGTGCTACATCCCGTCGGCGTGGGAGTTCGGCTGGACGCTCGGCTTCCTCCAACCGGCGGGGCTTGGGGGCGAAGAGCTGTGGACGTGGACGCTGCGCCTCGGGCGGTGGGGCTACAAGAGCCTGTACCTGTGGGGGCTTCCCACGGCGGTGATGCTCGTCGCGCTCGGAGCAATTGCGCTGCGGCGGTGGCCGCGCCCCACGCCGCCCCTCCTGTGGCTCTGCCTCGGCGTGTTCGTGGCGTACGAACTCCTCTTTCTGCGCTTCCCACTCGACGTCGGCTACCTCCTGCCCGCCGTCCCCTTCGTCCTGCTCGCGCTGGGGTTGCTGTTCGCGGAGCGACGCCGCGTGCTGATCGCCTTCGTCATCGTCCTCGGACTCTATAACGTGGTGAGCCTCAATGTCGCCCGGCCCGACCAACCGTTCCAGGCGTCGGGTGCCTCGACGGGCTTATGGCTGGAGCCGGGTCCGCTCGTGGAGAGCACACGCATCCGGTGGATCACCCGGGACTGCGTCTCGGCCCGGTGTTGGGACGAGCGTATCGTGGTGCCGCTCACCCAGCCCGCAGCCGACTAATCACGTCTGAATTCCAGCGCCCTTTACGCACGAGGCATTGACTGTCTCGGCCCCGACGCTGACCTTCGGGTATCCCCTCCCCCCTCACCCCGCCCGTCATGCGACGCGTCATCTTCAACCAGAAAGGCGGCGTTGGCAAGTCCAGCATCGCCGTCAACCTCGCGGCGCTCAGCGCGCTGCGCGGCCAGCGCACCCTCCTCCTCGACCTCGACGCGCAGGGCAACGCGACGCAGTACCTCCTCGGCCCGGCGCAGCCCGAGGTCACCGTCGCCGGGTTCTTCGAGCAGTTCCTCTCGTTCCGGCTGGGGGAAGAGAAGCTCTCCGAGTTCGTCCTCCACACGCCCTACGACGACCTCGCCCTCGTCGCCGCCTCGCCCGAGCTGACGGAGATGCAGAGCCGCCTCGAAGCGAAGCACAAGATCAACAAGCTCCGCGACGGGCTCGACGCCCTCACCGAGTACGACGCCGTCTACATCGACACGCCGCCCGCGCTCGGGTTCTACACGCTCTCGGCGCTGATCGCCGCCGACGCCTGCCTCATCCCGTTCGACTGCGACGCGTTCTCG
>CAYTJT010000216.1:0-6045 GCA_964438105.1 uncultured Rhodothermales bacterium | reverse complement strand
TCGACGCACGGGGCGAGGACGAGCACTTCACGTTCTACAGCCTCCGCGAGAACCGTTTCGTCCCCGTCGCCGACTCCGCCTCGACCGAGTGGGACCTCGCTTTCAAATCGACGACGATCCTCGTCAACGGCGGCGCTTCCGGCCCCGGCATGGGCGCCGCCGCCGTGCTCGAGGACACCTCGTTCGCCGCTGTCACGGAAGCGCCGCCCGCCGACTCGTTTGCCGTGGACCGAGGCACCGATCGGATGGAGACGGCGATCCCCGGCGGCGCCGGGAACGGGTGGTACGACTACGACTTCGCCTCGGGCGTCGTCTCACCCCGCCCTGCCGTACTCGTCGTCCGCACGGCCGACGGGCGCTATGCGAAGGTCGAGATCGAGAGCTACTACCGGGGCGCCCCCGCGCCCGAGGAGCTCGACCCCGAGGAGGGGTTCCGCTACTACACTTTCCGCTACCTCCTCCAGCCCGACGGCTCCCGGTCGTTCGACTGAGTGCCAGGAAGACGCCGTAGCGGGCGCTGCACTCGCAAGTCGAGGTCGAACACGGCGGCGAAGCGGAATCCGCGCGAGAGGGGGCTCGGGCGCTGCCTGCCGAAGGCCGGGAGGCGCTCCTCGTCTTCCTCCGCTCCCTGTAGAGCGCACGACTAACCCGGCGCTGCATTCGTCTCATCGGGGACGAACGCGAGGGGTCCCCGAGGGGGACCGAACCCCAAACGGCCCTGTGGGGTAGTAGGGAGTGCCCTTCTACTACGAGGCCGCTTTTCACGCCTCTCCACCCCTCTCTGCTGCCATGGATACCTCTTCCCCCCAGCGTGCCGCGCGCAGCGCAGGACGCCACGCCTCTCACAGCGATACCGTTGAAAAGCTCGCCCGCCTAGGCTACGCCGTCAAAGGCGTGGTGTACGCCCTCATCGGCATCTTGGCCGTGATGGCAGCCTTCGGCTCCGGCGGCCAAACGACGGGTTCTCGGGGCGTGCTGAGTACGATCGCCGACGGACCCTTCGGGCAGATCCTCCTCGGAATCATCGCCCTCGGCCTCTTCGGGTACGCCCTCTGGCGGTTCGTCCAAGCCTTCGCGGACCCCGACAACAAGGGCACCGACGCGAAGGGCCTCATCAAGCGCACCGGGTACTTCATCAGCGGCGTCCTCTACGCAGGACTCGCCGTCGCGGCGGTCCGCCTCCTCTTCGGAAGTGGCGGCGGCAGCAGCGGCGACGGCAGCGCCGACACCTGGACCGCAAAGCTCATGGCCCAGCCCTTCGGCCTGTGGCTCGTCGGCATCGTCGGCGCCCTCACGATCGGATTTGGGCTCTACCAACTCTACAAGGCCTACCAGGCCGGGTTCTTCGACAAGCTCAAGACGGCCGAGATGAGCGCGACGGAGCGGACGTGGACGAAGCGGATGGGCCGGGCGGGCCTCGCTGCGCGCGGCGTCGTCTTCTGCATCATGGGCGTCTTCCTGATCCAGGCCGCGCTGAGCGCGAATCCGGAAGAGGCGCGAGGGCTCGGCGGCGCGCTCGATACCCTCGCGGCACAGCCCTACGGTCCCTACCTCCTCGGCGCCGTCGCCCTCGGGCTCCTCGCGTACGGGGTCTACTGCGGGATCAACGCCCGCTACCGGAAGATCCCGGCCGACGCCTGACCCCACCCCCGGCCTCGCCTGTGCATGATCGTTAGCTCTATCCCAACCTAAAGTTTCCAAATTGTGCAACCCGTAAGGCGCTCGGCAGGTAAAGCGTGTATGATGCGAGGGTGCGACATATATTGTCGAACCTCTACCCACCAACCTATAAAGGAGTTACAGCCTCATGCCGAGAGCCAAGGGGGTTATTCGTATAGATTCGGACTCGACGCACGGGTGGCAGGTACGCGTTTACCGTCACGGCCGGACGTACTCTAAACTCTTCAGCGACCGGAAGTGCGGGGGCAAGGAGGAAGCGTTCCAACAAGCCGCCGAATACCGGAAGAGCCTGAAGAAAGAAGTAGACGCGATGCCTGAGAGCGAGCCGAAGCGCCGCCTCATCCGTCACAACAAGAACAACGCGACGGGCGTCCTCGGGGTCTCCCGGACGTTTAAGCGGGATCGCCACGGCCGTCGCCACGAGGTCTACGCCGTCTCCTGGAACCCGGCGCCGGGCGAGGCGCGCGGGACATCGTTCTCCATCCGGAAATACGGGGAGGAGACGGCGTTTAAGATGGCGTGCAAGCTGCGCTTCCAGAAGATGAAGGAGATCTACGGGGACCGCTACCCCGTCACGTCGTACCTCGAACTGTTCGAGCAAGGGAAGGATCACCTCGAGCAGACCGAGTCCGAGACGGCCTGACGATCGAGTTACGTGCCCTACCCGCTACTGGACGCCTCCGGGCGTTCGGCACCGCTGTCGAGCGCCGTGACGACGCGGCGGGCTACGTCATCCACGCTCCCCTCTGCGACGACGCGGAGCGCTTCCTCGGGGGTCGGGGGCTCGAGCGCGTCGAACTGACTCGTGAGCAGGTCCGGTCCGGCGTAGTGCCCTTCGCGCTCGGCCAGCCGCTGGGCGATCGCCTCCTTCGTCGTGTCCAGCCACACGAACGCGACGCGCGGGTCCCCCTGCTTCAGCCGCCTCCGATAGCGCGCCTTTAGCGCGGAGCACGCGATCACGGCCGGCGCGTCCTCGTCTAGCCGGCCGTCGATGAGCCCGCGCAACGCGCTCAGCCACGGGTCCCGGTCCGCGTCCGTCAGCCCCTCGCCGCGCTGCATCTTCGCCACGTTCGCCGGGGGGTGGAGGTCATCCGCGTCGAAGAAGTCCCACCCTAGCCGCTCGGCCACCCCAAGGCCTACCGTCGTTTTGCCGACGCCGGAGACGCCGATGAGAAGGAGGACGGTGGGCGTGGCGTCGGAGGGCATGCGGTCCGTTGGGGCGAGAGGAGTGCGGAGCCGCGCGCTGTGAGCTGATGCGGCGACCGCTCGGTCCGGTTTGTGACGGGATTATGCCGCGTCGCTGTCGTGCTCCTCGTGGTCGAGGGAGTCGCCGTCACCGCGGGAAGGCTTCGGCGGCTGCGTGAGCCGCGGGGGAACAGCCGGAGTGTCGCGGCTTGCCCCGGTCAGCCGCTGCGCGAGCGCGTTGAGGTCCAGCCCGGCGACGTTCCCGAGCATCTCGTTCGAGCTCGCCATCAGCTCGGTGACGTAGCCCGCGACGCGGCCGGCGCCCTGCCCGCCGCCGGTGTCCACGACCGAGATCTTGTCGATCTTCCCGATCGGCTCGGCGATCCGGCCGGCAAACTCGGGGAGCATCTTCGCGAGGATGTCGAGCACGGCGGCCTCGCCGTACTTCTCGAACGCTTCGGCGAGCTTCTCCTTGGCCTCGGCTTCCGCAAGACCCTTGGCGCGGATCACGTCGGCCTCGGCGGTCCCCTCGGCGCGGGCACCCTCGGCGCGGGCCTTCGCCTCGGCCTCGATCGCGAACTGTTGGGCCTCGGCCTCCCGGATGCGCTGGTTCTTGGCCGCCTCGGCGGACTGCTCGACGCGGTAGCGCTCGGCGTCGGCCTTCTTCTTGACCTCGGCGTCATACTCCCGCTCGCGCCGCTCGATCTCGAGCTGTTCGAGGTCCACCTCGCGCTGCTTGCGGACGAGCTCGACCTGCATCTGCTCCTCGACGACCTGCCGCTGGCTGGACGCCTCCTGGACGGCGTAGGCGAGGTCGGCGGAAGCCTTTGCGGTGTCCTGCTCCTGCTTGAACGCGGCCACCTTCAACTCCTTGTCCTTCGTCGCCTCGGCCACGTTCGTGTCGCGGATGAGCTCGGCCTTCTGCGCGTTCTCGTCGGCCTCGGCCTTTTTGATGCGCGAGTCGCGCATGGCTTCGGCCTCGGCGATGTCGGCGTCGCGCTTGACGGCGGCGATGCGCGGGCGGCCGAGCGCTTCGAGATAGCCGTTCTTGTCGCGGACGTCCTTGATCGTGAACGAGACGATTTGGAGCCCCATCTTCTTGAGGTCGCGCGCGGCGACTTCCTGCACCTCTTGCGCGAACTTGTCGCGGTTGCGGTAGACCTCCTCGACCGTCAGCGTGCCGAGGATCGCGCGGAGGTGGCCTTCGAGCACCTCGCGCGCTTCGGCCTGCAGCATCTCGTCGGGCTTGCCGAGGTACTGCTCGGCCGCCGTCGCCACGTCCTCGACCGACGAGCCGACCTTGATCACGGCCACGCCGTCGGTCATCACGGGGACGCCCTGCGCGGTGTAGACCTCGGGCGTCATCACGTCGAGCTTGTGCGAGAGGAGCGAGAGCCGCTCCTGCTGCTGCACGATCGGCACGATGAAAGCGCCGCCGCCGCGGACGATTTTGACGCGTCGCCCGCTCTCGTCGGTGAGCACGTTCTTCCCGCCCATCGCCGAGCCGGTGATGATCATAGCCTCGTCCGGGCTCACGGTCTTGTACCGCGAGGCGAGGATCATCACGAGCAGGACGAGGACGGTACCGGTGATGATGAGGGCCAGCATAGTCGGGTCCATACGAAGTCTCCGAGGGTGGATGAGCAGGACGATCAGGCGGTAGACAAGTGCGGCGGTTGTTGCTTCGGCAGGTCGTCGACCGGTGTGAGCTCGTCGAACGGGGTGACCAGAAGGTCGCCGTCGCGGATCTCGACGACGACGACGCGCGTCCCGCGGGGGATCGGCTTCCCCTCGAACGAGGCGGCCGTGCGGAAAGTGTTGCTCGCACCCATCTTTACGATCACCTCGCCGTAGCCGGCCGCCGGGATCGCGGTGATGACCTCGCCGAGTTTGCCGTGGTACTCGCGGAGGGAGAACCCCGTCGAGTTCTCGCTCCGCTTCATCGGACGCACGTAGACGAAGTGCATCGCGATCGCGAGGGCGAGCCCAATGAGGGCGGCGAGCGCCGCACCCGTCCCCGGCGCGAGGTCGGTCGTCTCGGTGAGCACAACGCCGGCGCCGCCGAAGACCGTCACCCCGCCGACGAGCGAGAGCGGGTCGAGGAGGTCGAACCCATCGAGCGCGTCGAACCCGTCGAGCACCCCGTCGAGGAGGTCCCCGAAGAGAAGGGTGAGCACGGAGAACACGAGTCCTCCGAAGAGGCAGATCCAATAGACGTCCTGCATGGGCACCTGCTCGTGGGGTGGACAGAAAGGATACACCGGGCGGTACGGGACCGCAAGAGCGGCGGTTACGCCGTTCGCCGTTCTCTCACCGCCCTTTCACACCGGCAGCGGCGGAACCTGATCGCTGAACGAACGGGTTAAATGAAGACTCTTCTTCCCATCATTCACTTCTTTCATTCACTTCTGCACCGCCATGCCTGCCAAGTCCAAAGCCCAGCAACAAGCGGCCGGCGCCGCCCTCTCCGCCAAACGCGGCGAGACGAACAAGTCCGACCTCTAGGGCGCCGCCCGCGAGATGTACGACTCCATGTCGGAGGACGAACTCGAAGACCTCGCTGAGACCAAGCGCAAGGACCTCCCCGACCACACCGACAACAGCTAGTCCTCTGCTCACTGGTCAGTGTGCGCCCCGGCGGCTCCGCCGCGGGCGCACGTTCCATTTCTCGGCCCCACACGCTGTTCCCATGGCGATGTTGAAAGACCTCGGCCGTCCGCCCCTGCTTCTCGCCTTTACCTCCACACAGCCCACTTCGCTATGACGGATTCCTTCCTCGGCCAGTCCCCCAGCTTCGATGCCTCCAATTACATCGCTCCCACGGCGGCCGTGATCGGTGACGTCACGCTCGGCGAAGGCGCGAGCATCTGGTTCGGCGCCTCGCTGCGCGGAGACGTGCACTGGATCGAGGTGGGTGCGGAGAGCAACGTGCAGGACAACGCGACCGTCCACGTGAGCCGGGGCACGCACCCGTGTCGCATCGGGGAACGCGTGACGATCGGTCACAACGCCGTCGTCCACGGCTGCACGGTGGAGGACGACTGCCTCATCGGCATGGCTGCCGTCGTGCTCGACGGCGCCGTCATTGGGGCCGGCAGTCTCGTCGGCGCCCACGCGCTCGTCACGGGCAACACCGTCATCCCCCCGCGCTCGCTCGTGCTCGGCGCGCCCGCCGCGGCC
>CAYTJT010000215.1:0-6063 GCA_964438105.1 uncultured Rhodothermales bacterium | reverse complement strand
AGCGTGCAGTTGACGGGGATGCCCTCCTGCGAGAACGTCTTGATCGCCTTCACGCCGTCGCGGATCATCGGCACCTTCACGACGACGTTGTCGTGGATCTTGGCGAGCCGCCGCCCCTCGGCCACGATCTCGTCGTAGTCCGTCGAGACGACCTCGGCGGAGACGTCGCCGTCGACGGCCTCGCAGATGTCGTAGATCAGCCCCTCGAAGTCGGTCGCGCCGGCCTTCATGGCGAGGGAGGGGTTCGTGGTGACGCCGTCGAGGACGCCCATGTCGGCGGCTTCTTTGATCTCGCTGATCTCGGCCGTGTCGATGAAGAATTTCATGTCGGAAGGGCTCGGGTTAGAGGAGGAGGTTGGGTCAATATAGGGCGCTCGGCGGGGGCGCCGTCACGATCCGTCGCGTCCGGCCGCCACGTCGAGCACGACGCGGAAGCGGGCGTCGTTGGCGAGCATCCGGTCGTAGGCCGCGGCGGCCTCTTCGAGCGGGAACGTCTCGGTCATCGGCGCGACGCCCGTGAGCGCGGAGAAGGCGAGCGTCTCCTCGGAGTCCTTCGCCGTGCCGCTCGGCCAGCCCTGCACGCTCGCTCGCCCGCCGATGAGCGCGAGCGGAGGCACTTGCACGGGCTCGTTCGCCGCGGCAACGACGAGCAGCACCCCGTTGCGCCCGAGCCCGCCGAGGACGGACGCGATGGCCTTCGCCGAGGGCGCCGTCGCGAGGATCACGCGCGCGCCGCCGAGCTTCTGCAACGCCTCCGCCGGGTCCTCCGCGGTGGCGTCGATGTAGTGGTCCGCGCCGAGGTCGAGGGCGAGGTCGCGTTTGTCGTCGCCGCGCGAGAGGGCGGCCACGCGGTAGCCGAGCTTTTTGGCGTACTGCACGCCGAGGTGCCCGAGCCCGCCGATGCCCTGCACCGCGACGAGGTCGCCTGCGAGCGCGCCGATGTTGCGGAGCGCGTTGAACGTGGTGATGCCCGCGCAGAGGAGCGGCGCCGCATCGACGGCGCTCAACTCGTCCGGGACGGCAGCGACGGCTTCGTGCGGGACCACGACGTAGTCGGCGTAGCCGCCGTCGTGCGTGATGCCGGTGATCTTCTCGTTCCGGCACGTCACGAAGTCGCCCGAGCGGCACGGGTCGCAGACGAAGCAGTGCCCGCCGTGCCACCCTACCCCGACGCGCTGCCCCTCGTCCCACTCGCTCACGCCCTCGCCAAGCGCGTCCACGACCCCCGCGATCTCGTGCCCGGGCACGCGCGGATAGTCGATGCCGGGGAACGCCCCCTCCTTCACGAAGAGGTCGCTGTGGCAGATGCCGCACGCGTCGACGCGGATGCGGACCTCGCCGGGGCCGGGCTCGGGAATGTCCCGCTCGACGAGTTCGAAATCGCCGCCGGGTTGAGGGACTTGCACTGCACGCATCGTGGCCATGAAGAAAGAGGGGTTGGGTGAGAAGAGGGGGATCCAATATGCGGACGCCGCACCCGGAATCAAAGCCTTCGGGAACAGCAAATTGTTGCGCCCGATCCGGAGGCGTGGGAAGACTGAGGTCTACTTACGCGTCCGCGTCGTTGCGGATCGTGTTCAGCGTTTCGAGCGCGCCGGGGGTGAGGCCGACGAAGACCGCCTCGCCCCCGGCGTACGCCGTCCCGTCCGGCCCGACGAGGTGTGCGCTGACGTGCACCTTCCGTCCCTCGACGCGCCCGACGACGGGCTCGACGGTGCAGACCGTGCCGAGCGGGAGCATCCGGCGGAAGTCCGTCACGAGCCGTGCCGCGACGACCGGGTGCCCGGCGAGCCACGCCGCGAAGCCCATCGCCTCGTCGAGCACGGCGGCGAGCGCCCCGCCGTGCGCGTGGCCGGGCGGCCCCTCGGCCTCGGGCCCGAACCACACCCGCGCCAGGAGGGCGCTGTCGCGCTCGTAGTACGTAACCCGGAGGCGGTCGCCGTCGGGGTCGCCGGAGACGAACGAGCGCTGCGGGAACGCGTCGATCGGGGTCCAGCCGGGCGGTGCGGAGAGGTCAGGCAGCAAAGGCATCGGGCGAGAGTTAACGGTGTTCACTCTCGTCCTACCGCGCCTCGTTCGTGCTGTTTCCTCCGCGCGGCGCTCGGCTGACGACGGACGCGCACCCGGCGGCGGCGTAGCTTGGAGCGCTCCGCAATCTGCCGATCCACCTCCCGCCCGATGCCGCACCTCTGCCTCTTCGAAGACGCCACCGTCCGCCACCTCCTCCCCCTCGCCGCAACGCGCGCGGCGGGCGACCTCCGCGTCGGCATCCAGACGCTCGCCGAGCGGCAGCGGCGTGCGTTCGCGCTCGATGGGCTCTTTCTGCACACGCGCGCAAGCGTTGCGCGCGTCGCTGCGCAGGCCCACCCGCAGGCGCTCGTGAACACGATCGGGCCGAACGACGGCGTGCTGTTCGTGAACCAGCGCTGGCTCGTCGAAGAGGGCGATCTCGTGGAGCGGCTGCGCGCCGCGATCGAGTCCCGCGAGCCCGCCTGCGCCTTCCACCAAGGCGACACGATCGTCGCCGCGTGGCACCCGAACCCGCCCGCCGACCTCATCGCGACGGAGTTCGTGGGCCACTTCCAGTTCGAGGGGATGCCCGAGGAGCGGGTCGAGGGCGCGGCGCTCATCTCCCGCCTCTGGCACCTGCTCGACGACGTGCCCGCCCGCATCGCCGCCGACTTCGACCGCCTGACCCGCTCCAGCGGGTCGCTCGGCCTCCCCGGCAACGAGGGCACCGCCGTCCACCCGTCCGCCACGCTCGTCGACCCGGAGCGGATCTATCTCGCCCCCGGCGCGACCGTCCGTCCCGGCGCCATTCTCAACGCCGAGCGCGGCCCGATTTACCTCGCCGAAGGCGCCGTCGTCGAAGAAGGTGCGATCGGCATCGGCCCGCTCTACCTCGGCCCACACGCCCGCCTGAAAGCGGCGGCGCGCGCCGAAGGCAGCGCGGTGGGGCTGCACTCCAAAGTCGGCGGCGAGGTGCACGACAGCATCGTCCATTCGTTCTCGAACAAGTCGCACGACGGCTACCTCGGCAACTCGTACCTCGGGCAGTGGTGCAACCTCGGCGCCGACACGAACACCTCGAACCTCAAGAATGACTACGGGCACGTGACGGTCTACGACGCCGTGGCCGAGGACTTCGTCGACACCGAGCGGCAGTTCGTCGGCCTCGTCATGGGCGACCACTCGAAGTGCTCGATCAACACGATGTTCAACACGGGCACGGTCGTGGGCGTCTTCTGCAACCTCTTCGGCGCGGGCTTCCCGCCGCGCTGGGTCCCCGGGTTCTCGTGGGGCGGAGCCGACGGGCTCGTGCCCTACCGGGTCGACAAAGCGCTGCGCGTGGCCGAAGCCGTGATGGCCCGCCGCGACGTCCCGCTCACCGACGCGAACCGGGCGATGCTGGAAGCCCTCGCGGCAGCAGCTGACGGGCCCCGTACGTCGGAACAGTGAAAAGCGGATTAGAAGACGCTCGGGCGTGGCGGAGCTGCTTGGGCGGGCTGCGCGGCGTCGTATATTGAAAGCGCCCCGGGGCTATAGCTCAGTTGGTAGAGCGCTGCAATCGCACTGCAGAGGTCAGCGGTTCGAATCCGCTTAGCTCCACCTCGACACCCGACGCCCTCCGGTCCCGCCTGTGGATCGGAGGGCGTTTTCGTCGTACCCTGTGCGGACGGAACGGCGTCCGGACAGAACAGAACGCGTTTTACGATCTCCGCTCGTCCGCGCGCTATCTTTCCCGCATGGCCGAATCACGCGACACCTTCCGCCAATACCGTTCGGGCATCGAGCACGGCCTCGTCGACGTGTCCCGCCTCCTCGTCTCGTCGGGGCAGGCGGACCTCGAAGAGGTACTCCGCATCGTGGGGAGCGCGGTGGGCGCGGAGTGCGCGTACCTCGTCACGGTCCTCGACGACGTGCCGGCCGACGAAACCCTGATCCCAACGGGCACGGTGATCGAGTGGCACCGCGATGGCGATGCGGCTAAAGAGCGGCTACTCAATGGTAGCGCCTCGCCTTCCGGGCCATCCATGCGCCTGCTTGCCCAGGCGCGGCCATCGGTCGGGCAGCGAATCCCGCTCCACGAGCGCCTCTCCGACGGGGAGCAAGCGGGCCTCGCCATCCCCCTCCTCTCCCGGCAGGACCGCTTCGTCGGCTACCTCGGCATCGAGCACGCCACGCTCTCGGAGGAGGACCTCCGCGACCACGGCCGCGTCCTCTCCGTCTTCGGCGACCTCCTCGCCGGCTACCTCGACCGGACGCGCGCCGAGCGGGCCCTCTCCGAGAGCGAGGAGCGGTGGCGGAAGTTCGTCGAGTTCAACCCCGAGGCCATCCTCGTGCTCTCCGACGACCTCATCCTGTACGCGAACGAGGCGTGCGCCCGGCTCTTCGGCTTCCACGACCCCGACGAGCTCCGGAGCCACACCCTGCGCGACTTCCTCCCCGCCGATCAGTACGAGACCGTCGAGCAGCAGCGCACCGAGCACGTGGACCGGGCGGCCTACACCCCATTCGAGCACGAGATCATCCGCCTCGACGGGGAGGAACGGGTCGTCGAGACCGTCGCCGTGGGGGTGCCGTTCGAGGGGGAGGAGGCCGTGCAGATGGTGATCCGCGACATCACCGACCGGCGGCGGAGCGAGGAGCGCTACCGCAACTTCGTCCAGACGATCTCCGAGGGGGTGTGGCGCATCGACCTCGCCGAGCCCGTCTCCGCCCTCGCCCTCCCCTACCTCCAAGCCGACCGCATCCTCCACCAAGGCTACCTCGCCGAATGCAACACGATGATGACGCGGCTCTTCGGCGCCGCGCGCACCGAGGCCGTCGTCGGCAAGCCGCTCCACGTGCTCGTCCCGGCGCTGGACCAGCGGACGCTCCACACCTTTATCGAGGACGGCTACCGCCTCCACAACCACGAGCTCACGGTGCAGCGGGAGAACCAGCCGCCGCGCCACTTCGCGCTCAACGCGGTCGGGCGGCTCGAGCGGGGCGCGCTCGTGCGCATCTGGGGGAGCTGCGTCGAGGTCACCGAGCGCGTCGAGATGGAGCGCCGCATGGTGGCCGTGCTGGAGGAGCAGCAGGAACGCATCGGCCGCGACCTCCACGACAGCGTGGGCCAGCTCCTGACCGGCATCCGGATGCTGAGTGAGAACCTCGGCGCGCGCTACTTCGACCCGTCGGACAAGGGGTTCGCGGCGACGAAGAAGGTCACGACGTTCGCCGAGGAGGCGCTCCAGCGCGTGCGCGAGATCTGCCGGGGCCTCGTCCCCCCGCAGCTTTACCAAGAGGGGCTGACCTCCGCCCTCCGCGCGCTCGCCGCTAACGTGGACTCCCTCTCCGAGGTGCGCTGCGTCTTCGCCCACCAGGGCCACGCCGACATCGAGGACTACGACGCCAAGCTCCAGCTCTACCGGATGACCCAGGAGGCCATCAACAACGCGCTGAAGCACGCCCGGCCCAGCCACGTCTGGATCCGCCTCATCCACGCCCACGACCTGTTCACGCTCGAGATCGAGGACGACGGCACGGGGTTCGACGTCGAGCGCAGCATGGGGAAGTCGCTCGGGCTCTACAGCATGAAGCGCCGCGCCAGCAGCATCCGCGCGACGCTTACGATCGACTCCGAACCCGGCGTCGGGACGATGGTGCGGGCCACCCTGCCCGCGCACTACGGGCGCTAACCCGGACTGCCGCCCCGGGGCGTGCCGCCTCGGCCGTCCGATATCCCCCCGGGACCGGTACAGACGAAGCGGTGGCGGGCCACCCTGGCCTCTCCGGTGAGCCGTGTCCGTACTTATGTACGCACTAAACGATGGAGGCACAATCTTTGGTATTCCGCCCGTACGCCCCGGTTTACTTACCTTTTGAAACCCTGCGCTCGCGGACCTCGCGAATCTCGTACGCACGCCCGTGGCCCAACGGCGCGGGGCTCAACGAACGGTTATGACTTTGAGCAGCCCAACGACCTCTTCCAAGTCCACCACAGCGCACACGCGCGTCGTCGTCGTCGACGATCACCCGGCCATCCGCGAGGCCATCGCCGACACCATCCGCGCCGAG
>CAYTJT010000214.1:0-6066 GCA_964438105.1 uncultured Rhodothermales bacterium | reverse complement strand
TGTCCTGGTTCCAGCCCTTCATGTAGCCGATCCCGACGTTGACGTTCTTGTGCAGTCCCTCGAGCGTGCGTGGGCCGCTGCCCTGCGGCAACAGGTCCGGCTGGTCGGGGATGTCCGGCATCACGTCGAGCTGGTTGCGCTTGCCGTCGAGCTTCGCGAGGAACGGCTTCATCGCGTGCTCGATGAAGTAGGGGTGCGAGACCCAGCAGCCATCGTGGCCGATGCGCGACTCGAACTCCTTGTCCTCGATCACCTTCTGCGTCTGCCGCTCGCGGTCCTCGGCGGTGCGGCCCGGCGTGAACGCGCTCATCCCGCCCATCCCGAAGGCCCCGTGGCGGTGGCAGACGGCGATGAGGTGCTTGACGTAGTTCTCCATCCACGGCCGGCTCATCCCGATGGAGCCGCGGTCGGCCATCACGCGGTCCTCGTGCTCCTTGAGAACCTTGATGTCGGAGAAGATCTTGTCCCAACGCCCGCCGTTGAGCCCGGCGGCGTGGGCGCGGTACTCGTAGAGGATCTCCTCCATCTGGAACGCGGCGGGCAACGTCTCGATGAGGAACGTCGCCTTGACCGTCCCGACGGGGATGTCGAGGTGCTCCTGCACCAGTTCGAAGAGGCGGTTCCACCAGCGCGCTTCGAGAAAGTGCTCGCACTTCGGGACGTAGTAGGTCGGCGTCTTCCCCTTCGCCATCAGCGTCTTCGCCGAATGCACCATGCTGAGGGCGAAGTCGACGATCCCGCCGTGGACGGGCTGGCCGTCGACGCGGAGGTTCGACTCGTCGAGGTGGAGGCCGCGGACGCGCACCATCATCAGCGGCATGTCGTCGGGGTCGAGTTCGTAGGTCTTCACGACCTCCCCGTTCTGGTCGCGCTTCTCGAACGAGAGCGTGCCGGCGGCGGCGGCGCGGACGTTCTCGACGCCCTGCATCACGTTCCCCCACGCGGGCTTCATCGAGTCCTCGAAGTCGAGCATCGCGGCGTCGGCGCGGTGGCCGTCGTCGGTGCGCGAGAGCATGTTGATCACCATTTTCGGATCGCTCACCGGCCCGGTGATCTCGACGCGGCGCGTCAGCAGGTCGTCCGGGAGCGTGCCGACCTGCCAGTCGCCGTGGGCGTCGGGGTGCTCGTCGCGCGGGAGGAAGCCGGGGAGGTCGCCGGCGTCCCACTTCGCCTGCCGCTCTTTGCGCGCAGCGAGCAACTCTTGGCGCTCGCCTTCGAGCGCGCGGTGGAGCGCGACGAGGACCGGAAGCGCTTCCGCGGTGAGGACGCGCTCGGCTTGGGGCGTGTGGGCGGCTTCGTTGATCGTGAGGCCGTCGGCGAGGGGCTTCCAGCGAACGGCGGCGAGGGTGTCGATAGCCATAGGAGCGGGTGCTGGTGAGAGGTGTGGAGAGAATAGGAATTGCGAAATGTCATGTCAAGCGAAATTTCGCTGACAGTGTACTTTACTCGTCTCCCGCCGCTATGTTCTAGAGTACCCAAGCGCCCCGGCGTTGGATGTAGGGCTTATCCCATGAATCCCACCGTGGCTTCCCTGATTGCCCCGAGGCCGACCTATGGAAACCAGCGTTGACAACCTCCGCCTCATCCTGGGGCTCAAGTTGAAGAACCTCAGGCACGAACGCGGCGCCTCGCTGAAGGAGGTCGCCCAGCGGGCGGGCGTGTCGATCTCGTACCTCTCGGAGATCGAAAAGGGCAAGAAGTACCCGAAGACGGGCAAGCTGATCGACCTCGCGCGTGCGCTCGGCGTGCCGTTCGACGACCTCGTCTCGCAGCGCGTCGACGCCTCGCTCGGCCCGCTGAAGCAGGCGATCGCGTCGCCGTTCGTGCAGGAGTTCCCGTTCCAACTCTTCGGCGTGAAGACGCAGGACCTGGTGAGCCTGATGGCGAGCATGCCGGACAAGGCGGGCGCGCTGATCCGCACGTTCGCCGACATCTCGCGCAACTACGACGTCCGCGTCGAGCACGTCCTCTTCGCTGCGCTCCGGAGCTACCAGCAGCTCCACGGCAACCACTTCCCCGACCTCGAGGCGCGCGCCGCCGAGGTCCGCGCGGCGAAGGGCTGGGACGACGGCCCGCTCCTCGCCGACACGCTGCGCGCCGAGCTCGAACGGACCTACGGCTACGCGATCGACGCGGACACGCTCGCGCGGCACCCCGACCTCTCGGGCTTTCGCTCCGTCTTCGTGGCCGAGGGCGGGCGCGGCGGTGGGCCGAAGCTGCTCATCAACGGCAACCTCCTCCCCTCGCAGCGGGCGTTCGTCTACGCCCGCGAGATCGGCTTCGAGGTGCTCGGCGTGGACGACCGGCCGGAGACGTCGTCGTGGCTGGAGGTGACCTCGTTCGAGCAGGTGCTCGGCAACTTCCGCGCGTCGTACTTCGCCGGGGCCCTCCTCATCTCCCGCGCGGCGCTCGACCGGGACCTCGGCGCGTTCTTCAAGCAGGCGCGGTGGGACGAGGCCGCGTTCCTCGCCGCGTTCGACCGCTACCACGCGACGCCGGAGATGTTTTTCTACCGGCTCTCCCAGCTCATCCCCGCCGACTTCGGGCTGCGCGAGTTCTACTTCATGCGGTTCAACAACCCCCGCGGCACGGACCGCTACGGGCTCACGAAGGTGCTCAACCTCAGCGGCGTGCCCGTCCCCCACGGCTTCCGCCGCGACGAGCACTACTGCCGCCGCTGGCCGTCGATGGGCGCCCTCCGCGCCCTCGACGCCCAGCAGAAAAAGGGCAACGGCGGGCCGGTCGTGCGCGTCCAGCGCTCCCGCTTTATCGATCAGCCCGCCCCCGCGAAGGCGGAGGACGCGACCTTTTTCGAGATCGCGCTCGCCCGCCCGCTCGCGCTCACCGAGGGGACGAACACGGCCGTCGTGCTCGGGCTCCTCGCCGACGAGCGGTTCAAGCGGACGGTGCGCTTCTGGAACGACCCCGCCGTGCCCACCGTCGACGTGAACCTCACGTGCGAGCGCTGCCCGCTCCCGCCCGACGTCTGCGAGGTCCGCGCGGCCCCGCCGACCGTGCTCGACGAGCGCGCCCGGCAGGCGCGGCGCGAGGCGGCGCTCGCCGAACTGGGCGTATCGCTCGGCTAGCGGACGTAGCGGTTGACGGTCCGCTTCGAGACGCGACCGCGCAGGAGGGCGTCCACGCTGTAGCGCCCCGCCCCGGCGAAGAGGTACAGCAGCGCGATGCCGCCGAAGAGGAAGGCTTTTTCTTTGTCTCCGAACGGATCGCCCGCGTGCTGGAGGAAGAACGCGACGGCCATCGTGAAGGCGAGAAACAAGGCCGCCGGGCGCGTGAGCAGCCCGATCGCCAGGCACAGCCCGCCGACGAACTCGGCGACGCCGGCCGACCACGCGAAAAACACCGGGAACGGAAACCCGAGCGCGTCGACAGCCCCGATGAAGCCCTCGGACGGGGGCATCTTGTTGACGCCGTGCGCGAACGCCATCGCGAGTCCGGCCATCAGCCGGAGCACGAGCAGCCCGGCATCGGCGACGGCCGAGCCGCCGTCGCCGCCGATCAGGAAGTGGTGGTGGGGTTTCATCGAGAGGAGGAGAGGCGGGTAGGGAATGTGCGGAGGTGAGCCCCACGCCTCTTCACGCGCAACGCCGCCGACAGGTTCGCCGCCCGTCCGATTCCCCGCCTCGCGCTACTGCACGACGACGACGCGGCGCGTGGCCTCGGCGCCCGCGTCGCCGCGGAGGCGGAGCACGTAGAGCCCCGGCCGCAGCCCGCCGAGGTCGATCTCTACGTCGTGCGCCCCGGCCGCTTGCGGTCCCAACGCGGTCTCCCGCACGCGCCGCCCGAGCAGGTCGACGAGTTCCAGCGTCACCGTCTGCGCAGCGGCAAGGGCGTACTGCGCCTGCATCGACCCGCGCGCCGGGTTCGGGAAGGCCGCCGTGAAGCCGGTCACGACGGGTTGCGCGATGTCCGGCTCGCTCGACGTCGGGAAGGTGAAGGCTGGGGTCCCATACTCCACGCCGTCGATGCGGGCGTACGTGAGGTCGTTGCTAATCGAACTACCGTCGCCCTGACTAGACGTCTCCCCAATTCCGGCGAAGTATGAGACACCACCTCCGAGGCTCCCGAACCCCTTCGCCGTTCCGATCAACGTCGGACCAGCACCTAGATCGAAGGTCGCACCGTACCGCCCGATCACGTCCCACTCAAAATCCTCCTCATCACTAGAATTGCACTCGACGGAGAAGCCGAACGGAAGAGCGAGGCTGCAAACGTCGAGATAGGGATAGGTCATACCGTCCTCTGCCCGAAAAACGACGGTACGTAATTCCTCATCGTAGCGAATCGGCAGCGCCCCTCCGCAGGCAACCTCACCGTCCAGCCCCTCTGTGCAGCGCCGGATAAGGAAGTATTCGGTGTCCTCCACGACTTCGCTGCCCACGATCTCCGAACCGGAACGACAGGGGGGAAACCCCTCGGCCCCACAAAATTTCGAAAGCTCGTACTGCCACTCGTTGCCGACGGAGAGCGGGAAGTAGCTCCGCCAGTCCGTCGTGTCGGGACAGGGCACGTCTTCGGCGCTCGACGGGTCGCACGAGGCGAAGGCGGGCGTGCCGACCTGCTCGCCGCCGACGTGCGCATAGACTAGTTCCGGCGGTTCACTCTGCAACTCGAGGTAATAGGCCCACATCCCGAGCCCCGCGTACATCACTTGTGCTGTACCGATGCCCTGCGCGAACGACTTACGCGTGTCATCGGATAACACGTCGGGAGGCACCGATACCGATGCCTCATACGCTCCCTCCGACCTGGTGAAGAACGCCTCTTCGGTGCCTGGACCTGTGCACTCGGGGAAGGATTCGTTGAAGTCGACGCTGAGACGGCAGGGGACCTCATCCCACCATACGTCGCCGCTGTCGGTTCGGCGGACGACCATGTCGTGCTCGTCGTCGTAGCGAAGCAACACGGGCGCTTCGCAGGCGGCGGAGCCGTCGGGGAGGTCGTCGCAGCGCTCGAGCGTGACGTAGCTCTGGCCCTCCACCTCGGCCTCGCCGGTGATCGTCCAGCTCCATCGGTTCTCCGGCTCTTCGATCAGGTGCTCGTAGTAGTGCCAGACGTTGCCGACGTCGAGCGGGAAGTAGCGGTGCCAGTCGGTCGTGTCGGGGCAGACCTCGTCGGTTTGAGCGGGGTCACAGGGCTGCGCGAGCACGGTGGGCGCGAGGAGGGAGAGGAGCAGGACGGCAACGATGCGCATGATGGAACCCCCAGGTTGTGGTCAGGACTATCAGTTAGGTACGAACCGCAGCCCGCCCGCGCAAGCGAGCGGCCCTATCTTCTGCCGCTTCCACTCTACCGAACGCATGCCCTCTCCCCTCCTCCTCGGTATCGAATCGTCGTGCGACGACACGGCGGCGGCGGTCGTCGCCGGGGGCGCGCTGCGCTCGAACGTCGTCTCCAGCCAGCGCGTGCACGAGGGGTTCGGCGGGGTGGTGCCGGAGCTCGCGAGCCGGGCGCACCAGCGGCTCATCGTGCCCGTCGTGGACGCGGCGCTGGGCGAGGCCGGCGTGACGAAGCACGACCTCGACGCCGTCGCGGTGACGTACGGCCCCGGGCTCGCGGGGTCGCTCCTCGTCGGGCTCTCGTTCGCAAAAGCGCTCGCGCTCGGGCTCGGGATCCCGCTCGTCGGGGTGAACCACCTCGAAGGGCACATCTACTCCGTGTTCATCGAGGAGCCGCACCCTCCGTTCCCCTACCTCTGCCTGACGGTCTCGGGCGGGCACACCCAGCTCGTGCTCGTCGGCGAGGGCCTCCGCCACGAGCAACTCGGCACGACGCGCGACGACGCCGCCGGCGAGGCGTTCGACAAAGTCGCGAAGATGCTCGGGCTCGGCTACCCCGGCGGGCCCATCGTCGACCGCCTCGCGCGCGACGGCGACCCGGCGTTCCAAGCCTTCCCCCGCACCCGACTCGGCGGCGCGGACGGCCCGTTCGACTTCTCGTTCAGCGGGCTCAAAACGTCGGTGCTGTACTACCTCAATCGTTTCTCCGACGCCGAACGCGAAGCGCACTTGGAGGATCACCTGCCCGACATCGCCGCGTCGTTCCAGG
>CAYTJT010000213.1:0-6070 GCA_964438105.1 uncultured Rhodothermales bacterium | reverse complement strand
GGCCCGTCCCCGGTCCCGCCCTCGACCCCGTGCTCCAGCCCGGCCCCTCCCCGCAATAACCCGGACCGCGCCCGCGCGGCGCCCCGTCCGCCCCGCAGCGGCGCGAGCCGCCCGTTTCCCCGCTCAACCTCTCGACCCCATGGCGACGAAGAAAGCAGCCCTCGGCAAGGGCCTCAGCGCGCTCCTCCCCTCCTCCAGCGGGGGCGACGAGGAGCGCGAGGAAGGCAGCGTCTCGCAGACCAAGCTCTACAACTTCGAGGACCGCGTCCGCCTGCTCGGCCGCGTCGCCGAGCTCGACGTGGAGGCCATTCGGCCGAACCCGTACCAGCCGCGCGAGACGTTCAACGAGCAGGCCCTCGACGAGCTCTCGGCGAGCATCCGCCAGCTCGGCATCATCCAGCCGATCACCGTCCGCTCGCTCGGGGAGAGCCGCTTCGAGATCATCTCCGGCGAGCGCCGCCTCCGCGCGGCCAAGCGCGCCGGGCTGACGCGCGTGCCCGCCTACGTCCGCGAGGCCGACACCGAGGCCATGCTGGAGATGGCGATCGTCGAGAACATCCAGCGCGAGAACCTCAACCCGGTTGAGGTCGCCCTCGGCTACCACCGGCTGATCGAGGAGTGCGGGCTGACGCAGGAGGAGGTCGCCAAAAAGGTCAGCAAAAACCGCTCGACCGTCGCCAACACGCTCCGCCTCCTCCGCCTCCCGCCGCCCGTCCTCGCCTCGCTCCGCGACGGCACGCTCACGAGCGGCCACGCCCGGATGCTCGTCTCGATCGAGGACGACGAGGCCCAGCTCAAACTCTACCGCGAGATCGTCGACAAGGGGCTCTCCGTCCGCCAGGTCGAGCAGCTCGTCCGCGAGTACCGCAAGCGGCTCGACGACGCCGAAACGGCCGACGAGGACGCCGCCGATGACGCGGCCGAAGCCGTCTCGCAGCCCAGCCGCGACGCGCTCCAGATCGAGCAGTTCACGGGCTCGCTCCGCGACCGCCTCAGCACGCAGGTCGCGATCCGGCACAAGGACAGCGGCTCGGGGAAGATCGAGATCACCTACTACTCGCAGGACGACCTCGAGCGTGTCCTCGACCTCCTGCTGGACCGGTAGCGTGACCCGAACCGGTCGCGTGCGCCTCGCGGCGCTGCTGCTCGCGAGCGTAGCCCTCGGCGGCCCCGCGACCGCGCAGCCGGACACGACGGCGGTTGCCGACACGTCGGCCGTGCTCGGCGCCGACGCCGTGCCACTCGGGGTTCCGGACCCCGGCGCCGTGCTCCGCCGCAGCCTGCTTGTCCCCGGCTGGGGGCAGGTCACGAATGGCGACTACGTCAAAGCCGGGATCGCCGTCGCCGGGGTCGGCGCGGCCGTCACGTATGCCGTGGTCTACGGCCTCCGCACCGTACGCTTTCGCCGCGCCGCCATCTTCGCCGACTGCGAGGCGGATGTGCCGAACCTCCCGCCCGGCACGTGTGACGACTTCGAGGACTACCGCGACGAGTGGGTCGAGTCGGGCAGCCTGCCCGCTTCGGCTAACCGGTCGCTGCGCGACGCCAACCGCCGCAACCGCGATTTCATGATCCTGATCTCGGGGCTCGCGTACGCGCTGCAGGCGATCGACGCCTTCGTCAGTGCCCACCTCGCAGGCTTCGACGTGAGCGAGGACCTCTCGCTCCACCTCGCCCCCACGGAGAGCGGCGCCACGGCTGCCCTGCGCTGGACGTTTTGAGGCGCTACCGCACGACCGTCACCCGTCGCGTCGCTGTAAACCCGTCGCCGGTGACACGAACAGCGTAAACACCTGCGGGTAGTTTTCCGGCATCGAAAGCGAGTCCGTGCGTGCCCACTGCGAGCCGCCCGTCGTGGAGGGTCGCCACGGCGCGGCCGAGCACGTCGTAGACCGTGACGCGAACCTCTGCGGCCTCGGGCACCACCACGGGCACCGTCGCCGCCCCGCGCGTCGGGTTCGGATACGCCGCCCCCAGACGAAACGAAGCCGCCTCGGGTGTGGAACCGTCCGGTGCTCCCTCCGCCGCCACCGGCACCGGCGCCACCGTCCGCCAGATCCCGTCCGGCTCCCCGACCGGCCCCGCCCGGTCCACGGCGACCCACAGCCGCCCCTCCGGTCCCACCTCCACGTCGTCTAGCGAGGTGTCGGCACCGACCACCTCGTCGAGGTCGCCGACCTGCTGCCACGTCGCCCCCGCGTCATCCGAGCGCCACACCGGGCCTCCGCTGACCACCCCGTAGAGCGTTCCGGCCCCGGCCCACCGCACCTCCGTGCGCCCGATCTGGTTGCCGAAGTCCCGCACGCGCTCCCACGTCGCCCCGTCATCGTCGCTGCGGTAGATGCTCGACGAAGCCACCTCGTCGAAGATGCCCGTGAAGAGACGGCCCGGTGCCGCGCTCCCCGCCGGCATTCGTTCGAGATCCCAGGCGTAGTAGAGGAACGGCTCCCAGAGGTTCGAGAGCTGCCACGTCTCGCCGCCGTCGTCGCTGTAGGCCAGCCCGTTCTGGCAGGCCGCCACGACGCGCCCGGCGTTCGGCCCGTCGGGCACCGAGGCGAACGCCTCCGCCCCCCCGAACGGCTCGCCGAGGTTGACGACGGTCCACGTCTGCCCATCGTCGGTGGAGGCCATGACGTCACCCCCGTCGCTGGCGCGCCCGGAGGCGAGGAGGAGCCCGGTGTGGGGGCCGTCGCGAACCTCGAAGAGGGCACCGCCGCGCTCGACGACCTCGTCGCCGAAGGTGAGCCCCCCGTCGGTCGAACGGTAGGTGCCACCCCGCTCGCTCACGATGATCGTACCTGCGACCGTGCGGAGGATGTAGTCTGCGTTGGAGGCCTGCTCGGGAGGGAACGTCGCGAGTTCCTCCCACGGCCCACCGGGGGGGCGCTTCAGCACGCCGTCAAAGGTGGCGTTCTCGCTTAGTCCGATGGTCCAGAGCGTGTCGCCATCATCGAAGTAGAGGTCGTTTAGGGAGGCCAAGGGAGGCGGGACCTGTTCCCAACTGAGGTCTTGCGCCTGTCCCACATTGGTCCCTGCCAGCGCGAGCAGCGCCGCGAGCAGGCACCCGATGAGGCGGGGGCGGCCGTTCGTGACTACCCCCGCCGCAGAGCGGAGGACGCGTCTTGGATGTAACACGGGAGCGTCCTCAGTCTACGAGGGTGATGCGCCGCGTGTGCGCCTGCGCCGCGCCGGAACCGCTCACTTCAGCCCGCACGAGGTAGACCCCGGTCGGGAGCGCGGCCCCGTCGAGCGTGAGGTCGTGTACGCCGATGTCGAGCCGTCCGTCGTGGAGGGTCGCCACGGCGCGGCCGAGCACGTCGTAGACCGTGACGCGGACCTCTGCGGCCTTGGGCACCACCACGGGCACCGTCACCGCCCCACTCGATGGGTTCGGGTACGCCGCGACAAGCTCAGCCCCCGGCTTTCCCGGCTCCAGCCCGCCCTCCGCGCTCACCGGGAACACCGGCTCCACCGTGCGGAATACCCCTTCACCCTGACTCGGCCCTTGCCCCGATATCCCCAGCCACAGCCGTCCCTCCGGACCCACGATCAACTCCTCTAGCCTCACACCAACCTCATTGCCCAGTATCTCCTCCGCCGGGATCCGCCCTGTTCCTGCCCACGTCCGCCCTCGATCCCCCGAGCGGTACACCTGGATATCCTCCGTTCCGCCGTCGTCCACAGCGTAGAGCGCGCCGCCTGACTCGTCCCCCGCGACGGTCATGTTCGCCCCGCCCCCGCCGATACCGGGGATCTGCCCCACCTCCGTCCACTCTACCCCGTCCGCGCTCTCCCAGACGGTGCCCGTGGCGGTACCGTTGACCTGGGCATAGAGCGTCCCTGGCGGGTCGCCCCACGGCGCGAGCACGACCGCTGAGGCGCGGAAGGCGAAGGCGGCCCACACGTTCGTCGGCTGCCACGAGAACCCATCGTCGTCGGAGTAGACGAGGCCGTCGTTCCCGCCCGCGACGATGCGCCCGCCAGGAAGGGCTTCGGAGGGCGGGAGCACGGCGAAGGCGAGGGGGAGGGTGCGCCCGCCGAGCGTGGGTCCCATGTCGATCTGCTCCCAGGTCAGCCCGTCGTCGGTGCTCCGCGTGACGGTGTCGGTGGGGTGACCGTCGTAGCCGGTGAGAAGGGCGCCGCCGGGGGTGTAGACGGGGGCGACGTTGCCGCCGTCGTTCACGTCCACCCACGTCTCACCGCCATCGGTGGAGCGCTGGATGCGTTGGAAGCTGTTGGCGAGGAGGGTGCCCTCTCGCGTGAGGAAGGTATCGTCGCTGGCGCGGATCGTGGGGTAGTCGGCGAGAAGTGTCCACTCCTCCTCGCCGGGGCGGATTACGAAGAGACCGTCGATGCCGTTGGCATACACGGCAGAAGGGAGGTCGCCGGTGCCCTCAGCATCAACGCCGGTGGCGAAGAGGCCGTCAGGGTCGAAGTAGGTCTGACCTACAGATTCCCAAGCGAGGGAGTCCTCCTCAGCCTGCGCGTGTGAAGGCGGAGCGGCTAGCGTCAGGGCTAGTGTGAGTAGTAATGTAGAGCGGAAACAGGGGCGAGTGAACACGGGAGTGGAGGTCGAAGGCGAGCGAAGAACGGGGCCGTCGGCGATGGTACCGACGGCCCCACGAGCACTACCACCCGCTCACCGGATGACGCTCACCCGCTGCGTGAACACCTGCATTGCGCCCCTATCGCTCCGCACTGTGGCGCGCACGACGTAGAGCCCGGCCGGCAACGCGCGCCCGTCGAGCGTGAGTTCGCGGCGGCCCGCCTCCGTCTGGCCCTCCGCGAGCATGGCTACCTGCCGTCCGAGCACGTCATAAACCACGACGCGCACCTCGGCCGCTTCGGGGAGCACGAGCGGCACCGTCACCGCCCCGCTCGACGGGTTCGGATACGGCGTGCCGAGCTCAGCGCCCGGCTTTCCCGGCTCCGGCCCGCCCTCCGCGCTCACCGGGAACACCGGGAACACCGGCTCCACTGTGCGGAACACCCCGCCCGTCAGCCCCGGCCCGCCCGTCCCCTGCGTCATCCCTAGCCACAGCCGACCCTCCGGCCCCACGATGACCTCCCGCAGCCTCACCGGGTTCCCAACTTCCGCTTCGGCGTCGATTTGCCCCGTCCCCGCCCACGTCCGCCCCCGGTCTCCTGACGCGTACACCTGGATATCCTCCGTCCCGCCATCGTCGACGGCGTAGAGCACACCGCTTGCCGTGTCCCCCACAACTGTCATGTTTGCTCCGCCGTCCCCGACCCCAGGGATCTGCCCCGCCCGCGCCCACGTCACGCCGTCGGTGCTCTCCACACCCCGCCGTTCTCGCCGCCGGCGAAGTCGTTGACCTGGGCGTAGAGCGTCCCCGGCGGGTCGCCCCACGGCGCGAGCAGCACGGCGGAGGCGCGGAAGGCGAAGGCGGCCCACACGTTCGTCGGCTGCCACGAGAACCCGTCGTCGTCGGAGTAGACGAGGCCGGCGTTCCCACCGGCGACGATCCGCCCGCCGGGGAGGTCAGCCGTGGGCGGGAGCACGGCGAAGGTGATGGGGAGGGTCCGCCCGCCGAGCGTCGGCTCCATGTCGATCTGCTCCCATGTCTGCCCGTCGTCCGTGCTCCGCGTCACGGTGTCGGTGGGGTGACCATCGAAGTTCGTGAGGAGCGCGCCGGCCGGGGTATAGACGGGGGGGATGTCGCCGCCGTCGTTCACGTCCACCCACGTCTGTCCGCCGTCGTCGGAGCGCTGGATGCGAGCGAAGCTGTTGGCGAGGAGGGTGCCCGCGCGCGTGAGCATGACGTCGTCGTTGGCGCGAAAGCCGCCCTCGTTGCGCAGGGCGACGAGCGTCCACTCCTCCTCGCCGGGACGGATCACGAAGAGGCCATCCCGCCCATTTGCATAGACGGCAGGCGGGAGGTCGCCGGTGCCTTCGACAACAACTCCGGCAGCAAAGAGGCCCCATGCCTGAAACGTCGGGCCGACGAACTCCCACGTTAGAGAATCCATTTGCGACTGCGCAAGCGGAGACGTCAGCGCTACGGCCACGGCGAGCAGCACAGCAAAGAATAGGTGGCGAGATGGAGTC
>CAYTJT010000212.1:0-6099 GCA_964438105.1 uncultured Rhodothermales bacterium | reverse complement strand
AGAAGGGGTGGTTCGTCGCGTCCACTTCGGAGTTGAACGTGTCGCCCTTCATCGTGGAGCGGGTCTGGTACGTAGTACCGTCGGCGAGCTTGACGGTGACGAAGTGGTAGTCGGGGTGGATGTCGTTCTTCATGGCTCTCTAAGGTGTCACTGCGGCATGGGCAGAGATAGAAAATACAGGCCCCGCTGCCCCACGGCAAATGAAGAGGCCGTGTTCCTTCTGTCTTCGCAAAGGGCGTCCGCCCCCTCCGCGCGGCGAGCGGAGATCCGTGGCGGCGGCGTAGACGAGATGCCGTTTGCGCGTAAGTTGGCCGCATGCTCCCGCCCGCTGCCGCCACGCTCGCCGCTTCCCTCGCCGCCTTGCTGGCGAGCGCAGGAGCCGCGCGTGACAATGGAACGGACGCACAGCGGCAGGCCGCCCGTATCCGCGATGGCGATGCCGAGGCGTTCCGGCGCTTTTTCGACGCGACGCACGCCGACCTCCTCCGCGCCGTCCGTCGCCGCGGGCTCGATCCCGCCGCGGCCGAGGACGTGGCGCAGCGGGCCTACGTCTGGATCTGGGAGCACCGCGACCGCATCGACCCGGCGAAGTCGCTGCGGGGGCTGCTGTTTCGCATCGGCCTCACGCGCGGACTCAACCACCTCCGTGACACGGCGCGTCTCCTCGCGCTGCCCGAGTTCGATCTGCCGGGGGACGTCGAAGGCGACCCCGCCGCACTCGCTGATCTACGTCGGGCGCTCGCCGCCGCCGTCGCCGCCCTGCCGGAGCGCCGCCGCGAGACGTTTACGTTGTGCTTTTACGACGGCCTCACGCACCGCGAGGCGGCCGAGGTGATGGGGGTGAGCCACCGCACCGTCGAGCACCAGATGGGCCACGCGCTCGGCGCGGTCCGGAAACGCCTCGCGCCGTTTCTCGAACCGGCACGAAAAAAATCGACCGAGGAATAGGGGGCGGGGCGGGGTCGGTGTGTAGGGACCGTGACGGGCATCCGTCCACACGACCTGCTACCTCACCAACCTCGGACTTCAGCCATGACTCGTTTCCTCTCGTTCCGACTGCCGGCGCTCCTGTTCGGCCTCGCCCTCATCCTCTCCGCCTGCGACGCCTCGCTCGACAGCGAACCCGACACCGACACCGTCGATCTCACCGCGGAGGAGGCCGAAGAAGCGGCGGAGATCGTCGCCGAAGCGCTCGCCGAAGACGGCGCCGGCCTGCTCACCTCGACCCGCGACCTGTCGGCGGCCGTCTCCGACGACGGCCTCTCCGACGGCCCCCGCGCCATCCACGGCTACCACGACGGCCGCGGCCACCACTGGGCGCGCTGCCGCGGCGGCGACTTCGAGCTGACCTACGACGACATCACGGGCACGCACCTCGTCAGCTACACCTGCGACGTCGAAGGCAGCAACTTCGCGAAGAGCTACGACGCCCTCCTCTCGTACCAGTACCGCGACGCCGAGGGCGGCTTCGTCGAGCGCCCCGTCGAGGACTGGGGCGACGTGGACTCCGTCGCGTTCGTCGGCACCCGCGAGGGCACGGTCCAGTTCTCGCGCGGCGCCTTCAGCAGCGAGTCCGCCTTCGAGCAGCAGGGGCAGTGGTCGCTCGCCGGGCTGAATGACGACGCGAGCCCGGCTCGCCTCGCCGGGACCCAGAGCCGCAACGGGACGCGCGTGCGGACCAGCCCCCGCGGCACCGTGTCGCGCGCGTTCTTGGTCGACCTGACCGGGCGTGACCTCGAGATCACCCCGCGCGACGAAGGTCCGGGGTACGTGGCCGTCGGCGAGCTCGACTACGTGCTTACGATGGAAGTCGTCCGCGACGACCGGACCCGGACGCGAACCGCCGAGGGGACGATCGAGCTCGAGGCGAACGGGCGGGCGCTCCTCCGCATCATCGGGCTCCGCGGCGTCTACCGCCTCTCGCTCGGCGATGGCACCGTGACGCCCGCGTAACCGCCGCTGCGTCCGGGTCGGCTGAACCGGCCCGGACGCCTCGCTTTGTATCTTGCCGCCATGTCCACCCCGCCTCCGGATGACCGCGATCTCCGCCTCGCCCGCCGCCTCGATGCGGGTGAGGCGCCGGACGGTTCGGACCCGCTCCACAACTCGTTGTACACGCTTCGGCCCGACGCCGCAGCGACGGACACGGAGACCGCCGACCGCCTCTGGGCACGGATCGAAACGGAGATCGGGACAGGCTCAACGGCATCTCGCCCCGCGAGTGCGCCGGACAGGCAGCCGCTGCGCCAGCCGCTGCGCCTCGTCCGCCCGCGCGTGATGCGGTGGGCCGTTGCGGCGACGGTGCTGTTCGCGATCGGGGTGAGCGTGTGGATGATCGGTCGGCCGAACGCCGTGATCGTCGCCGCGTCGGAGATCGTGACGTGGGAGGCGCCGGACGGCTCGACGGTCACGCTCCGCCCGCACAGCCGCCTCGTCCGGCTCGACGGCGAACGCGCGTACCGGTTGGAGGGCGAGGCGTTGTTCGACGTCGTACCAGATCCCGACGCGCCGTTCACCGTCGAGGCCGGCCCCGCCGACGTTCGCGTGCTCGGGACGCGGTTCGTCGTGAGCACGTGGGGCGAGCGCGCCGAGGTGTTCGTCGAGGAGGGGCGCGTCCGCGTGAGCGCCGACGCCGACGCGCTCGACCTCGCCGAGGGCGAGGCCGCCGCCGCGAGCGGAACCGGCGTGGCTGCGTTGCCGACCGCTGATGCCACAGCGTTCCTCGACTGGCAGCGCGGCGAACTCGTGTTCGAGCGGACCCCGCTGCGGCGCGTCGCCGACGAGATCGGGCAGCAGTTCGGGATCGCGGTCACGGTGCCGCCCGCCGCCGCGTCCGAGACGGTCTCGGGCGTGATCGAATTGACGAGCGCGGAGCAGGTGCTCGGCGACCTCGGCCGCATCCTCGGCGGGCGTTTCGAGCCCGCGGATGGCGGCTACCGCTTCGTGCGGCCGTGAGCCGGCGGACCCTCGTCCTCGCGCTCGGGCTGTGGGCGGGCGCGGCGCACGCGCAGGACTTCGCCTACGACGGCGCGCCGCTCCGCGACGTGATCGACGACGTCGAGCAGCGCACCGACTGGCGCTTTCTCTACTCGGACGCGCTCGTCGCGTCGGTCGAGGTCGACGTCCGCGCCGGTGCCGATGCGCTCCCCGATGCCCTCGCACGCGTGCTCGCCCCGCAGGGCATCCGCGTCGAGGCCGACCGCGAGCGGCGGCGCGTGCTGCTCGTCCCCGCGTCGGAATCGAAGGAGCCGCAGCGCCGCGTCGTGCGGGGGCGCGTGGTCGACGCCGAGACGGGCGAGCCGCTGCCGTTCGCAACCGTGACGTGGGACGGCGGGCGGCGCGGGGCCGTCGCCGACGCGTCGGGCGCGTTCGCGGTAGCGCTGCCCGCAACGGCCGAGCCGCTGCCGCTCTCGGCGTCGTTCGTCGGGTACGACCCGCAGACCGTCGCGTCGCGCGCCGACGCGCTCGTATTCCGGCTCCGGCCCGATGCGACGGCTTACGCGGCGGTCATCGTCGATGCCTTTTCCTTCATTGCGCCCGTCGATACGGCGTGGGCCGCGCGGCTGCAGCCCGGCCGCTACGACGTGATCGGCGAGGGCGGCGGCCTCCGCGCGCTCGACGTGCTCCCGTCCGTCGCGCCGTCGGCGGCGTTCGACGAGGGGCTGATCGTGCGCGGCAGCCCGAGCGACGCGTTCGAGGTGCGCCTCGACGGGGTGCCGATCTACAGCCCGCGCCACCTCTTCGGGCTCGTCGACGCGTTCAACAGCGACGCGCTCCGATCCGTCGGGCTCTACGTCGGCGTCGCGCCCGCGCGCGTCGCGGTCGCGCCGGGCGGGGCGGTCGAATACGCTACGGCGACGGGGTCGCCGCGCGGCCCCACGGTCGAGGCGGGTGTATCGAGCCTCGCCGCGCGCGCCGCCGTCGCCGTCCCGCTCCGGCCGGGTCGGACGACGGCGCTCGTCGGGGGGCGCAGGTCGCTGCTGGAGGCGGCCCCGTGGTCCAGCGATGCGATTGTGGAAGAAGGCCTCGGCGTGCTGCAGCGGACGAGCCCGCTCCCGCGCGCCACCACGGACGCCCTCAGCCGCGTGGTCGAAGTGGAGGAGACGAGCGCGTCGTTTTGGGACCTCCACGTCGGCGTCGCCGACGAGCGACCGGGCGGCGGACGGACCGTCGTTTCGGGGTATGCCGGCGGCGACGACACGGGTGTCGAAGCGCTCCGCTTCTTCAGCGAGGACGACGACGCGCCGCCCGTGCGCCGACCGGTTTCGACGCGGAACGAGTGGGGGAGCGGGGCGGCGAGTATCCTCGACCAACGCCCGCTGGGGCAGCGCTTCGTGCTCCACTCCCGTCTCGGCGGGAGCACGTACGACGCGCGCTTCGGGCAGGCCGATTTCACCTTCAACGCCGTTCGTCTGGACCCGCTCGCCGCGTTCGTCGACACGCTCGGCTACGACAACGAACTCCGCGAGGCCGTCGTGGCGCAGCACCTCGACGCTGTGCTCGGCGCGGGCATTGCGACGGGCGGGTATAGTCTGCATTTCTACAGCCAGCGGTACGAAGAGACGGCCGCAACGCGCCCCGCATTCGTGACGGAGCAGACCGCGACGCGGCTCGACCTCCACCTCGGCTGGAACGGGCGCGCCGCCGGGCTCGACCTCGATGCCGGCCTCCGCACGCACGTCTACTCGGCGGGCGGCGTCCGGCTCAGCCCTCGCCTGCGGGCGCGGGTTGTCCTTACGCCCGGCGTCGCCGTCAGCGGGGCGGTCGGGCGGAGCGCGCAGTACCTCCACCGCCTCACCCTCGGCGATGTCGTCGGTGCGGCGGCGTGGGCGCTCTCCGACGAGGACGGCACTGTGACGGAGGCCGACCTCGCCGAGGCGACGGTCGAACTCGGCGGGCGGCTCGCGACGCTGCACCTCACGGGGTACCTCAAGCGGACGCGCGGGCAGTGGCTCCACGTCGAGAGCGGCGCCCTCCGCGACCGCCTCGACCGGACCGTGCTCCAGTTCCCGTGGCTCACGGGCGTGGACAGCCGCGCACGTGGGCTCGAAGCGCTCCTCCGCGTGCCGGTGCGGCCGTGGAGCGTCGGCGCGAGCGCAGCCCTCGCCCGCGTCGACCTCCAGCATCCCGCACTCGAAGACGGCGAACCCTTCCTCGCCGACTGGGACCGCACCCTGCAAGCCACGCTCCTCGCCGACGGGCCGATCCTCCCCGGCCTCTGGCTGGCGACGTCATGGACCGTCGCCTCCGGCGTCCCCAATCCCCTCGCCGCGCGGCTCCGGGAAGACGAACGCCTCGCCCCGATCTCACGGCTCGACCTCCGCCTCACGGCGCGGCACCGGTGGGGCGGCACGACCGCGTCGTTCAGCGTCGGCGTGCGCAACGTGCTCGACCAAGACAACGTCGTCACGCGCGAGCCGACGGCGATCCTGCGGCAGACGCTGCGGGGCGAGACGCGCCTCGGCCGCATCCCGCTCGACATCTACGACGCCGGGATCCTGCCGACGTTCGACCTCGCGCTCCGGTGGTAGCTAGGTCGCGCGGGGTCAGGGACGGGGTAGGAGTGGGCTGATGGCATCGAGGATGGGCGGCAAATCGTGGGTCAGCGCTCGCCACACCTCCGCTTCGTCTACCTCGTCGTACGCGTGGATGAGCACGTCACGCATACCAGCGACCCGACGCCAGGGAATGGACGGGTGAGCGGTGCAGAACGCTCTAGGCAGCCGCTTGACGGCTTCGCCCATGACCAACAGTTGGTGCAGCACCGCAGACCGAGTCTTCTCGTCCTCTGCGAAGGCGCGGACATCGGGTGTGTTCGCCACGAACTCCAGCGCGAGTCGGCCGGCCCGGTGGGTATCGAGAAGGGTCGCTTCAGTCCGGCGCATAGATCGGTAACGCCGTGTTCAGGATGGACTCGCGCCGAATCCAGTTCGAACTCTTCTCAATCGCTCTCCGCGTCATCACATCGACCTCACGTCCGAACAGCTCCTCCAGGTCGAGCTTCATCTCGACGAGGTCGAACAGGCTCCACGGGGCGTCCGGGTCGAACGTGACGAGGAGGTCCACGTCGCTCTCCGGGCCGAAGTCGTCGCGGAGGGC
>CAYTJT010000211.1:0-6124 GCA_964438105.1 uncultured Rhodothermales bacterium | reverse complement strand
TGCCCCGTCACCGCCGTCGTCGACCTCGTCGGCGGGAAGTGGAAGATCCCGCTGCTGTGGCACCTCCAGCGCGGGCCGCTCCGCTACGGCGCCCTCCGCCGCGCCATCCCCGGC
Organism: uncultured Rhodothermales bacterium; assembly: GCA_964438105.1. Taxonomy (GTDB): domain Bacteria; phylum Bacteroidota; class Rhodothermia; order Rhodothermales; family JANQRZ01; genus JBBSMX01. The sequence continues at coordinate 6,010 of CAYTJT010000211.1, read as the reverse complement.
ATCTCGGAGAAGATGCTCGGCCAGCAGCTCCGCGCCCTCGCCGACGATGGGCTCGTCGAGCGGACGGCCTACGCCGAGATCCCGCCGCGCGTGGAGTACGCCCTCACCAAGCGGGGCCGCGCGCTCACCCCCGCCCTCAACGCCCTCGCCGAGTGGGGGCTGAGCCACCTCGACGGTCCGTGGCAGGCCCGCCGCGAGCCGGCGGAGGCTAGCCCAAGTCGCTGATCCGGTCCCTCTCGATGGCTTGCACGGCCGTCTGCCCGCATACGCGGACGGCGTGGACGAGCCCGACGAAGCGCTCGTCGGCGGTGTGGCCGAGGACGTAGCGCCGGTAAATCTGCTGCACGATCACGGCGAGCTTGAACAGCCCGTAGGCGTAGTAGAACACGGGGCGCTCGACAGCGCGGCCCGTCGCCCGCTCGTAGCGCGCCACAAGCGCCGCGCGCGTCGGGTTGCCCGGCAGCGTCGTCGGGCTGAGGGCGAGGGCTTGCAGCACCGGCGAGTCGTCGGGCTCGACCCAGTAGCCGAGCGACGAGCCCAGATCCATGTGGGGGTCGCCGACCGTCGCCATCTCCCAGTCGAGCACGGCGCGGACGCGCGTCCAGTCGTCAGCGTCGAGGACGAGGTTGTCGTACTTGTAGTCGTTGTGGATGAGCGCCGCGCCGGACTCCTCCGGCCGATTCGCGTCGAGCCACGCGGCGACGCGCTCGATCTCCGGCACGTCGTCCGTTTTCGCCTTTCGATAGCGCCGCGTCCAGCCTTCGATCTGCCGCTTGACGTAGCCTTCCGGCTGCCCGAAGCCGGCGAGCCCGGCGGCGTCGAGGTCGAGGCCGTGGAGATCGGCGAACGTGTCGACGAACGCGTCGGCGATGCCCGCCATCATCGTGGCGTCGGGCTGCATCGCCGGTGGCATCTGGCTGCGGAGGATCACGCCGCGCACGCGCTCCATGAGGTAGAACGGCGCGCCGAGCACGGCGCCGTCGTCGAAGGCGAGCGGCTCGGGGACGGGCACGATCCCGTGGAGCCGGCTCAGAATCGCGTACTCCCGCTCCATGTCGTGCCCGCCCCTGACGTCCGCGCCGAACGGCGGGCGGCGGAGGACGAGTTCGCGCACGGCCTCGCCCTCGCCGACGCGGACGAGATAGGTCAGGTTGGAATACCCGCTCGGGAACTGCTCGACGGCGATCGGCTCGTCGACTCCGAGCCGATCGCGGAGGAACGCGGCGAGCGCGTCGGTGTCGAGTTCTTCGCCCGCGCGGACGGGCTGCGGGCGGTCGGTCCAGTCGGGCATGCGGGGGCGCTAGCGGAGGGGAAACCAGGTGAGCCCGAAGCTAAGCTGCGCCGAGCCGAAGCCGAAGTCGTCGCCGTCGACGTCGAAGGAGACGTCGCCGAAGTCGATCTCGTCGAACTCGCCGCCGGCGAAGCGGAGGCCGCCGTCGAGCGCGAGCCGCGGGGTGACGTAGTAGGCGAGGCCGCCGCCGAGGCCGAGCGCGCCGCCGCTGAATTCGAGGTCGAAGCGGTCGTCGTAGGTGGCCGCGGCGCCCTGGAGGCTGGCTTCGAGGTAGGGCACGAGCGCGCGCCGCCCGGCGCCGAAGTGGAACCGCGCGCCGATCTCGCCCACGCCGTAGTCGTACTCGTCGTCGATCACGCCGTTGTTCTCGCCGTCCATCCGCGCCCCGCTGACGCCGGCGAAGAGCGTGACGACGCGGGAGACGCTGTAGCCGGCGCGGAGGGTGAGCCCGCCGCCGCCGTCGTTCTGGTCGAAGTCGTCCTCGTCGAAGTAGAGGCGGGTGCCGCCGACGGAGGCGTGGAGGAAGAGCTTGTCGGTGCTGGAGGGGGCCTGCGCCGTGGCCGGGGGGACCAGGGCGAGCAGGCCGAGTAGGGCGGGGAGGAGGAAGAGTCGCATGGGAAACGGTGGTGGATGCGGTAGGGGAGAAACGTGATCACCCCGGAGGCGCGGCGGCGCGCCCGGAAGTAACACCGAGCGGCCGACGCCACGCGGGCGCTACCGCTGCGTATCGGCCGGAGTGAGGTACGGCTTCAGCACCTCGCGGGCGACGACGGACTTATGCACCTCGTCGGGTCCGTCGTAGATGCGGGCGCCGCGCTCGTGGCGAAACCAGAACGCGAGCGGGGTATCGTCGAGGAGGCCGAGCCCGCCGTGGACCTGGATCGCGCGGTCGAGCACGGACTGGAGCACGCCGGCAACGTGGAACTTGATGGCGGAGATCGCAGCGCGGGCCGATTTCGCCCCGTCGCGTTCGATGCGGGCGGCAGCGTCGAGCACGAGCAAGCGCGCGGCGTCGATCGAAGCGCGGCTCTCGGCGATCCAGAACTGCACGGCCTGCCGCGTCGCGAGCGGCTTGCCCGGCGCGAGCTCCCGCTCCGCCGCGCGTCGGCACATCGAGTCGAGCGCCCGCTCGCACACGCCGATCCAGCGCATGCAGTGGTGGATCCGCCCCGGCCCGAGCCGCTCCTGCGCGATCAGAAAGCCCGCCCCCTCGTCGCCGAGCCGGTTCGCGACGGGCACGCGGCACTCGGTGAAGCGAACCTCAGAGTGCGAGAACCAGCCCTGCCCCTCGTCGCCCATCACCGGGAGCCGGCGGACGTGCTCGAAGCCCGGCGTGTCGGTCGGGACGATGAGTTGGCTGGCGCGGGCGTAGCGGCTCTCCGCCTCGGGGTTCGTCACCGCCATCACGATCGCGAACGCCGCGCCGTCGTAGGCCGTCGTGAACCACTTGTGCCCGTCGATCACGTACTCGTCGCCCCCGCGCCGCGCGGTCGTCGACAAGATCGCAGGGTTCGAGCCGGCGTGCTCGGGCTCGGTCATCGCGAAGCACGAGCGGACGTCGCCCGCGAGGAGCGGGTCGAGAAACTGCACGCGCTGATCGTCGCTAGCGTGGTCGAGCAGGATTTCCATGTTGCCCGCGTCCGGCGCCTGGCAGTTGCAGACGACGTGCCCGACGGGGCTCCACCCCAGCGCCTCGCTGACGCGGCCGAAGTCCGGCAGGCTCAGCCCCAGCCCGCCCGCCGCTTCCGAGAGCTGCGGGTTCCACAACCCCGCCGCTTTCGCCGCGACGCGCGCCTCGGCCACGCCCGCTTCGAGCGCGTCGTAGTCGTGCCGGAGCAGGTGCGCTTCGAGCGGCTGCACGGTTTCGCGTACGAAGTCGCGGACGCGCGGGAGGAGGTCGGCGAGGTCAGGCATCGGATCGGATCTGCTTGGGGATGACGCACCGCTGAGGCGAAGGTAGCGGCGCAACACGTTGCGTCTCCACGCGATGGCACACGGCCGGAAAAGACCGCGGAGGCGCGCCCCGCGTCACATCAGCATGTAGCCGCCGTCGGCGAGGTATACGCCGCCGGTGCAGTACGAGGCCGCGTCGGAGGCGAGGAACACGGCGAGGCCCGCCATCTCCTCGGGCTGCCCGATCCGGCCGAGCGGGAGCCGCGTGTTGAGCATGTCCATCATGTCGTCGTTCTGCCAGAGCACGCGGCTGAACTTGGTCTGGATGAAGCCCGGGCAGATCGCATTCGCGCGGACGCCGTCGACGCCCCACTCCTTCGCGAGCGCTTTTGTGAGGTTGACGAGCGCGGCCTTGCTCACGCTGTACATCCCCAGCCCCGGCTCGGGGTTGAGCCCGCCGATCGACGAGACGTTGATGATGCTGCCGCCGCCGCGCTCGCGCATCGACGGCACCGCGCGCGTGCTCAGCTCGAACGGGCCGCGCAGGTTGACGTCGATGATCTTGTCGAATGCCCCGCCGTCGGTGCCCTCGATGGGGCCGAAGACGGGGTTCGCCGCGGCGTTGTTGACGACGATGTCGATCCCGCCGTGCTCGTCCACGACGCGGTCGGCGAAGGCGTGGATCGCTTCGACGTCGCCCATGTGGCAGGCGAGGCCGTGCGCGGCGAAGCCCTCGGCGCGAAACGCTTCGGCGACGGCGTCGACGGCGTCCTGCTTGCGGCTGCTCACGACGACGGTGGCGCCGAACTCGGCGAGCCCGCGGGCGATGGCTTCGCCGATGCCTTTCGAGGCCCCGGTGACGACGGCGACCTTGCCGTCGAGCCGGAAGCGTTGGGCGATGCTGGGTTCTGTCTGCATGATGATTCAGATGCGTAGGGGCGACCCTCGTGGTCGCCCGGCCGAGGGCGACACGGCCGGGCAGGCACGAGGCCTGCCCCTACGGGGATGGAATGATTATAACCGAACGACGACTTTGCCGCGGCTCTCGCCGCTGTGGAGGTACTCGACGGCGTCCACGATCGACTCGACGCCCTCGAACTCGCGCTCGTCGATCGCCACCTTCAACGATCCGTCGCGGACGAGCTCCATCAGCTTGAGCGTGTGGTCGCGGAAGTGCGCGCGGAAGTGCGGCAGGAAGAACCCGCGCACCGACGCCGACTTCCCGAGCAGTCGCGTGTAGATCCGCGGCGACCGCACCGCCTCGACGCCGCCGACGTACTCGCTGACGTAGCCGATCACGAGCAGCCGCCCGTGTGTGGCAAGCGCGCCCACGGCCGTGTCGAAGAGGTCGCGCCCGACGCTCTCGTAGACGAGATCGACGCCCTCGGGATACTCCTGCTTGAGCACCTGGCGGACGTTCTCGTCGCGGTAGTTGATCGGGCGGTCGCAGCCGAGCTCGCGGAGGAGCGCGGCCTTCTCATCGCTCCCGCACGTCCCGATCACGGTGTTGCCCGCGAGCTTGGCGAGTTGGACGGCGAACTGCCCCGTCCCGCCCGCCGCCGCCGTGACGAGCACGGTCTCGCCCTCGCCCATCTCGCCCGTCACGTCGAGGGCGATCGACGCGGTGAGGCCGCTGACGAAGATCGACAGCACCTCGGGCGAGGCCTCGGGCACGGGGACGGCGTGGCGCGCCTCGACGAGCTGGATTTCGCGATAGCCTCCGCCGAGCCCGCCCGTCGCGACGGCATCGCCCTCGCTGAACCCCTCGGCGCCCTCGCCGACGGCTTCGACGATGCCGACGGCCTCGGCGCCGAGGTCCATCGGGAGTTCGGGGTTGGCGGCGTAGCGCCCGGCGCTGACGTTGACGTCGGTCGCGTTGACCCCGGCGTAGCGGTTGCGGATCACGAGCTCGCCCGGACCGGGCGCCGGCACCGGCTCCTCGGCGAGGTCGACGGCTTCGCGGAAGTGCGGGGTCAGCGTCGTGGCGATGAGCTTGCGGTAGGTGTCAGCCATGGGCGGGGGTCTCTTCGGTGGGGATGGGGCGGTCGAGCATGCTCTCCTCTTCGACGGCGCGGTCGTTCGAGCCGGCGGTCTGCGTGTCGTTCTCGCCGGGCTCCAGCCCGAACAGGAACTCGCGCCACGTCAGCGTGAGCTCGCCGCAGTCGCGGTCGGGGAAGCGGCGCTCGCGCGTCTGCGCGTTGTTGAGGATCGCGACGAGGAGCACGCCGCCGACGGTGTTGCCGAGCACGACGGCGCTGAAGAAGTGCCCGAAGTCGCCGAGCCCGGCCTCGCCCTGGAACATCAGGTAGAACACCTCGCAGGCCCCCGTGATGCAGTGGAAGAGGTCGGCGCTCGGGATGATGAACATGATGAAGAAGACGATGAAGAACCGGCTGACGGTGTCGCGCGCGGCGTGGTTGAGCCACACCATGCTCGCCACGAGCCACCCGGCGATCACGGCCTTCCAGAACAGCGGCCCCCACGGCGTCTCGATCCCGTGGAGCCCGAACTCGCGCGCGGCGGCGGCGGAGTCGGCGTCGAGCACGCCGGTCTTCGCCAGCATGAACGCGACGAGCGCCGCGCCGAGCACGTTCGCCACGAGCACGACGCCCCACACGCGGAGAAGCTGAGGGATCGCGGCGATCCGCGTGAGGACAAGCGTCACGGGCGTCAGCGTGTTCTCGGTGAACAGCTGGTAGCGCCCGAGGACGATGAGGAGGAAGCCGATGGGGTAGAGCAGATTCCCGATGAGCCCGCTCTCGTCGCCGGGGACGGCGGCCGTGGCCGCGCTCCGCGCCATCAGCGTGAGCCCGATCGAGAGCCCGG
>CAYTJT010000210.1:0-6241 GCA_964438105.1 uncultured Rhodothermales bacterium | reverse complement strand
TCAGCCCGAGGTACGAGTTCGCCCCGAACATCAGCATCTCGCGGTCGCCCTCCGTGGTGTGGTCGCCGACGAGGGTGACGCGGTCGGTGGGGGAGCCGATCGGGCGGAGGTGGAGGCTGTCCTCGCGCCGCCGCATGCCCCGCACCCACGTCGTGAAGAAGCGGGTGCGTTCGCGGAGGCCCATCCGGCGCGAGCGCACGATCACTTCGCGAAGGCCGAGCGGGCCGGGGTCGGTGTCGACGCTGGGGGCGGAGGGTGAAGCAGGGTGGCTGGTCCCGACCACCGGTTCTTTTGAAGGCATTGGATTGCAGGGGTGTGGTGGAGCGGGGCTTCAGAGCAGGGATGGGGGAATCCCTGAAAATGCCCCGCGTGGCCTCTAGCATACCATAAAAATATGGGCGGGAAATGTAAAGAAACCGATATTGTCTCTAAGTAATTAATCGATAGTTAGATGACGCATGGAGCCCGCTCGGTGGGTTCGAAAGATTCGGCCGCGTACCTGCCCGCGCCGGTTAGCACGGCGGGCTGGCGGCACGGAATTCGTAACCCCATCGCCGAGCTCTGACCACCTGATCCCGTCGTGATGCCCCACCCTGCCTATCTCCCCACGCTCGACTCCGAAACCATCGAGGCCAGCCGCCTCGACCTCACCCCCCGCATCCTCCGCATCGCGGACGGCGATCCGGCCTTCGCGGCGCACATTCGCAGCATGATGTGGGGGGAGTACTGCGACTCCGGCGCTCCGCTCGGGCGCTCGGAAGAGGGCATGATGGTCTGGTGGAACGAGCAGCTGGACGCCCCCGCCGGGTAAGCCCCCCGCGTCGTCGCGCTCCACGCCGTGGGTAAGGGTTACCCACGCGCGGCACGTTTCTACCTGCCCGCTGCGGAGTGCGCCCCCCCGTTTGACCCCTCCTCGCCGTCGCGGTAGCGTGGCCGAGCCGCTGGTTGAACGGGGCTCAGGCTGACGCTGCGTCCGCCCGCCACCGACTGATAGCATGAAGCTCTACCAGAAGCTGCTGCTCGGGTTCGCGCTCGTCGCGCTCCTCGTGGGGTGCGTCGGGTTCGTGGCGCAGACGATGAACGCGCGCGTGGAGTACGGCGTGCTGCAGCTCAGCGAGAGCGCCGTGCCGGAGGTCGACCACGCGAGCGCGATGGCGCTGGCGCTGCGCGAGAGCCAGGAGGCGGCGGGTGATGTAGCAGCGCGGGGACGACAGTCGTCGGTCGAGGCGTTGCGGGAGGCCCTCGCGGCGTTCGAGACCCACCTCGCCGCAGGCCGCGCCGCCGCCCTCCGGGGCCGCGCCCGCGCCGAGCGCGAGGGGCGCGTCGCCGACGTCGCCGGGGTCGAGGAGCGGCTGGGCTGGCTGGCAGACCTCGGGACCGGCTTCGAGCGCTATCAGGCGGTGACGGATCGCCTCGTGGAGCTCGCGCCGTCCGCGTCGGCCCGCATCTTCCTCGCCGACTCCGTGGAGCGCGTCGCGCGGGACGTGGTGTCGCCGTCCCTCGCCACCTACCGGAGCGGGGCGAGCCGCGTCGTGACCGCCGAGGCCGAAGCGGTGCGCACCCAGCTCGCGCAGGCCGACCAGATGCTGTTCGTGGCGGTCCTCCTCGCGATCGGGATGACGCTCGTGCTCGGCATCCTCATCGCCCATACGATCGCCCGCCCCATCCAATCGCTCACCGAGGCCACGCGCTTCGTCGGGGGCGGCCGGCTCGACTTCCGGCTGAAGGTCAAGTCCAACGACGAGGTCGGCGAGCTCGCCGACGCGTTCAACACGATGACCGAGGAGCTCAGCCGCACGACCGTCTCGAAGCAGTACCTCGACACCATCATCCACTCGATGGCCGACCCGCTCTTCGTGACGAACGTGGACGGCGTCATCGAACTGGTCAACGGCGCGGCGGTGGCCGTGGCCGGCGGCGCGGCGGAGGACTTCGTGGGGCAGCCGCTCGGGCGTGTGCTGGCGGGGGGCGCCGACGAGGCGGCGGCCCTCATCGCCGAGGCGTTGCACCTGAACTACTCGGGCAACCGCGAGGCGGCCCTCTGCCAGCACGACGGGGGGACGCTGCCCGTCGTGCTCTCAGCCGCCGTCATGCGCGGGGGCGAGGGCGAGGCGCTCGGCATCGTGTGCGTCGCGACCGACCTCACGCAGCAGAAGCGCGTCGAGGCCGAGCTGATCCGCGCGAAAGAGCAGGCCGAGGAGGCGAGCCGGCTGAAGTCGAACTTCCTCGCGAACATGAGCCACGAGATCCGCACGCCGCTCAACGGCATCATCGGGTCGGCGCAGGTGCTCAGCGGCGAGATCGAGAGCGAGGAGCGCGAGGTCGTCGAGATCATCCACCGCTCGGGCCTCCGCCTGCTCGGCACCATCAACTCCGTGCTCGACATGGCGCGCATCGAGGCGGGCGAGCTCCACCCCCACGCCGAGCCCGTGCTCCTGCGAGAGGAGGCGGCCGACGCCCTCGGCGTGCTCCGCAGCCTCGCCGACGAGAAGGGGCTCGCCCTCACGCTCACCGAGCGGACGCCGGACGTGTGGGCCGCCGCCGACCCCAGCTGCATCCACCGCATCCTGTACAACCTCGTCGGCAACGCGATCAAGTTCACGCGCGAGGGCGAGGTCAACGTCGAGCTCGGCGCGGAGGGCGGCGAGGCCGTCGTCCGCGTGCGCGACACCGGCATCGGCATCGACCCGCGCTTCCTGCCGCACCTCTTCGACGACTTCAAGCAGGAGTCGACCGGGGTGGGGCGGAGCCACGAGGGGACGGGGCTCGGCCTCGCGATCACGAAGCGGCTCGTGGAGCTGATGGGCGGATCGGTCAGGGCGGAGAGCGCGAAAGGCGTCGGCACCACGTTCACGGTGCGGCTACCGCGCTACGAGGCGTCGTCGCCCGAGTCGCCCGCGGCGTCGCCCGTGGCGCCGTCCCGAGCGCGGGCGGAGGTGTAGGGGGCGTACCTTGGGCCCCACCCAAACCGCCCCTCGCATGCTCCCCTCCGACCTGCCCTTCCCCGCGTCCTCCGGCCTCGCCGACCTCCTCGGCATCGAGTTCGAAGAGCTGGACGACGACCGCGTGACCGCGACGATGCCGGTCACGCCCGACCACCACCAGCCGCTCGGCTACCTCCACGGCGGCGCGAGCGTCGTGCTCGCCGAGACCGTGGCGAGCGTGGGCGCGACGGCGAGCGTGCTCCCCGAGCAGGTCGCCTTCGGGCTGGAGATCAACGCCAACCACCTCCGCCCGAAGCAGCGCGGCACGCTCCGCGCCGTCGGCGAGCGGCTGCACGCGGGCCGCACCACGCAGGTCTGGCAGGTCCGCATCACCGATGAGGACGGCCGGCTCGTCTGCGTCAGCCGCTGCACGCTCGCCCTCGTCGCCGCGGGCGAGCGGTAGCCGAGACCGCTCGGCAGCGGCCGGCGGCGCGTTCCGTCTTTGGGGCTTCGGCGGAACCGGAGGGGGGCTCGTGCCTTGCAGAGCGGTGCCCGTCCCACCTCGCCTCCCGATCCCATGCCGCAGCTCCGTCGCTCCATCGCCCTCGTCCTCGGCCTCGCGGGGCTTCTCGTCACGCCCGCGTGCGCGCAGCAGCAGGTCGAAACCCTCACGACCGAGGCCGGTCCCGTCGCCGTCCAGAACCTCACCGATGGGCTCGACCACCCGTGGGGCATGGCGTTCCTGCCCGACGGCCGCCTGCTCGTCACCGAGCGTTCGGGCGCCCTCCGCATCCTCGGCTCGGACGGCACGCTCTCGGGCCCGGTCGGGGGGACGCCGGAGGTCTACGCCCAGCGCCAGGGCGGGCTGCTCGATGTGGCGCTCGACCCCGACTTCGGCGAGAACGGCTACGTCTACCTCTCCTACGCCAAGCCCGGCCCCGGCGGCCAGGCCGCGACAGCGGTCGGCCGCGGGCGCTGGGAGGACGACCGGATCGCTGGCTTCGAAGACCTCTTCGTTCAAGAGCCGTGGGTCCGTAGCGGGCTGCACTTCGGGAGCCGCATCGCGTTCTCGCCCGACGGCTACCTCTTCGTCACGACGGGCGACCGGGGCCAGCGCGAACCCGCGCAGGATCTCGGGGGGCACATAGGCAAACTCCTCCGGCTGAACCGCGACGGCTCCGTGCCGGACGACAACCCGTTCGTCGGCCAGGCCGACGCCCGCGACGAGATCTGGTCGTACGGCCACCGCAACATCCAGGGCGCCGCGGTCCACCCCGAGACCGGAGCCGTCTGGACCGGCGAGTTCGGCCCGCGCGGCGGCGATGAGATCAACCGGCCCGAGCCCGGCGCGAACTACGGCTGGCCGCTCGTGAGCTGGGGGATGCACTACGACGGCCGCCCGATCCCCGACCCGCCGACGCGGCCCGACCTCGCCGACGCCGTCGCGTACTGGGTGCCGGCGATCTCGCCCTCCGGCATGGCGTTCTACACGGGCGACCTCTTCCCCGAATGGACGGGCGACCTCTTCATCGGCGGGCTCTCCTCGCAGAGCCTCGTCCGCGTCGCGCTCGACGGCGACACGGTGACGCACGAGGAGCGGATCCCCATCGGGGCGCGCGTGCGCGACGTGGAGTCCGCCCCGGACGGAAGCCTCTACCTGCTCGTCGACAGCGGCAACGGCAACGTCTGGCGGCTCGCGCCCCCGGGCCCCGGCGAGTAGGCAGCACCCGACAGGCGGCACCCGACGCCCCGACGCCGAGCGCGACGGTTGACAACGCCGCTCGGGCGGGCGTACCGTTGGGGCCACCCCCCGCTTCTCACCGTGATCTCATGATTCTAGGCCGCGTCATCGGCACCGTCTGGGCCACGCGCAAAGACGAGCAGACCGTCGGGATGAAGTTCCAGATCGTCCGCGAGGTCGAACTCGACTACACGCCCAAGTCCGGCTTCGTCGTCGCCGTCGACTCCGTCGGCGCGGGCGTCGGTGAGATCGTGCTCGTGGCGCAGGGGTCGAGCGGGCGGCAGACCGAGCTGACGCGGGGCAAGCCCGTCGACGCCGTGATCATGGCGATCGTGGACCGCCTCGACGTGGACGAGGACGAGGTCGAGGAGGTCGAGCGCCGCGCCGCCGTCACGGCGAACTCCGAATGACGAGCGACGAACTCAGAGTGAACCCCCGCCTCTACATCATCGCTCGTCACTCGTCGCTCCGAACCCGTCACGTGCCATGACCCTCGGCCACGTCATCGGGAGCGTGTGGGCGACGCGGAAGGACCCGTCGCTGACCGGCAAGCGGATGCTCATCGTGCAGCCGCTCCACTTCGACGGCTCGCTCAAGGGCGGCGCCATCGTCTCGCTCGACACCGTGGACGCGGGCGTGGGCGACACCGTGATCTTCGTGACGAGCGCTGAAGCCGCGCTGCCTTTTCGACCCGAAAACGACATCACCGCGACGGACGCGACGATCGTCGGTGTCGTGGACGAGGTAAACCGACCGGCGCTGCGTTAGCTTGGGGATCGAACCCTCCGGACTATCGCCATGCCTCTGCTCTGCGCTCGTCTCGTCGTGCTCGCCGCTCTCGTGCTCGCGGGCTGCACGCACCACCGCTCGCTCGACGCCGCGTCGCCCGAGAGCCGGTCGCACGTCAACGCCCGCGCCGAAGGGGAGTCCGCGCTCGTCACGCTCGACGTCGGGGAGGAAATCCGCGCGCGCGGCCTCCACGTCGCGCCCGACGTGACGACGTGGCTCGAGGCGGACACGGGCGAGATGCGCTCCGTCCCGACGACCTCGCTCGCGTCCGTGCGCTTCACCGACCGGGGCCGCGGCGTGCTCGAAGGGATCGGCCTCGGCACGGCGATCGGGTTCGCGTTCGGCACAGTCGCCGGTCTCTACTCAGATGACGGCGGCATCATTCAGTTCAGCCCGCTCCTCATCGGTGCAGGCTACGGATTCATCGGCCTTGTCATCGGCTACGTCGTGGGAAACGAGCGGGGGAGTCGCGCGGTGTACGCGGCGCCGGACGCCGCGCGCGGCGACTGAGCGCTCGGCGCGAGGTTACGCGTGCACGTCGTCGTGCTCGGCGGCGAGGACCTCGTCGCCCGTGCCGAGGCGGCGGCGGCCGAACCACGCGAGCGCCGTCACGAACCCGAAGCCGAGGAGCGCGAGGGCGAGCGCGGCCGGCCACGCCTCACCCGGCGCGAGGAGCACCGAGGGATCGGGCACGCGCTCCACGACACCGTCGGAGCCGGTGTGCTCGACGAAGCCCACCCACGGCCACAGCGCCCGCAGCGAGCCCGTGAGGAGGCCGACGAGCACG
>CAYTJT010000209.1:0-6337 GCA_964438105.1 uncultured Rhodothermales bacterium | reverse complement strand
TCCTCGCTGGAGCCGAAGACGGTGAGCCGGTAGATCTTCGCGGCCAGTTCCTTCGCCGTCGAGGCAGCGACCATGTCGTCGCGCCCGACGCGACAGGCGGCGAAGCAAGGCTTCTCGCCGTCGGCCTGAACCTTCAGGCACATGAGGGGCTTGGGCTGCTCGGAGGGCCCGAGCCGAGGCTGACCGACCTTCTCCTCAAACTCGGTGACAGCGCGGTCCACGACCTCTCGTTCCGATTCGGACCAATCTCCGGCGAAGTGGATGCAGTCATAGTTGTCCATAACGGTGCTCGTGAACGGCAAGGGCGTCGTGCAAGCAACCGGGTATTACGTCGTTACTGCTGACAACGAGACTGAGCCATTCACAGTTTCTTAACGGTCAGGGCAGTAATCCGTCCCCACCGCTGGAAATGGAGGACGGGGCGCTCGACTCCATCTACGAACGCCCTTCCGTCATGACCGCTGAACAGAACGTGACGAGCCTCACGCTCGAAGCCCTAGCCGAGGAGTTCGCCCGTCCGCTCCTCCTTGAGAACCCCTTCCCCACCTGCATCACCGCCTGCAACTCGGTCGTCGTCGAGCGATTCGGCGCGTGGGTCGAGTGGGAGCGACCGAAGATCGAGGCGGACCTCGAACGGTTGCGGGAACGCGACGAAGCCCCCGAGGCGTGGGAGCTGAGCGCGCTTGCCCGCACCGTCCGCGAGTGGCGCGTCTTCGCCGCGTTCCACCAGCTCCACGAGGAGCGGTGGTGCCCCGCCCTCCTCTTCCGTCTTGCTACGAAAAAGGACCTCCTCGTGCTCTGCGACCCCGCTGCTGACTCGTCGTCCTCGGGGTTCGGGGAGCGGCAGAAGCAGGTGCTTGGCAAGCGTGGCATAGCCGACCGGTTCAGTTGGGCGGCGGCCCGGAAGATGGTGGCGACGATGGGGTTGCTGGAGGAAGTCGCGCCCAACGACGAGGCCGAGCAAGCAGAAGAAGTGGAAAGTCCTCCCGTGGCGGATGTCGCTGGCGACGGTGCACCCGGAGCGGCAGAGGCCGCCGTCGTGGAGGCCGCAGCCGTGGAGGCCGGGGAGGCTTCTCCCGAAGAGCCGTCCGCTTCCGGGGGGGAGCCGCCGGGCGAGGAGACGCCCTCCGAGCGTGAGCCCGACGGGGCGCTACCGCCACTCCGCGTGAACCGCGTCTGGTCGGCGCTCCCGACGTACACGAAGAAGCAGCTCGAAGCGGTGTACGAACGGTTCGGTGTCGGGCTGTGGAGCCAGTTCGGGGACCGCTTCTATTCCTCGATGAGGAAGGCGGAGATGCTGGAGTTCGTCCAGCGCGTCGTCCGGCACCACGCCTGCCTTGACGCGGCACACCGACTGACGGACCGCCAACTCGACGAGCTCCACGACTGGATGCGGTTCAACCTGGGCCGGAAACCGGCCCCATCCGAGCGGTACCAGTGCGATGACGACCTCCGTACTGCCGCCCGGCTGTTCGGGGACTTCCAGGCTGGTGCCGCGCTCAGCCGCGACGGGCACGGGCTCTCGCTGGAGTCCTGGAATCGGTACCGCAAGGCTGAGCTCCGGAGGATCGCAGCGTTCTGCTACCACCGCTATTACGAGTCCGCGTCCGCCGAAGGAGCACGCCCGGAGACGGCAGAGATGGCGGCCGATTGACCGACGCTCGAATGTGCCGAGGGTGATCCCAGTCCTCCTCGGCGCGTTCTAACGATCTCCGTGCGCCTGGCTGTGGGCATCCGCCTGCGGCCGGGCCGGTGAGAGCGGCGGCCTCGGTGGCTTTGGTGCGCGCCCTCGCGCACGGGTGGGAGTTGAGAGCCCCGCCCGCCGTCGGGGTCGCCGCATTTCTATGCGCTTTCTATGCACTGAGGAGAGTCGACCTTCGTAGCGGAGAGACTTTGTGCTGCTCGCATCGTGTGGCGGCAGGAGATCGACGACGGCCGCCGGACGAAGGATAGGACGAGGGCGCTTACGGCGTCTTCGGTGTCTTGAGCAAACGCGGATCGAGCTTGACGGGCCTGGGGGCACCGATTACGATCTGGTCGAAGTCGGGGTGCGCGGGGTTGAGGATGTAGTTCGCGTGCCCCGGGACTACAACGCTCGGCACCCGCAACACGGCTGACCGCTCCGAGGCCACCCACTCGTCACCAAGCCGCTGGGTCGACGTCGCTGGCGGCCTATCCTGCCAATCGCTCGGCAAGTCTGCCTCATCTATGATGGCAACCAGCGAGTTATCGACTTCGGCCTCGATCACCACCCGGTCCCGCATCCCGCGGAACGTCGGCACGTGAACGCGCGCCTCGAACAGCGCCAGCGCGTACGAGTCGGACGTGTACACCACGGCCGTCCCCGCGCTGTTGAACCGGCCCCCGTCCTTCTGGGCTCCAATCCCACTGAACGCGGTGTCCGCGTGTTTATGCCGAGTAATCCGCCAAACGGTCGTAGTCGCGCGTTTCACCATGTGGCGTAGCTGCGCATGACGAAGGGCATCGAGGCGCTCCACGTCCCGAAGAATGGCGCAAACCTCTGGAGGGCTCAGGTGTCGGATGCCTAGGCGAGCACGCCGTAATCGATCCGGTTCAGGAGCGCCTCGACCTCGCGTGCCCCGGTTTCGGTGCGAGCAAAGGAGAGGGGGGTCTGGTCTCCTAGCCCCCACTGAGGCATGTGGAACCACAAGCGCGCTTCTTCGACGCCCTGGGCGTCGCCGCCAAACACGTCCACGGCCCTCTCGAACAGCCGAGCGATTCGGTACAGCCGGTCGGATTCCCCCTCGTCGAGCCGTCCTGCCTTCCTACGGCGAGCCAGCGTCCGGACCGACGTGCCCATGATGTCGGCTACCTCCCGCTCGTCGAGCCCAACGAGCTGCTGAATCCGTTCCAGAGCGGCGAGAGAGAACCCATTCTCGACCCGATTGATCACCTCAGCGGGTGAACCGGCGCGGAGGCCGAGAGACCATCCGAGGACACCCGAGGATGGGGCAGGCGCTTTGCGAGTAGTGGAAGCCATCGTTTCGTCAGTTGGCGTGGAGCGTATGCCACGTGGCGAGCTATGATAGGTTCCGCCACGTCCGATCACCGACTATGTGAGGATCGCGCAGGGGCGGGAGTCGAGAGTCCCACCCGCCACCGGGGTCGCCGCATTTCCGTGTGCTGAGGAGGGGAGGATCGACAGAAGCGAGCCGGTGGCCGCTTCCGGCTGGTCAGCCCGGCGGGGCTGCTCCGTGGACCCAGAGGGTCCGTCCGCTGCCCCACCGGCGCTGATCTGAGATCAGCGGATGAGAGGGCTGTCTGGCAGCGGGTATGGGCAATCTAGGCGACGGTCGGACAGCGTCAAGGTCGTTCGGCCCCGTGCTCGCGCTGCGCCACTTAAGCGCTTGAGCGCCTGAGCGCCTAAGCGCCGGTCGCTCCGCGCGGGGGCGCTCCACCTCGACTCAACCGGGCGAGCAGGAGCGCACGCGCTCTTCGGCTTCGCCTCTTCTGCTCGCCCTGTCCGTCCTTACGCCTGCCAGCGGGGTGGCCGCTGGCCAGGATCACCTGGCCCTCCGGCTCGGCCGCGGAGCGCACACGCTCCGGGCCGTCGCTCTCATCTCATCATCAGCACGGAGGTCCACCAATGACCTATCGGTCCACCAACCCCCGCACCACGTATCGCTCTTCTCTCAACGGCGCACGGCGCCCGCACTACGCTCAGGCCCGCACTTGGTACCGCTTCGCGAAGCGGCTCCGAAGCGCGGCAGCGCGCAGCACGTGCCCTTCGTTCAACCCGCACCTCCTCAAGGAGGAGGCCCTCGCGCAAAGCCTCCGGCTCCGCGCGCGCGGCTTCGTTCTCAACACCGCGCTCGAACTCACGCCCGAGGCCGAGAGCGGGCTGCGCAAGCTGGAGCACTGGACCGGGCATCAGGGCGCTCGCTTCCCCGAGCTGGTCGCCCGCATCACGGTCACCGACCCCGACGATCCCACGGCCGACGAGGTCCACCTCTTCCTTGAAGAGCGCGATCGCACGAGCTCCCGAGGCCGCAAGAGCTTCGTCGGACGCCTCCCGGCAGCGCACGCACTCTGGGTCGCCCCGCTCCTCCGGCTCGAAACCGACGCCTACGGGACCGGCCCCGTCCTCCGGTTCTACGTCACCGGCAACAGCGTCCGGCTGACGCGGCCGGGGCTCGACACCGGGGCCTCCGGGGTCGAGGTCGCCATCGCCGAGGCGCACGAGGCCGCGCGGGCCTGGATCGACTGGGCCGACGACAGGCGGACGTGGGCCGACGCGCACGCCGTGGCCGAGGCGAGCCCCTACGCCTACCGGGCCTCGTACCTCGACGGGCTCCTCTACGGCACGGACCACTTCGGCCCGAGCAGCTACGAGCTGAACGGCCACGAGGAGGCAGACGAGGCAGGCTGGTAGCGCACCGGCCGCCGGGCGGCGCGCCCTCTCTGTGAGGCGCGTCGCCCGGCTCGCCTCTTCGCTCTCATCACCATCATCAACACGGAGGTGCAACAACGCCATGCACGAGATTTTTGGAAACCGCTTCTACAGCCGCCAGAAGGCGGCGTGGCACCGTCTCGGCGAGACGTTCGACCTCGACGACGAGGTGTCCGTCGTCGACGCCGTGGGCAAGACGGCCGTCGGCATCGAAATCGACGCCGCGCCGCTGAAGTACGTCTACGAGGGAGAGGCCTTCGAGACCGACCAGCGCGCGATCATCCGCAAGCCCACCCACGACGACCCCGAGCCGCGCGTGTTCGGCATCGCCTCGGAGAACTGGACCGTCGCGCAGTACCTCGACTACGCGAAGGCGCTCGACCCGCTCTCCGAGACGTTCCCCGTCGAGACCTGCGGCGTGCTCAAGGGCGGCGAGACCCTCTTCCTCGCGCTCCGCGGCGACGCCTTCGCGGTGCAGTCCGTGGACGAGATCGAGAACTACTTCGTCTGCGTCCTCAGCCAGGTGCCGGGGAAGGGCCACCGGGTCCTCTTCACGCCCCGCCGCGTCGTCTGCCAGAACACCCTCTCGCTCGGCATCCGCCAGGCGACGATCAACCTCCGCATCCCGCACACGGGCGACCCGACGGGGACCGTGGCGTTCGCCGCGCAGCTCGTGACCGAGATGACTCGGGCGACGGAGAAGGTGCAGGCCTACTTCGAGGCGATGGCGAAGACGCCCGTCGGCGAGGAGGGGCTGGACCGGATTCTGAGGGAGGCGTTCCCCGAGCCCGCGATGCCCGCGAAGGTCCGCCTCTTCCAGAACCTCACGCCGCAGCAGCTCGGGGTCATGAAGAACAGCAGCCTCAACCAGGCGATCATGGACGCCGAGGCCGCGATGGAGTCGTGGGTGACCTCGACCGACCGGGTCCGGCAGATCCGCGACGGCGCGCGCGTGCTCTACTCGAAGTTCAACGACGAGCACCCGCAGTTCGCCCGGACGGTGTGGGCCGCCTACAACGCGGCGACGGAGACGAGCGACTGGCGCGAGGGCCGCGGCGACGTGGACCACTCCGTCGTCTTCGGCCCACGGGCGCAGGAGAAGGTCCGCGCCTTCCGGGCAGCCATTGAGCTGGCGGTCGGCCTCAGCATGAACTGAGGGAACGGGATGGGGAGGGCGCTTCGGCTGGATTCGTGGCCGAAGCGCCCTCCCCTCTCCATTCAACCACGCAGCCCATGAAAGCGACCCCGAAGAACCTCCTCGTCCTGACCCGGCTCGAAGAGCGGATGCAGGAAGGCAGCGAGCGCGACCGCATCGGCGGCCATCCCGCCCTCACGGCCTACGACCTCAAACCGGACGAGCGCTACCACGCCGAGCGACTCGTTCGGCTGGGGCTCCTCGCAAAGACCCGGTCCCACGCCCCGTGGTTCGGCTCCCGAGGTGTCACGCTCTACTTCACCGGGGGCAACGGAGACCAAGCCACCCACTCAGACCAGCGAGGCTGCCGTGCAGCGTAACCTCTTCTCCGACGGCATAGCCGAGGCGGCTACGGTCCACAGATCGAGGCAGGCGTCGGGTCCTCGACCGACGCTGCCGGCGACCTATCGCGAGGCGCTCTTCTCCGGCGTTCCGCTCTACACGACGCGGCTCGTGCGCGAGCGGGTGTTCACCTTTCCAGAGCGCGAGCAAGTGAGCTCACCTGCCGCCGCTGCGGCCGTGCTTCAGGACTACTTCGCCGACCGCGACCGGGAGGAGTTTGTCGTGTGCCTCCTCGATACGGCCAGCACGCTCGTCGGGCTGCACGTTGCCTCTGTTGGCGGACTGGCGGCCAGCATCGTCGAGCCTCGGCAGGTGTTCAAGGCGGCCGTGCTCGCGAATGCCGCCTCCCTCCTTCTCGCCCACAACCACCCTTCCGGCAACCCCGAGCC
>CAYTJT010000208.1:0-6437 GCA_964438105.1 uncultured Rhodothermales bacterium | reverse complement strand
CCGGCTCGCGCGCGAGCGGCCGGGCCGCCTCCGCGCCGTCTACATCCGCGACGTGACCGACTCCGAGCGCGACCGGAAGGTGCGGCAGATCGCCGACGAGATGGAAGCGCTCGGCGTGCCGGTGTGCGCCACGGAGCACAGCGACGCCGCCGCCCGCCACGCGGCCGACCTCGGGCTGATTCCGACTGATGCCGTCGCGCGCGTCGCGGCCGAGGCGCGGGAGGAAGCACAGCGCGAGACCGGATGGTGGCACCGGCTGCTCGGCTGAGCGCGGCTACTCGCCCTTCCCGAGCTTGCGCAGCGCGACGAGCTTGGCGATGCTCTCGACGGCGTAGCACAGCGAGCGGAGTAGCTCGGAGCCTTCGGAGAAGTCGGCTTCGGCGAGGTTCTGCACGCGGCGGTCTTCGTGCATCTCGTGCTCGTTCGCCCACCGCGCCGTCCGGCCGTCCTTCGTCACGCCGATCGCGAGGCCGCCGTGGTCTTCCATCAGGTTGAACGCCGGGAGGTCGCTCGACCCGTCGCCGACGTAGACCATCTGGTCGATGGGGACGTGCTGTTCCTCGTCGGGCACGTGGCGCCACACGTCGGCGGGGGCGTCGTGGCCCTCGACGCTGATGTCTTTCGAGAGCGCCATGAGGTAGCGGACCTTCTCGGGATACGTCACGATCCGCTTCGGGAAGTCGATCCGGCCGTCGTCGCCGAAGTGGAACGTGCTCCCCCACACCTGCTCGCAGTGCTCGGCGATGGCGGAGCCGTTGACGATCTCGGCGTAGCCGGCCGTCAGCACGTAAAACTCGACCGCGACGTCGTCGGCGATGTCCTGCGCCGCGCGGCGGATCGCGTCGAACGCCTCGGGCAGCCCGTCGTAGAGGTCGAGGTCGCGGCCGACGGAGGCGAGGCGGTCCTCGGTGATGGCCCCGTCGTGCTCGTTCGAGAGTTGGACGAGGGCGTAGCAGCGGGCGAGGCTGTGGTCCCACCCGGCGTCGTCGAGCGGGTGGACGCGCTCCTCGCGGAACCGCTCGGGGTCCACGTCGAGCTTGCGGAGCAGCACGTCGAGCGAGTCCGGCGCGAGGGTGAGGTCGAAGTCGAAGACGAGCGCGATGCGGTTGTGGAGGGCTTCGGTGGCGCGAGGCATGGGCGGAGGGGCGGTCGGGCGAAGGGAAGGGGTGCAACGGCCGACGGTCGGCGGAGGGTCCGCGCCCGTCCCCGCCGCCCACCACGCACGAGGCCCCCGAGCATACGGTGTGCTCGGGGGCCTCGTTGGATGTAAATAGCACGCCTCGTCCTACATGTCCTCCCAGAACTCGTCGGGCATATCCTGGGCGAGCGCGAGCGCGCCCTCGGCCCCGGCGAAGAGCGGGTCGTCGACGACGCGGACGCGGCACGGGCCGTACTCCTTGAGGCTGTCCTCGATGGCGTCGGCGATACCCTTGATCTGGCTGCCGCCGCCGGCGAGGAAGATGTTCTTCTTCACCAGCTCCTGGAAGTCCGGATCGTAGCGGGCGATGAGGTCGATGGCCGTCTCGGTGATGGCCGGGACGATGCTCTCGCACGCCTCCTTCAGCTCGGTCGACACGTCGATGTCGGTCATCTTCCCGCCGACGGCCGCCTTCATCGGGAGCTTGCCGTTGGAGGAGCCGACGAAGCCGTGCTGCTCCTTGAAGTGGCGCACGGCGGTCTCCGAGAACCGCGCCTCGGGGTGGCGCTCTTCGAGGAGGCCCTTGAGCTGGCGGTCGACGTAGTCGCCCGCGAACGTGAGCGTGCGCTGGTCCTCCTCGGTCGGCATCGTGCCGTGCATCACGCAGAAGTCCACGGTGCCCGCGCCGATGTCGATCACCATCGCGTTCGTGAGCGCGTCGAGCCCGTACGCCACGGAGAACGGCTCCGAGACGACCATGAGCGCGTCGGCGTAGGCGCGGACGGCGTCGCGGATGGCGAGCTTGTTCACCTTGAGCGCCTCGGCGGGCACGCCGATCGCGGCCTGCACGCGCTGGCCTTCTTCGGGGCCGACCTCCTCGATGAGGTGGTGGATCAGCTCGCGCACGGCCTCTTCGTCGCGGGCGGTGCCCTCGCGGATCACGCCGTTCTCGAGCGGGCGCACGAGCGTCACCGACATTCGGTTCTCGAGGGCTTTCTCGCCGAAGAGGATGTCCTCGCCGAGCATCTTCTTCGCGACGAAGTCCCGCGGCCACGCGACGTAGCTCTCGACCCACGCCTTCTTCCCGTTCGAGGCGACGATCGCGCTGCGCGACGTGCCGAGGTCGATGCCGATGTGGAGGGCGTCGGCCGCTTTCTTCTTGGAGGAGGTTTTAGTTGTCTTCTTCGCCATGGGGGGTCGCGGTGGGGGTAGGGGTGAGCGAGCGTTGCTGAAGGTACGCGATGAGGCCCTCTTCGAGCGAACGGGCGAGGGCCTCGCGGTGCGCCTCGGTGCCGAGGCGGGCCTCCTCGTCGGGGTTGCTGATGGCGGCCATCTCGGCGAGCACGGCCGGCGCTTCCACGCCGAGGAGCACGACGAACGGGCCGGCCTTCACGCCCCAGTCGCTCGCCTCGGCGTTCGTCTCGCGGACGTTCCGGACGAGGCTGCGCTGAACGGACGCGGCGAGGTCCTTCGACTCCTGGAATTTAACGGTATTCCCGGCCCGCTGCAGCATCGTGTTAAACTCGGCCACGGAATAGTCGGCGGCGGCGTTCTCGCCGTGCGCGAGCCGGAGCGTCTCGTCGTCGGCGCGGAGCCCGAAGTAGTACGTCTCGAGCGGGGTGACGGAGGCGTCGGGGATGGAGTTGACGTGGAGCGAGACGAAGAGGTCGGCGTCGTTCTCGTTGGCGAAGCGGACGCGGTCGTTGAGCGCGACGGCCTCGTCGGTATCGCGCGTGAGCAGGATGCGGTAGCCGGGGTGCTGCGCGAGGCGGTCGCGGAGGCGGAGCGCCACGTCGAGCGTGATGTCCTTCTCGTAGAGGCCGTTAGCGCCGAGCGCGCCGGGGTCGCGCCCGCCGTGGCCGGGGTCGATCACGATCGTGTTGACTTGCAGGTGGAACAGGTCGGCGATGTCGAGCGCCGAGGGCCGCTCGATCGCGAGCTGCGTCGGGCGCATGTCGAGCGCGTCCGACGGACCCATCGTGGCCGGCCCCGTCGTCACGATCCGCGTCGTCGTGGTGCCGGCCGGAGCCTCCGACCAGAGCCCGACGAGAGCCGCAGCGAGGAGGGCCGACGCGAGCGCGAGCGCCGCCACGACGGGCACGAGGCGGTGCGACTTCGGCGGCGGCGCCTCGCCTGCCGGCCGCTCGTCCACCACGTGGCGCCGCCGCCGACGCCTCGGCGCGGGGGCCGGACCCGACACGCGCAGGTTGTCCTCGTAGACAGCCCGGAGGATGTCGTGCTTGCTGGGAGGACGGGAGGGCGGCACAGCGGCCATGACGAAGGAAATGAAACGGCTGGGCGTACGGGGTATCGACCGGCAGGCGCTCGAAGTATACATACGTTGCGCGTCGCTCGCGAGCACGTTCGGGAGATCCTATTCGCTCCAGAGCGCCCTAGAACTGAGAAGCAGCTACCCCTGAGAGACGCGATTCGTTTCCCGGTCGGGCTGCATCGTGACGCGGCCGTTCCGCCGCGCCGTCGCTTCGGCATCGCCGCCCTCGCGCTAGATTCCCGTCCCTCCACCGACCTCCCCGACCGATGCGCCTCGCCCTCGCCATTCCGCTCACCCTCGCCTTTCTCGCTCCGCTCCGCGCCGCCGCCCAGCCCGCGACGCCTGCCGCGGCCGACGCACACGACGCCGTGATGGCGCCGATCCACGCGCTCTTCGACGGGATGCGCGCCGCCGACTCGTCCGCCGTCCGTGCCGCGTTCCACCCGACGGCGTCGCTCTTCACCGTCAGGGCGGACGGGGAGGGCGTGATGGGGGTCCACGAGACGCCGCTCGACCGCTTCGCCGCCGCGGTCGCGGGCGACCACGAGGTCTACGACGAGCGGCTCGGCGACGCCGAGGTCCGCGTCGACGGCGACCTCGCGACGGTGTGGGTGCCCTACGCGTTCTACCTCGGCGACGCCTTCAGCCACTGCGGCACGAACGCCTTCCAGCTCGCCCGGCTCGACGGCGCGTGGTCCATCCTCCACGTCACCGACACGCGGCGACCCGACGACTGCGACCCCTCCATCGAGCACTAGCGGCGCGCGGCACGGGCCGTGGCGGTAGATTCCGGCTCGCCTTCCCCCCGCCGCATGATCCGCCAGCCCTACGTCCTCGGCCGCCCGCAGAAGCTGTTCGTCGTCTGCACGGCCGTCTTCATCACGGCCCTCGTCATCGCCGAGGCGACGGCCAGCAAGTTCTTCACGGCCTTCGCCCTCCCGGTCCCCCTCACGATTCTCGGCGTCGAGTTCACCGAGGTCGTGATGACGGCGGGGGTGATCGCGTTCCCGATCACGTTCATCGTGACGGACCTGATGAACGAGTACTTCGGCAAGGCGGGGATCCGCTTCGTCACGTTCGTCGGGATGGTGATGATCATCTTCGAGTTCGCCCTCTTGCAGGCGGCGATGGCGGTCCCGACGGCGTCGATCTCGCCCGTCCCGGCCGAGGCGTTCGACCTCGTCTTCGGCGCGACGGGCCGCATCATCCTCGGCAGCCTCGTGGCCTACCTCGTCGGCCAGCTCGCCGACATCACCCTCTTCCACTGGATCCGCACGCTCACCGACGGCCGTCACCTCTGGTTGAGGGCCACGGGCTCGACCTTCGGCTCGCAGTTCATCGACACGGCGATCGTGCTGACGGTGGCGTTCGCCGGGCAGCTCGCCGCCGGCGAGATCGTCGCGATCACCCTCTTCAACTACGGCTACAAGTTCGCGATCGCCGTCGCGATCACGCCGCTGATTTACGCCGCGCACTGGGCCATCGACCGCTACCTCGGCGACGACCTCGCCGAGACGCTCGTGGAGCAGGCCGAGGCCGACGCCGTGCGCCTCACCGACCCCGGGTGAGCGGGGCCGTCACGACTCGTCGTCACGGCTCGTCGTCGCCGGGCAGGCGGGCCATCCGCTGCTGCGCGATGAGGATGAGCGCGACCCCGGCGAACGCCAGCAGCTTAACCGCCGGCGGCGGGCCGAGGTCGAAGGCCCAGCCGAACCCGGACGCGGCGGCGAGGGCGAACCCGGCCACGAGCATCAGCACGTCGCGGCGCTCCCGCATGTCCCTACGCTCCGGGCGGCGGCCCGCGTCAGTCGCGATGGGCGAGGAACCAGGCGAGCCCCGTGAGGCCGAGCGCGAGCGCGAGCCCCGTCAGTACCGGCCCCGTCGTCAGCACGGAGAGCAGGGCGCTCTCCTCCCGCTGCGATTCGGAGAAGGTGTGCTGCCCGGTGATGACGCCGTCGTCTCCGTGGACCACGACGCGGCTCGGCGCCTGTGTGCGGGCGAACGACTCGGCGTGGTCGATGGCCTCGCGCTGGGACGACGCCACGCGCGAGGCCTGCGACGCGCCCTCTTTCTTGACGGCCCATTCGCCATCGCTCGGGACGACGTGGTAGACGGTCTGTGCCATGGTAGTGCGGGGTGGGTGGACGGAACGGAACGGGCGGTGCCCTGATTTTCATGATACGGCGGCGCTCGCCACCCGTGCCGAACGCCGCCGCCACAACTCTGCGCGCCCCATTCCGTAGACCTTTACGAACGGGCCGACGCGCCCGCCGATTCTGCTCACCAGCCTCTCCTGTCATGGACCGGACCTACGACCCGACGATCCCCGAAGACGCCACCCGTACGGCGTCGCTCCTCCACCTCAGCGCGCTCCTCGGCCTCCTCGGCAACGGGATCGGCTTCATCCTCGCGCCCCTCGTCGTGTGGATATTCAAACGCAACGACGACCCGTTCATCGACGACCAGGGCAAGGAGGCCGTCAACTTCCAGATCACGATGACGCTCGCGGCGATCGTGTCGGGCGTGCTGATCGTCGTGCTCATCGGCATCGTGCTCCTCCCGATCGTGCTCATCGCGATGGTGGTCTTCCCGATCATCGCGGCGATGCGGGCCCGCGATGGCGAGGCGTACCGCTACCCCTTCACGATCCGGTTCGTCAAGTAGCGCGGGAGCCGGGCCGGGTGGGACGGCGTAGCCCCCTCCGCCTCGCCGCCCCTCCGACCTGCGGCGGGCGCTCACCCCGACCCGTTAGCCCGACCCGATCAGCCCCGTGCGCCTCGGTCTTCGTCCCGACAGCCTCGCCGAGCGAGCCGCGCTCGCGCTCGGCCTCGTGCCGACGCCGTTCCTCCACACGCACCCGACGCTGGTGCTGGCGCGCGCGCTCCTCGTGGCGACGGAGCGCGACGTGTTCGAGGCGCTCGCCGGCGGGCCGCTGTCGGCCTCCGACGTGGCTGCGCGGTGCGGCACGCACCCCGGGGCGACGGCGCACCTCCTCGACGCGCTCGTCGCGGCGGGCTACCTCCGCCG
>CAYTJT010000207.1:0-6443 GCA_964438105.1 uncultured Rhodothermales bacterium | reverse complement strand
TGGGCAGGATCTGCTCTCGGATGGTGACGGTGAAGTTGACCGCGTTCGGCGGCGCCTCCCACCGGCTGAAGAAGACGTCGTAGAAGTCGCGCCCGAGCTTCGTCTGCGTCTCGTCCACGACCAAGCCGTCGATCTCGAGGCCCGGCGGGCGGCGGCCCTGCGCGGTGTCGGGCGCAGCAGCGCCATTCGGGGCGAGGCCGTTCGGGGCGAGCGGGTAGGCGCGGTACTCGCGCAGCAATTCCTGATAGCCCATCGCCAGCCCGCGCGTCGTATCCACCCGCGCGCTGTCCGCCGGCTGTGCACGGACAGGTCCGGCGGCGAGCGTCGTGCCGACGACGACGAGCGCGACGGCTACCGTGCGGCTTCGCGTCCGGTGAAGGGGGAAAGGGGATGCGTGCATGGTCGGTCCCTCCGGATCGTGGGCTCTGCACGGCCTCGTCAGGACGGGCCTTGCTCGTCGAGCGCGGTGCCGTCCACCACCACCTCCGTGGCCGGCTGCGAGAACAGCGTCTTCTCGAACGAGCGGATGTCTTCTTGCCCCGTCTTCAAGTCCTCGCCGCCGCGCTCGGCGAAGAACGCCTCCTCGTCTGTCTCGATGCGGAAATACACCTCGTAGGACGCGATGTCGACCGGGCCGGTGTTGCGCACGCGGTATTCGACGTGGACGGTGACGGTGTCGCTCTCGGCTCCCCGGTTGGCGAAGGCGGTGACCTCGGCGCTCATCGTGGCGACGGTTTCCGTCGAATCCGCCGCTTGCAGAAAGAGCGCGGCCTGCGTGGTCTGGTTCTCCCGCACGGCCACCGACGCCGTGGTGCGCTCGTAGCCCGGGTGCACCGCCGAGACCGTGTAGTTGCCGGCCGGGGCGTCCTCGATCGTGAAGCGCCCCTCGCCGTCGGCCGCGAGCGCACCCGTAGGCGGGCTGGTCGTGATGCTGGCGCCCTCCAGCGGTGCGCGGGTTTCGAAGTCGAGCACGAGGCCCTCGACGCGCCCCGTCAGATCGGGGCCGATCATGGACTCCTTGCAGCCGGTGGCGCCGAGGGCGAGCACGACCGCGACGAGGGTCGTCACGAAAGCGGAGCGGAGAGGCGAGATCATGGGAGGATGAGGAATGGGATGGCGGTCGGATGTGCGGGCGCGGGGGGCGTCGTGAGCGGCAGGCCTATCGGACGGCCGCGCCGTGGCGCACGACGATCTCCATGTGGTCGCCGCGCTGCTCGATGCCGAAGGGCGCGGCGCCGGCCCCGATCTGCACGGCCTGGTTGCCGGTGCCCTGCTGCACCACCCGGTGCTGGAGGGCGTCGCCCTCGAAGTCGAGCAGGTAGACGTTGTCCGCGCCCCGCTGCGTCACGTTGGTCACGTTGTCGTCGCCCGTGAGCCACGCGCCGTAGAGGTTGCCGGCGCCGACCTGCTCCAGCAGCGCGGTGTTGCGGTCGCCCTGCTGGCTGAGCACGGCGAGGTTGGCCGGCCCGGCCTGGTCGAGCCGCGCGGTGTTGCCGGTCCCCCGCTGCGTGACGAGGCCGAAGCTCCCGCCTCGCTGAAAGCCGCCGAGCAGGTGGGCTTCCAGCGCGTTCGCGTCGTGCGGTCGGAGCCGGTCCTGTATCCGTTCGATGGCCTCGCCGGCGGTGATGGTTTCCTGCGCGGGCAGCGGCGCGGCCTGGTCCAGGTACACCTCGCCGCCGGCGGCGTCCTGCGCCCAGGCGGCCGGGCCGACGGGCAGCACGCTCATCAGCAGCAGGAGGAGGAACAGGGGAGTGCTCGGTAGTCTTTTCATCGTCTCGTTCTCCGTAGGGTCGTCGTGGGGCTCAACTCGGAGGAGTGAGCGGGAGCGGCTCGCTGGCCGCCCCCACACTCACTTCCCCGCGCGCGTGCGCCGTCAGTTGGACTGCGTGACGGTGGCCGTGTTGGTGAGGCCCGCCTGGTCCACGAGGGCCGAGTGGCCCGTGCCGTACTGGTCGATCAGGGCCGAGTGGCCCTCGCCCTGCTGGAGGATCTTGGCGAGGTTCTCGTCGCCCTCCTGCATGATCTCGGCGAGGCCGTTCTCCATAGACAGGCCGTCGACGCCCTGGCGGATGAGCGCGTCGTTGGCGTAGCCGTCCTGCCAGACGGTGGCGTCGTTGTTCTCGGACGTGCCGCCGTCGACGCCCTGCTCGATGGTGGCGATGTTCGCCTCGCCGTACTGCTCGATGTCGGCCGTGACCTCATAGGCCGTACCATCATCGTCGCCCTGGAGGATGCCGGCGACGTTCGCCTCGCCGTCCTGATAAACGTCGGCTGTGCTGTACGCGGCGGTGCCGTCTTCATCGCCCTGATCGATGTTGACGTCGTTCGCTTCGCCGTACTGCTCGACGGTCACCGTGCTGTACTCGGCCGTGCCACCGTCGTCGCCCTGGTCGATGTCGGCTTCGTTGGCCGCGCCATACTGCTCGACGAAGGCCTCGTTGTACTCGGCCGTGCCGCTGTTATCGCCTTGATCGACGAAGGCTTCGTTCGCTTCGCCGTCCTGATAGACGTCGGCCTTGTTGTACTCGGACGTGCCGTCGTCGGTGCCCTGCTCGATGCCGGCTTCGTTCTCCTCGCCGTCCTGATAGACGGTCGCCGCGCTGTACTCGGCCGTGCCGCCGTCGACGCCCTGCTCAATGGTGGCGACGTTCAGTTCGCCGTACTGCTCGATGGCCGCCGCGACCTCATAGGCCGTGCCGTCGTCGGTGCCCTGGTCGACGACGGCGGAGTTCACCTCGCCGTACTGCTCGATGTCGGCGGTGGCATACTCAGCCGTGCCGCCGTCTTCGCCCTGAAGGACGAAGGCTTCGTTGGCCTCGCCCTCCTGGTAGATGTCGGCCGCGCTGTATTCGGCCGTGCCGCCTTGGAGGCCCTGCCCGATGCCGGCATTGTTGGCCGCGCCGTCCTGCTCGACGGTGGCCGCACTGTACTCGGCCGTGCCGCCTTGGAGGCCCTGCCCGACGAGGGCCTCGTTGGCCTGCCCCGTCTGCAGGATGAAGACCTCGTTCCCGAGGGACGTGCCCGGAGCGAGTCCCAGCTCGTCCGCCTTGCCCTGGAAGACGTCGGCCACCTGGTCCTGGCCGACTTGCTCGACCGTGGCGTTGTTGTTCTCGCCGGCCTGCTCGGCCGTGGCGTCGTTGCTCTGCGCCTGGGCCATGCCGGCCGAGAGCATAAGTGCGAATACGCACGTGGTAATTGCTTTCATGGTGATACCTTCGTGTTGGTTTGGTGTAGGTGGTGTGATGGTCCGACCCGCGGAATGCTGGATCGGGGGTGAGGAATGGAGCGGTGCCGAGAAGCGCCGAAGACGAAGGGTCCTGGCCCTGATGGCACCGAGCGACAGTCGCGGGGTCCTCACGCGCGCAGGCCTCGAGGCCGGAGCGTCACCGCTGTCGTCGCCGTTTCGTTGGCCGTCGCTGCCCGGCCGAGGAGCAGGCCTGCCCCCCGGCCGGACCGGCACGGCGGCGTCAGTCGGTCTGCGGCTCGTCGTAGAGGAAGTCGTCCACGACGACGAGGTCGTGCGTGCCGCCGTCGCTCACGTCGTAGACGTCGGCGCCGAGGGCGGCCTCACCGGCGGTGATGCGCACGCGGTACACGACGCGCGCGTCGTAGGCCACGCCGAGGAAGGACAGCCCCGCCGCGTCGGCGCGGGCGGGCGCCTCGTAGGTGCCCAGCAGCGCGTCGTCGGCGTCGTAGAAGGCCAGCGTGGCCGCGCCGAGCTCGTCCACGTCGGAGAAGACGACGCCGAAGCCCCGCACGAGCGCGGAGGTGTCCGAGCCGGCCACGAAGAAGCGCGCGTCGATCTCGTTGCTGCCGACGGCCATGAACGTCTTGTCCGGGCTGAAGGTGTTGAACTCGTCTCCGTAGGTGGCATTGACGTCGGAGAAGTCGTTGTCGCTCACGCGGAAGCCGGCGCCCGGCGTGGTGAACTCCGCGCCGCGCGGCGAGGCCGTGTTGAAGACGTCGCCGGGGAAATCGTCCGTGTTGGTGAGCGGCGGCGGCGCGCCGTCCCAGTTGATCTCGCGGCGACCGTCGGGCTGCTGGCCGGGCGTGGCGCCGTTGTTCGGCTCGCCGAGGAGCGCGCGGAACTCGTCCACCGTGGCGGTGATGTCGCCCGCCCCGGCGACCACCGTGGCGATGGGTTGCTCCGGCGGGGGCGGATCGCCGTCGTCCCCGTCGCCGTAGCCATAGCTGTCGCAGCCGGCCAGCAGGGGGAAGACGAGGAGCGCGGACAGGACCGCAAGATGCGCGGAGGCGCGCAGAGCGGAGCGGGAAGGGTGTGCGGAATGGGTCATGGTAGGCTCGGGTTGAGAAGGTTGAGGGTCGATGAGAAAGGAGTTCAGCGCGAAGCCGTCGTCGGCGCGAGCGAGACGTAGAGCGTGCCCTCGAGCGCGAGGTCGTCGGCGATAGGGGCGAACAGCAGCCGCGGGCGGTGCACCTCGAACTGGTCCAGCGAGACGCGGAAGGCGCAGACGGCTTCGAGCTGCCCGTCGGTGATGCGCACCGTGGCCGGGATCTCGACGGGGTGCGTCTGCCCGTGGAAGGCGAGCGTACCCCGGATGCGCCACGTGCCCTGGTAGCCGTCGGCCGTCGCTCTCCAGGCCTCGACGGTGACGGAGTCGGACGTGAAGCGCACCTCCGGGAAGCGGTCGGCCTCGACGAGGTCGCGCATCTTGCGGTCGCGCCGGCCGTTGCCGCTGTCGAAGCTCTCGACGGGGACGGTCACCACGACGGTGCTCTGCGCCGGGTCGGCGAGGTCCACGGTGACGGTGCCGGTGACGACGCGGCTCGTGCCCGTCCAGTCGTGCACGGCGTGCCGGCCGGTGTAGGCCAGCGTGCTCTGCTCCGTGACGATGGAGCCGGTGAGCGTCTGCGCGTGGGCCGAGCGCATCGGTCCGCCCATCCAGAGGCCGAAAACGAACAGCGTGCAGAGGAGGCGATTCATAGGTCTGTTTCGTCGAGTTCGTGAGGGGCCGCCCGGGCTCGAAGCGCGGCGGATGCGGGGCGGCGAGGCTCGCGAGGTCATCGTTGGATGATCCTCTGCTGAGGGACCGAACCTTCGTGCCCCCGCCCACTCTCTCATGGCGTAGCTCGCCTGCGGAGTCCCAGGTAGCGGGCCGCGAAGTTTCAGCGAAGGCGACCGGCCCACGCTTCCGCCGCCTCTCCCACGCCCGTCGCCGTTTCTTCGAGCGCTCTCCGCCCACGGCCAAGAGCCGGCCGAGTGCCAACAGTGCGGGCCGGGCGCGTCCGTTCGCGCCCGGCCCGGTGCCGGCCCAACGATGGTGCCCTAGGCTAAAATGCGTGGTTAGTGTTCGCGGGGCTCGTCGCGCTCGGAGTGCCGCGCCGGGGAGGAAGTGGAGAAAGTCATGGGGAGCGGCTGCTCAGCGGGGAGCCGTCGTCGTTTGGCTATCCATCGTCGCGAAGTGGAACACTCGCGTTCTCCTCCCCTCTCTCATGGCGTAGCTTGGCTGGTAAGTCCCAAGTAGCTGTCTAGCAAGTTCTTGTTAAGGCAATCCCACCACCCGACGATGCCCTCCGCCCCCATGGCTTCGACCGGAGACGTCACGCGCATCCTGCACCAGTTGGAAACGGGCGACCGCTCCGGCTTCGATGACCTGCTGGCCCGCGTTTACAATGAGCTGCGGGTGCTGGCGCGGGCGCAGCTCCGCGACGAGCGCGCCGACCACACGCTGGCTCCGACCGAACTGGCACACGAGGCCTACCTCCGCCTCGTGGATCACCGGGAGATGAACTGGGCCAACCGCGCTCATTTCTTCGGCGCGGCCGCACGGGCCATGCGCCGGGTCCTCATCGACCACGCGCGGGCCAAGTCGGCGCAGAAACGCAAGGGGGAGCACGTCACGCTGAGCAGCCTGGGCGCCGACGAGAAGCCGCGCACGATGCCGATCGAGACCGTGCTGGCGATCGACCACGCGCTTCAGCGACTGGAGGCGACCGACGAGCGCCTCGTGCGGGTCGTGGAGGCCCGCTTCTTCGCCGGGCTCACGATCCGGGAGACGGCCGAGGCGCTCGGCATCTCGCACGCGACCGTCTCGGAGGACTGGCGGCTCGCCCGCGCGTGGCTGAAGCGGGCGCTGTCGCCCGACGCGCCGGCGTAGCCCGCGGCAAACCACCACGAGGTAACCCGATGGACGACGCGCAGGTCATCGAGATCGCCCGCGCCGCGCTCCGGCGTCCGCCGGAGGCGCGGGCTTCGTTCCTGGACGCCACGTGCCGCAGCGACGGCGTCCGCCGGGACGTGGAGGCCCTGCTGGCGGCCGACGCCGCGGCCGACGCCGAGCGGTTTCTGGAGCGCCCCATGCTCGACGTGCCCGAGATGCTGGCGGCACGGCCCGAGGCGCGCGCCGAGCACCGCATCGGCCCCTATGTCGTCGAGGAGGTCGTGGGCCGCGGCGGGATGGGCGTCGTCTACGCGGCGCGCG
>CAYTJT010000206.1:0-6461 GCA_964438105.1 uncultured Rhodothermales bacterium | reverse complement strand
AGACCTCGGCCGCCTCCGACAGCACGAGCGGCACCGTCACCGCCCCGCTCGACGGGTTCGGATACGCCGCGCCGAGCTCAGCGGTTCGCTTTCCCGGCTCCTCCGGCCCGCCCTCCGCGCTCACCGGGAACACCGGGAACACCGGCTCCACCGTGCGGAACACCCCGCCCGTCACCCCCGGCCCATGCACCCGGTCCACACCGAGCCACAACCGACCCCCCGGACCCACGATGAGCGCTCGTAGCCTTACCGGGTTCCCGACGGCCTCTTCAGCGTCGATTTGCCCCGTCCCCACCCACGTCCGCCCCCGATCCCCCGAGCCATACACCTGGATGTCCCCCGTCTGCCCGGGGTTGATCGCGAAGAGCGCCGAGTCCCCCACGGCCACGATCTGCGCGCCGCCGTCGTCGGGCGGCGACGGGATCCGCCCGACCTGCTCCCACACCGCCCCGTCGGCGCTCTCCCACACCCCGCCGATGTCGCCCACGGCGAAGTCGTTCACCGCCGCGTAGAGCGTCCCTCGGCCGGGGTCCCCCGGCACGCCACCCCACGGCGCGCGGACGATCGAATTGATGCGGTAGCGGAAGGCGGCGAAGATGTTCGTCGGCTGCCACGAGAACCCATCGTCGTCGGAGTAGACGAGGCCGTCGTTCCCGCCTGCGACGATCCGCCCGCCGGGGAGGTCGTCGGAGGCGGGGAGCGTGGCGAAGGTGAGCGGGACGATGCGGCCGTCGAGCGTGGGTCCCATGTCGATCTGCTCCCACGTCTGCCCGTCGTCTTCGCTCCGGAGGATGGTGTCTGAGGGGTGGGCGCCGAAGCCGGTGATCAGCGCGCCGGCCGGGGTGTAGACGGGGGCGACCTCGCCGTCGCTGACGGTAGCCCACGTCTGGCCGCCGTCGGTGGAGCGCTGGATGCGGTTGAAGCTGTTGGCGAGGAGCGTGCCCGCACGCGTGAGCATGACGTCGTCGTCGGCGCGAAAGCCGCCCTCGTTGCGCAGGGCGACGAGCGTCCAGTCCTCCTCGCCGGGGTGGGTCACGAAGAGGCCGTCGAAGCCATTGACATACACGGCGGGCAGAAGATCATCATCGACCCCGGTGGCGAAGAGACCGTCTGTCCGAAAGGGCTGCCCGACGAGCTCCCAGACTAGTGAGTCCGCTTCGGATTGCGCGCACGGTGTCGGAGCAGCCAGCGCTACGGCCACGGCGAGCAGCACAGCAAAGAATAGGTGGCGAGATGGAGTCATCATGGGAGCGGAGGCCAGCGGGAGGGCAGGAAACAGGGCCGTCGGCACGTCCGCCGACGGCCCCACGAGCACTACCACCCGCTCACCGGACGACGCTCACCCGCTGCGTGAACACCTGCATTGCGCCCCTATCGCTCCGCACTGTGACGCGTACGACGTAGAGGCCCGCTGGCAATGCGCTTGCCTTCATCGTGAGTTCGCGGCGGCCTGCCTCCATACGCCCGTCGGCGAGCGCGGCCACTTCACGGCCGAGCACGTCGAACATCGACACCGAGACCTCGGCCGCCTCCGACAGCACGAGCGGCACCGTCACCGCCCCGCTCGACGGATTCGGATACGCCGGATACAGCGCGAACTCAGCCGCCGCTGTTGCCGCGCCGCGTGCCTCCGCGCCCGCGCCGGATGCACCGCCGGAGGTCCCGGCCACCGTGCCCCGCACCGCGCCGCCTCCCTCGCCTAGCCGCAGCGTGTGCTCGCGCCGCAGCATCGCCGTCGCCTCGGCCTCCGGCCACCCGGCCTCGGCCGCCGCTAATGCCACCTCGGCCCCGGCCACGTCACCCGCCTCCACGGCCAGCCCGAAGAGCGCCGCCCACCCGAAGAGCGCGTGGTCCGTCCCGGCGTACTCCGCGGTCAGCGCCGTCGCCGCCTCGTGCGCAGCGTCGACGTTACCCGCCGCGCTGTGGACCTCGGCGAGTGCCGCGAGCGCCCACGACCGCTCGCTCGGCCTGTTGCTCTGCCCGTGGAGGAACCCTGCCAGCCCCGGCGAGGCCCCGCGCCGCGCGAGGCGTGTGATGGCTGCGTACGCGCGTGTCTTCGCCTCCGGCGTCGCCGCCGTCTGCACGGCGCTCACGAGGAGGCCGAAGGCGACCTCCGTCTCGCCCG
Organism: uncultured Rhodothermales bacterium; assembly: GCA_964438105.1. Taxonomy (GTDB): domain Bacteria; phylum Bacteroidota; class Rhodothermia; order Rhodothermales; family JANQRZ01; genus JBBSMX01. Next base: position 4,336 of record CAYTJT010000206.1, on the reverse strand, counting down.
CGTCGGCCGCTTGCAGCGCCTCCCACACCAGCTCCGGGATCGCCTCGGGGCCGCCGCGTGCCGAAGAACCCTGGTAGGTGTCCTTCGAGGTGACGCCCGTTCGGCTCTGGCTGGTGCCGCAGGTGCCGCCGGGCGCGCTCAGGAACGGATCGTAGGTGTAGGTGCTCGACGCATCGGTATCGACGAACGAGAGGTCGGGGCCCGAGGCGCTCCCCCAGTAGTTGCACTGCGCGCGCACGTCGGAGGAGGCCCGGGCGTAGGCGTGGAGCTCGCTCCCGCTGCGGAGGAAGTTGTTCTGGCCGTTCGGCCCGCTCAGAGTCCCCGCCGCGAGGTCGGAGTTGGCCGTGGCCCGGAGCGTGCCGACGGCGTTGTCGTCGAGTGTGTTGTTCTGCGAGGGCGTGGAGTAGGCGGGCCAGCCGAAGCCGACGCCACCGACGAAAACGGCGTTCGCGCCGTAGTCGGCGTTGTCTTCGACCTCGCTCCGGTAGAGGAAGACGTCACCTTTGTAGGCGCTCACCCCGTCACTGGAGTTGCCCGCGATCGTGCTGTTCTCCACGAGCACGTCGGCCTTGTACGTGTAGATCCCGTCGCCCTCGTGGCCGGAGACCTCGCTCCCGTTCCTCACGTGGACGAACGTGCCGGCGCCCGCGGCGTAGATCCCGTCGGCCCCCGCCCCGAGCGTGCTCCCGATGATGTCGGAGTCGTCGAGGGTGAAGTCGCCGAAGGCGGTGACGGCCGCGCCGCCGAAGCTCTTCACGTCACGCACGACGGAGCCGTCCCGGAGCTCGGCCGCACCGCCGCTCTCGATGCGGAGCCCGCCCCACCCGTCGTTCGAGTCCACCGCTTCGAGCGTCACGCCTTCAGCGTCAAGGTTGCCCTCAACGATGAAGTCCTTCCCGTCCGGGAAGAAGAGCTCCAGGTTCGGCACGTCCCACGTCGGTGACCACACGTCGTAGACGCGGGCGTCACCCTCCGAGGCGAACGTAAACTCCCGCATGTCCGCGGGGAACGGGTTGAGCGTCACCGGGTCGATAGCGCCCGGCGCGTAGTTCACACGGGCGAGGAAGAATTCTACCTTGCTGAAGTCGTTGCAGCCTCCTGTCGAGTGGACGGCGCAGAACGCATCGGCGTCATAGGGCATCACGTAGTCCCCTGGGAACACGGACTCGAAGTTCTGACTCGGACCCGACGTCGACGCGGTCACGTTGCTTTGCGCATCGACGTAGAAATTGACGTCCGGGGACCCGAGGCTGCTGGAGTTCGAGGGGATCCAGAAGGTGCTCTGGAGCCTCGCCCTGGTACCTGAGTAGGCGTAGTAAGCGAGGACCGAGGAGGGCGGCGCGCCGGCACCAAACACGAAGTAGAGGACGTCCGTCGAGGCGTCATCCCAGTCCACCCCCCAATTGCAATCTCTGCAGTTGCTGTCGCTATTGGGGTCGTCGGGGTCGCCGTCGAGGTCGCCGATCCAACTCCACGCTGTGCACCCTGCCTTTGGATCCGAGAGATCGCACAACTGCTGGGAATGCAATTCGTTTCCGTCGCCGCTATAGATGGTGATGTATGCGGAGGTCGCTTCAGAATACACCGTGATCTCTTGGGTGAACACCCGCGACTCCTGCGCGCGAGCGTCAGACGCTATTGTAAGAAGTACCAACGTGAAGAGGAGTGAGAAGCGTGCCATGATGACCTCCGGGGTAGGATGAAGGAACGGAGGAGAGGTAAAGAGTTTCTCCACGGTACGGCGTTAACGTCGTAAAGTCAAGGCAGTCGTTTCACTCGTCGCTTTCGGTTCCCGGAGGTGCGCCTCGAAACGCAGGGATGAGTCCCAGCGGAGTCACGGCCCCGCGGGAGCCGCGCGGGCTTTCGGGCATAGAACCAGCGCCTCTCTCCCTTCTCTCCGCTCACCGTGGCTCGCATCCTCTACGCGCTCAACGGGCAGGGGCACGGCCACACCTCCCGCGCTCGTGCCGTTACCCACGCCCTCCGTGCCCGTGGACACGAGGTCTCGTTCTGCTGCGGCGGACCGGCGGCGGACCGGCTCCGCGCCGAATCCGAACCCGTGCTCGACGTGCCCGCCCCGCGCGAGCTCGTCCGCCGCAACCGCGTCCGCCTCCTCGCCTCGGCCCGGCACAACCTCCCGATCGCCGTCCGCACGCTCGACATCGTCGAAGACCTCGCCGAGCGGATCCGCGCCCTCGCCCCCGACCTCGTCGTGTCCGACTTCGAGCCGTTCGCGCCGCGCGCCGCCGAACGCCTCGGGCTCCCCGCCGTCGCGCTCAGCCGGCAGCAGATCTTGACCGAGGCGCGGTGCGAGGTGCCGCCGCGCTTCGCCGCGAGCGCCGCGCTCACCCGGCTCGGGGTCGGCATCATGACGCCGCGTCGGCTGTTCCGGCGCGTGATCGTACCGTCGTTCTTCTTCCCGCCGTTACGGCCAGGTCGCGACGCCGCCCTCGTCCCGCCGATCGTCCGCTCCGAGGTGCTCGCCGCGCGGCCCCGGCGGGGCGAGCACGTGCTCGTCTACGTCAACCACCCCGCCGGGTCGGAGTCGCTCCTCGACACGTTGCGCCGCGTCGATGCGCCGTTCGCGGTGTACAACGTCCGCCCGCCGGACACGCACGAGGCGTATCCCAACCTCACGTTCCGCCCGGCCGGCCCCCGTTTCGTGGACGACCTCGCGAGCGCGCGCGCCGTCGTCTGCACGGCGGGCTTCACGTTGCTCTCCGAGGCCCGCCACTTGGGCAAGCCCGTGCTCGCCGTGCCCAACCGGGGCTTTTTCGAGCAGGCCCTCAACGCGCTCAGCCTGCACCGCGGCGGCGCCGGCGCCGCCGCGTTCGGCCCGCTCACCGCGCCCGCCGTCGAGCGCTTCCTGCGGGCCCTGCCCCCCCTCTCTGCCGGCGGGCCGACGGGGAACGAGCGCGCCGCCGACCACGTTGAGGCAGCCTGTCCGCGCCGCACCTTCGCCCTCGCGTCGTAGCCGCCGCCGGCGGAGCGCGGTTTCTCGGCGTAGCTGGCAGGTTTACAGCGTTTCACCATATTTTGCCGAGGGGCCCCGCCGCCGCGCCGTAGCTTCGCTAGATCGTACGGCCCGTAGCCCCAGCGACCCGAGAGCGCCTATGACGTTGCCTGATTTCACGGGAGGCCCCCAGCGACCGGAGACGGACGTGGACGCCTCGACCGCCGCCGAACGCGTCGCTGAGCGCGCCGGGCGCACGATCTTCGACAAGACGCGCAAGTTCTTCGACCCGGAGAACGACTACGCCCAGGTCAAGGCCGCCGACCTCTACCCCTACTTCCGCCCCATCGAGGTCGCCGAAGGCACGCGCGCCGTGATCCGCGGGCACGAGGTCATCATGGCCGGGTCGAACAACTACCTCGGCCTGACGAACCACCCCCGCGTCGTCGAGGCCGCCCAGCGAGCGATCGAGGACTACGGCACGGGCTGCACCGGCAGCCGCTTCCTCAACGGCACGCTCGACCTCCACATCGAGCTCGAACACCGCCTCGCCGAGTTCATGGGGAAGGAGGGCTGCGTGCTCTTCTCGACGGGCTACATGACGAACCAGGGCGTCATCCAGAGCCTCGCCTCGAAGGGCGACCTCATCTTCTCCGACAAGGACAACCACGCCTGCATCGTCGCCGGCACGCAGGCGAGCCTCGCCGAGACCGTCCGCTACCGGCACGACCACATGCGCCACCTCCGGCGCTTGCTGGAGAAGCACCACGCCGAGCGCCCCGACGCGGGCAAGATCATCGTCACCGACGGCGTGTTCTCGATGAACGGCACGCTCGCCAAAGTCCCCGAGCTCGTCGACCTCGCCAACGAGTTCGGCGCGGCGCTCATGCTCGACGACGCCCACGCGATCGGGGTCGTCGGCGAGGGCGGGCGCGGCTCGGCGAGCGCGTTCGGGCTCATCGACGAGGTGGACCTCGTGACGGGCACGTTCTCGAAGAGCTTCGCCTCGCTCGGCGGGTTCGTCGTCGGCTCCCAGGCCGTCACCGAGTACATCCGCCACTCCGCGAGCACGCACATCTTCAGCGCGTCGATGCCGCCGGCGAACGTGGCGACGGTCCTCGCCTGCCTCGACATCCTCATCGAGGAGCCGGAGCGGCTGGCCCGCCTCGACGAGATCTCGAACTACATGCGCGCGGGCTTCCGCGCCCTCGGCTTCAACGTGTGGACGAGCCAGACGCCGATCATCCCCGTCGTCGTCGGCGACATGATGACGTGCTTCCAGTTCTGGAAGGACCTCCTGGAGGAGGGCGTCTTCGTCAACGCCGTCGTCCCGCCCGCCGTGCCGAAGGGGCAGGCCCTCATGCGGACGAGCTACATGGCGAC
>CAYTJT010000205.1:0-6541 GCA_964438105.1 uncultured Rhodothermales bacterium | reverse complement strand
GGCCGATCTCGAGCTCCTTCTGCTTCATGTCCTCGGGCACGTCGTCGCGCGTCGCGGCGACGGGGTTCATCGCGGCGACCTGCATCGCCACGTCGCGGCCCGCCTCCTCGGCGTCGCCCTCACCCGACATCTCGACGAGCACGCCGAGCTTGGCGCCGGGGTGGATGTAGGTCACGAGCTGGTTGCCGGCGGCGGCCTCGACGATCTCGAAGCGGCTGACCTCGATCTTCTCGCCGATCTTGCCCGTCATGTCGACCACGGACTGCCCGACGGTGCGGCCGCCCTCGAAGTCGAGCGCGTGGAGCGCGTCGAGGTCGGCGGGGCGCTCGCGGAGGATGATGCCCGTGATCTTGTCGGCGTAGTCCGTGAAGTCCTCGTTGCGGGCGACGAAGTCGGTCTCGGAGTTCACCTCGGCGATCACGCCGACCGCGTTGTCGTCCGTCGTGGCGACGGTGATGACGCCCTCGGAGGCCTCGCGCTCGGCGCGCTTGTCGGCCACCTTCTGGCCCTTCTTGCGGAGGAGTTCGATGGCGGCGTCGAAGTCACCGTTGGCTTCTTGCAGGGCTTTCTTGCAGTCCATCATCCCGACGCCGGTGGTGTCGCGGAGGCGCTTGACGTCTTTGGCGGAAATCGTGCTCATGGGTGCGGGTGTTGGGATTCAAAGGTAGAGACGCAGCATGCTGCGTCTGTACGAGGTATCGCGTTGGGGCGGGCACCAAACGGCGGCGCAGCCGGTCCGAGGGGCTCCCGGGGCCACGCTGCGCCGCGACGTGCTGGAGGCTGCGAGGGGGTTAGCCCTCGTTCTTGGCTTCGGCCTCGGCGTCGGCCATCGTCGTGACCTCTTCGGCCTTCGCCTTTTCGGCCTCGGCCTCGGCCTCGGCCTGCTTGGCGGCCTGCGCCTCCTGCTGGCGCTTCTCCTGCTCGGCCTTCTGCGCCTCGCGCTCCATCTCGCCGGCGCGCACGCCCTCGGCGATCGCGTCGGCCACGGCGCGGGTGACGACCTGGATCGACTTCATCGCGTCGTCGTTGGCCGGGATGCCGTAGTCGACGAGGTCGGGGTCGCAGTTGGTGTCGAGGAGGGCGAAGACGGGGATGTCGAGCTTGCGCGCTTCCTGAACCGCAATGTGCTCGCGGTTGGTGTCGACGACGAAGAGGGCGTTCGGGAGGCGGCCCATGTCGGCGATGCCGCCGAGCGTCTTCTCGAGCTTCTCGCGCTCGCGGGACCGCGTCAGCCGCTCCTTCTTCTTGAGCTGGGAGAACGTGCCGTCCTGCTCCTCGCGGGCGAGCTGCTCCATCCGGCGGATCGAGCGGCGGATGGTCTGGAAGTTGGTGAGCATGCCGCCGAGCCAACGCTCGGTGACGTAGGGCATCCCGGCGCGCTCGGCCTCGGTCTTGACGATCTCCTGCGCCTGCTTCTTCGTGCCGACGAAGAGGATCTTCCGGCCGCGCCCGGCGATGCGCCCGGCGGCGGCGGTGGCCTCGTCGAGGAGGGCCTTCGACTGCTTGAGGTCGATGATGTGGATGCCGTTGCGCTCCATGAAGATGTACGGGGCCATCTTCGGATTCCAACGGCTGGTGAGGTGCCCGAAGTGGGACCCCGCGCGCAGCATGTCTTCGATTGACGCTTGTGCCATGTGGTATGGTTGGGTTTAGTCCGCCACCGCCGTCGTCTGCGGACGGCGACCCCTGGGGCTGAGCCCCGGGAGCACCCGCCGCCGCATCGGGCAGTGTGTGTGATAGAAAAGCGAGAGGCGTCCGCAGAAGCGGCTTAGCGCTTCGAGAACTGGAAGCGTTTGCGCGCCTTGGGCTGCCCGTACTTCTTGCGCTCGACCATGCGCGGGTCGCGCGTGAGGAGGCCGGCGTCGCGGAGCGGCTTGCGGAGCTCCTCGTTGTACTCGAGGAGCGCGCGGGCGATGCCGAGTTGGGTAGCCTCGGCCTGGCCGGTGAGGCCGCCGCCCTTCGCGTTGACGAGGACGTCGAACTGGCCGGCCGTGTCGGTCACGGTGAGCGGCGCGCGGAGGGCGCGCTGCCGGGCCTCGGTCGGGAGGTAGTCCGCGAGCGGCTTCTTGTTGATGACGATGTTGCCGCTGCCGGGGCGGAGGTAGACGCGCGCGACGGCGGTCTTACGCCGGCCGATAGCCTGGTACTGAGTCAATGCCATGATGGGGAGGTTGGAGGTTGGAGGTTTGTGGTTCGAGGTTTTCTGACCTATAACCCCAAACCCATAACCTCGAACTTTAGAGTTCGAGCGGCTGGGGCTCCTGCGCTTCGTGCGGGTGCTCGGGGCCGGCGTAGACCTTGAGCTTCTTCGCCATCGCCCGGCCGAGCCGGTTGTGTGGGAGCATGCCCTTGACGGCGTTCTCGATGAGGAACGTCGGCTTCTTCGCGCGCATCTCGCGCGGGCTCGCCGTGGAGACGCCGCCGGGGTACCCGCTGTGGCTGAAGTACTCCTTGTCCGTCTCCTTCTTGCCCGTGAAGCGCGCCTTCTCCGCGTTCACGACGACGACGAAGTCGCCCGTGTCGAGGTGCGGGGTGTAGGAGGGCTTGTGCTTGCCGCGCAGGATCGCGGCCACGCGCGCGGCCAGCCGCCCGACGACCTGGTTCTCGGCGTCGACGACGTGCCACTGCTGGTCGATGTCGTTGACCTTGGCGGGGACGGTCTTGAAGCTGTTGTGGTCCATAACTGAGAGCGTGAAAACGGAAGTCCGCGCACGACGGCGCGGCGGGAGCAGGGCAAGGTAGGCCCCCTCGCCCGCGCAAAAAAGCAAATTTAGAAAGAAGCCGACGCCCTGCCGCCGCCCAGTGATGTGCCGTGGCACCAACGAGGCCCCCGGGGCTCGGTTCCGCCTTCGCCTCCGCTTCGTATCTTTGCGAGCGCGTTCGCTCTGGCCCCTTTGCCCCCGCCCCCTCCGTTCCCCACCGGCCGCCCCCATGACGCTCAAGGCCACCATGCGCTCGCTGGATGAGGTGGCGGCCTACCTCCCGTTCCACGTCGACGACTTCGACGCGGCGAACGCCGCGTTCCTGCGGTGGCACGAGTCGGGCGACCCGGAGGACCTCGAGCTCGTCGAGCTGTGGACCTACTGCTACACGCGGCGCTACTTCATTGCGAAGTTCCTCCGCGACAGCGCCTACAGCTCGACCCACCTCGACATCCTCGTGGGGAAGGCCTTCACGCGGGCGCGCACCAACCTGGAGAAGGTGAAGCAGCCCGAGCGGTTCGCGAGCTGGGTGAGCGTGATCTGCAAGAACGCGTTCATCAACTTCCTCCGCCGCTACCGCGACCAAGCCCCCCTCGACGAGGCGCGCACCGCCGCCCCCCCGCACCCGGACCACTTCGAGCACGACCGGCTGGCCGCCCGGCGCGCCGTCGAGCACGCCATCGAGCGCCTCCCGCCCTCGCTGCGGACGGTGGCCCGGTTGCGGTTCCTGGAGAGCCAGCCCTACGACTACATCGTCGAGGCGACGGGGCGCCCGGCCGCTTCCGTGCGCTCCTACGTCAACAAAGCGGTGGTGCGGATGCGCCGAGACCCCGAGTTGGTAGCTCTCTTCCGCGAGATCGTATGACGCACCCGGATCACACGATCATCACACAGTACCCGGGTTATACGAACGGGAGCTCCGCGTCTACCACGATGACACTTTCCAGACCGCACCCCGCGATTATCGGGCGCTTCGCCGGTATCGCTCTTTAATCGGAGGCTCCCAGCCCCGCCGTTCTCATGGACGACATCGAATCACGCCTTCTCAACTACGACGAGTTGCCCGAGTCGGAACGCGACGAGGTAGACGCCCACCTCGCCGAGCACCCCGAGGCGACCTCTCTGCTCGTCGAGGGCCGCCGGTTGCGGGCCCTCTTGGAGGAGGCGGGACGTCTCGAGGCGGAGGTGCCCGACGCCGAAGCCATCGCGCAGTTCATCGCCGCGCAGCACATGGGGCAGCAGCCGCTCCCGCCCGCCCTCGACGCGCTCGGCCGCCGGATCGAGGCGTCGTTCGAGGAGCACCCTGAGGTGGAGCGGCAATACAGCATGATGCAGGAGCGGCTGAAGACGCTTACCGCGAACGCGGAGTCGCCGCGCGCGCAGTTCGAGCGCCTCACCGAGCGCACCCTCGGTACGGCTCGCCCGGCCGAGTCAGCCCCGGAACCCGCAGCCCCGGCGGCGGAACCCGCCCCCGCGCCTCCGCCCCGGCGCGACCGCTCGAAAGGGTGGCGCACGTCTGTAACCGACCACCTCTCCCTCGTGCAGCGGTTCTCGCTGCCCCGTCTCGCCTTCGCCGCAACGTTCATCGTCATGCTGCTCTACGGCGGGCTCTACTTCGCCAGCCGCGCGGGCCAGCCCGACCACGTCCGCCTCGCCGACCTCAGCGCGGTCGAGAACGAGTTCGCCGGGCTCCGGCTCCGCGGCCCCGACGGGCAGCCCGATCTCGCGGCCGGTCGCTACGCCGCCGCGCTCGATGCGCTGCGTGCGGCGCAGTCGTCCACGCTCGGGCTGTTCCCGCGCTACGAAGCGGAAGGGCTGAGCGAGGCCGCGCGCCTGCTCGAGGAAGCCGCCGAGTTGGAGGGGCGCGACTCCGCGCTCGGCCTCGAAGCCTGGTTCCTCATCGGCAAGATCCGGCTCTACGAAGACGATACGGAGGGCGCTCGTGAGGCCTTCGAGATCGTGGTGGAGCGGGAGGGGCCGAGCGCTCCGGACGCGCTCCGCCTCCTCGCCGAGATCGGACCCACGGAGCCTTCAGACCTCTAGCAGACGGCTCGTTCGTGCACGAAAGCGGGGGCCGTAGCACGCGCTACGGCCCCCGCTTCGTACTTCGTACACCCAGCGTGCTAGGCGTAGGTATTCAGCATCACCGGCATGATGAGCATCAGCATGTCCTCGCCGTCGGCCTGCTCGGCGGGGGTCACGACGCCCGCGCGGTTCGGGGAGGAGAACTCGAACACGACGTCCTCGCCCCCCACGTTCGAGAGGACCTCGGTGAGGTAGACCGAGTTGAACCCGATCTCCATCTCCGGCCCCTCGTACTCGCAGAGCACGCGCTCCTTCGCCTCGCTCGCCCGCTCGATGTCCTCGGCCGAGATCGAGAGCTGGTTCGGCTCCATCTTCAGCCGGATCTGGTGCGTCATCGTCGACGAGTAGAGCGCGACGCGGCGGACGGCCGCGAGGAGGGCGTCGCGGTTGACCGTGAGCCGCTTGTCGTTCTCGACCGGGATGACGGCCTCGTAGTTCGGGTACTGCTCGTCGATCATCCGCCCCATCACGTTCGCGTCGCCGAAGTCGAACCCGACGTAGCCACCGCCGACGCGGATCGTGCAGGGCTCGTCGCCGGCGACTTTGGCCGTGAGGCCCAACGCCTTCTCCGGCACCACGAAGTCGAGCGGCTCCTCGGCCGTGAGCCCGTCGAGCACGAGCTTGACGAGGCGGTGCCCGTCGGTGGCGACGACGCGGCTGTGCTCGGGGCGGACCTGGAAGTAGATGCCCATCATCGCCGGGCGGAGGGCGTCCTTCGACACGGCGAAGCCGGTCTTGCTGATGGCCCGCTTGACGAGCCCCGCCGGGGTCGCGATCTCGCGCTCGCCGTCGAGCGAGGGGAGGGCGGGGTAGTCGGCCCCGTCGTAGCCCACCATCTTGTAGCGGCCCTGGTCCGTCGTCAGCTCCACCTGAAACTCGGCATCCGACGTCACGGTGATCGGGAGGTCCGGGAGCGCGCGGAGCGTGTCGAGCAGGCGCTTCGCCGGGACCGCGATGCGCTCGGCCGCGTCGGCGGGCGCGCCGTTCGACTCGAACTGCACGTCGAGGCGCTGCACGATCGACACTTCGAGGTCCGTCGCGGCGAGGCGGATGGACCCGCTGGGTCCGCCGTCCTCTTTCTCGAAGAGGACGCACTCGAGGATCGGGAGCGTGCTCTTGCTCGGGACGGCCCCGTTGACGGCGGTGAGCGCTCGCTGGAGGTCGGCGCTGGAGACGGTGAATTTCATGGCGATGCTCGGAAGGGTCGGGGGACTCGTAAGTATCGTGATCGGAGGCAGCGGGAGCAAGGGGAAACGACGAGTGACGAAGTGCGAGCGACGAGACTTGCTGCGAGCACCCGTTCGTCACTCGCCCCTCGTCGTTCGTCCCTCACCTCGTGTGGAGCTCAAGCTTGCGGCGGATCTCCTCAATCACCTCGCGGAACTTGACATCCGTGTCGATCTGGTTCTCGACGCTCTGGTTCGCGTGGATCACGGTCGAGTGGTCGCGCCCGCCGAAGTGGAGGCCGATCGTTTTGAGCGAGTGCTTCGTGAACTGCTTCGAGAAATACATCGCCACCTGGCGGGCCTGCACGACTTCGCGTTTACGCGTGCGGGCGCGGACGAGGTCCTCTGGGATCGAGAAGTAGTCGCAGACGATCTGCTGGATCTGCTCGACGCCGAGCGAGACGCGGGTCTCTTTGATCAGGTCGCGGAGGACCTCGCGGGCAAGCTCGAGGTCGATGTCGCGGCCGTGCAGGGTGGAGTGCGCGAGGAGGCGGATGAGCGAGCCTTCGAGCTCGCGGATGTTGCTCT
>CAYTJT010000204.1:0-6560 GCA_964438105.1 uncultured Rhodothermales bacterium | reverse complement strand
CCTCGATCACGTTCCACACGCTGACGTCGAGCTTGTCGCACGCCTGCGCGAGCTCATTCGCGAGGGCGATGTTGATCATGCGGAACGTGTTCTCGTAGACCTTTACGAGCTCGGCCGCCCGTGCGCTCTCGACCGGGACGAGCGTGTCGAAGATCGTCTCGTAGAGCGCGACGCCGGCCTCGGCGCACGCGGACGTGACGCCGCCGAGCACCTTCGGGGTGTTCTTCGTGTGCCACACGGCGTTGCCGGGGTCCACGCGCTCGGGAGAGAAGCAGAGGAAGAAGTCCTCCCCGGCTGTCAGCCCGGACTCTTCCAAAAGCGGGAGCATCACCTCGTCGGTGGTGCCGGGGTAGGTCGTGCTCTCGAGGATGACGAGCTGGCCCGGCCGGAGTGTCTCCTTAATGGCCGTCGTGGCGCTGAGGACGTAGGCGAGGTCGGGGTCCTTGATCTTGTTGAGCGGCGTCGGTACGCAGATCGAGATCGCGTCGCACTCGGCGAGGCGGCCCATGTCCGTCGTCGCTTCGAGCCGGCCGCTCGTCGTCTGCTCGGCGAGGTCGGCGGAGTCGACGTCGCCGATGTGGCTCTCGCCGCCGTTGACGCGCTCCACCACCGCCGGACTCACGTCGAGCCCGATCGTCCGGTACCCGCACGCGGCGACCTCAACGGCGAGCGGGAGCCCGACGTAGCCCAGCCCGAGCACGCCGACGACGACGTCGCGGCTTTCGATGCGCGCTCGGAGCGCGTGAAGAGGTGAGGATGCGTTCGTTTCCATAAGGCTTATCGTCTGGGATGCTTCGTGGGGAAGGGCGCTGCGCGTTACGAGATGCCCCCGTTCGTTACCGTTCGAAACGGCGGGGTGAAACTCTTCGTTCACAAAAAAGGGTGTTGAAGGCTACGAGAGCGGGGGCGGCGCGACGATACGCTCGATCGGTCGACGCTCGATCCGCTACGAAACTGCTGGCTGCCAAAAGCAGGCCGGACGGGACGCTTCATCGGGTCTACCCACGATCGGCACGCGATCTCCGCGATCCGGCACCGGGCTGCGTCGGGGCAGAGCCCGGTCACTCGCTCAGGCGGATGATGTTGAGCACGATCACGGCCACCGTCCCGACGCTGCTGAAGATGGTGGCGGCGTCGCGCCAGCCGAACCGCTGCCGGTACTCCACATCCACGCTCAGGATGTCGCCGGTCTGCAGCGCCGGGTAACCGGATGCCGACCCGTAGAGCTCTTCGAGCGGTGCCTCGTAGATCACGCTCCGCGCGCCGTCCGTGGTGCGAGCGAGCCGGACCGTCACCGCCCGCTCCTCGCCTTCGCGCTCGCGGTCGAAGGCCGGGCCGCCGGCCATCGTGAGCACCCCGATGAGGTCCTGGTCGAGCTCGACCTGGTAGGTGCCGGGGGTCCGGACGGCGCCCCAGACGCGGACGTCCATCGTGGGGCTCCCCGGCACGGCGTAGCGGTAGACCGCGACGCGGGGCGAGGCGTCGACGAGCTGCGCCTGGCTCTCGGCGCCGACGACCGTCAGCAGGAGTCCGAGCAAGAGAAGGCTAGAACGCATGGTGGTGGGGTAGATAGGGCGGTGCACGGTGGGAACAGGGCGATCAGTGAGCGAGATGCGTCGGGGCGTCGAGGTTTCAGTCCTCCTCCGCGCTCGCCAGGGCGAAGGCTTCGGTGGAGCCGTAGCCGTAGCCATACCCGTAGCCGTAGCCGTACCCCGTGCCCCGCTGCTCGAACTTGTTGAGCACGACGCCGATGATGGGCGTGTCCGACACCTCGAGGTGCCCGCGCGCGCGCTCCAGCGTGGTCCAATCGGTCTTGTTCGCCGTGCTAACGAGCACCGCGGCGTCGCAGAGGGTCGCCACGAGCACGGCGTCCGTCACGGCCAGCACGGGGGGCGTGTCGAAGATGACGACGTCGAACGACGCCAGCATCTCCTCTTTGATCTCGCGCATGCGCTGGGAGCCGAGCATCTCGGCCGGGCTCGGCACCATCTTGCCGGCGGGGACGACGTAGAGGTTGTCCACCTCGTCGTCGAAGTGGTCCCACGTCACGCGGAGCCGGCGGCGGAACACCTCCCAGTCGATCGGGGCGGTGCGGAAGATGAGGTCCGAGAGGCCGAGGTGACGCGGGATGCCGACCTGCTTGTGCACGGTCGGCTTGCGGAGGTCGGCGTCGACGAGGAGCGTGCGGTGGCCCGCCCGCGCCATCGACACGGCGAGGTTCACCGACGTCGTCGACTTCCCTTCGCCGGGCTCGGAGCTCGTCACGCTGAGCACGCGGACGTCCTTATCGGGGAGGCTGAAGCGGATGCTCGTGCGGATGTGGCGGTAGGCCTCGGTCGCGGGCGAGAGCGGGTGGAGCGTGGCCGCGAGCGTGGCGCGGACCTCGTGCGAGTCGATCTGCACCGTCTCTTTCCCGTCAAAGTTCTTCTCGATGAGGTCGTCGAGGTCGGGCACCACGCCGAGCACGCTGAAGCCGTGCTGGCGGAGGTCGTCCGGCGTGCGGACGCGGTGGTCCAGCGTCCGCCGCAGGAGCGCCACGCCGACGCCGAGCATGAGGCCCAGCAGGATGCCGACGGCCATGTTCAGGAGGGGCCGGGGTCGGACCGGGAAGGGCGGGACGTCGGCCCAGCGGATGATCTCGACGTAGCCCAGCTCGGACTCCTCGGCGACCCGCGCCTCCTGGAGCTTCTCGAGGAGGAAGAGGTAGGTCTGCTCCGTGGCCTGCCGCTGACGCTGCAGCTGCGCGAGCTCGATCGTCTGCCGCGGGATGTCGCGGAGGCGGGACTCGTAGTCCCCGATCTGCGCCTGCAGGACGCCCAGCTTCGCTTCGAGCCCCTGGAGCCGGATCCGTTTCTCGACGATCTGCCGCTTGAGCTGCGTGACGTAGCCGAGCGCGGAGCTGCCCTCGCCGGGGCTGATGCCGCCGACCGCCAGCACCTCGCGGACGTACTGCTGCGAGAGGGCGTCCACCTGACGCCGGAGTTCGGCGATGCTCGTGGTGATCGCCAGGAGCTCGGCGTTGCGCGCCTCGTCGCCGCGGAGCGAGGGGTCGCGCGCGTAGTAGTCGCTGGCCTCGAGCTCCAGCTGGGCGATGCGCTCCTGCAGCACGCGGATCTCGTTCTCGGCGCCCGAGGCGATCCGCTGCGCCAGCCCCGGCTCGATCTGCTCGACCTCCTCTTCGAGCGCGCGGAGCGCGTTCCGCTCCACCTCGATCTCCACCTTCGCCTCCTCGATGGCGGCGTCGAGCGTGGCGATCTGCTCGACGGCGTTCTGCCCCTCCGAGTCGAGCGCGACGGCGCCCTCGCGCGTCATGAACTCGCGGAGCTGGTCCTCGACCTGATCGAGGTCCGCCCGGCGCTTCTCGACCTGCTCCTCGATGAACGAGCGCGAGCTGACGACGCTCGCCCGGCTCGACTCCTGCCCTCGGCGGCGGTACTCCTCGGCGTAGAGGTTGGCGACGAAGGCCGCCTCGGCGCGGGAGGTGCTGTGCGCCGTGATCGAGATGAGGTCGGCCCGCTCGTTGACCGGCGCGAAGCGCACGCGGTCGTAGAGGATCATGCGCGCGGTCCCCTCCACGGTCGGCTCCGCCCCGTCCTCTCGCTCGCGGAGCGGGGCCTCGGGGGGCGCCTCGTCGAGGAAGCGGGCGCCCACCCGCTCGGCCAGCGGCACCGACTGCCGCAGGATCTCGACCTCGTTGAAGAGCGTGCGGTTGCCGCCGTTGAACGACAGCAGGTCCTCGATCCCGGTGGCGCCCCACGCGGCGCGCCGGCTGTTGGTGTCGACCAGCACCGCGCTCGACGCCTCGTACACCGGCTCCCGCGTGAACGTGTACGCCGCCACGAGCAGGACGACCGCCAGAAACACCGCGGCGATGAGGCGCCACTCCCGCCGCAACATCCCGAGCAATTCCTTCAGCGAGATCTCGTCGTCGCCGAGGTGGACGGCCTGTTCCAGCGCCCCTGGCCGCTCGTGCGGCGGGACTCCGTTCTGCTTGGCTCGCTGGGCGCTGGCGGAGTGAGGCCGCAGCCGTTCAGACGATCTCAGAGAGCTAGACTCTTTCATTTATAGCGGTATTGGGGGTGCACCGTGGAGGACGACCGGCGAGGGGCCCGGAGGCCGCTCGCTGTGGGGTCGTCGCCTCCAACTCCTGCATGCTTAGTGCGATGAGGGGGGATAAACGAAGGTAACAGGGGGCTAGCAACCCGTAGTCATGAAAAGAAAGCGTCGGCCTCTCGATGCGGGTCCGTCGTAATGATCGGCGGCTTCCTCACCTGCATCAAGCGCTTAGTCTCATCTTGACACAAATTGATTTATCACATCGATACTGGGAGCCCTCGCCACGTTTACATACAACAGACACGCGGCCCCGTCTCTACGCTCGACGTTACGGGCGCCGCTTCGTTTCGGTAGCCAGCCGCGAACGTTCGACCGCAGGCACGAATCGCAGTTCCCCTTCGGCTTATCCCCCCGTGCCCTCTCTGCCCCTCTTCTGGCCTGGCCGCGACGGACCGGGGCCGCCCTGCCGCTCCGCACGATTTCAGAACTCACCTCGTCTCACCGATACCACCAGCGCGATCTCCGGCTTCCATTCTGCTCCCCCCTCTCATGCGCCGCTCGTTTTTCCCTCTGTTCGTTCTATGCGCTCTCGCAGCCCCCGGCGCGTGGGCGCAGTCCTACGCCGAGCTGATCGACGACGCTCGCCTCTACGCCGACCCCTCGGCGTACGCCGAGGTCGTCACGACGGTGCCGGAGGATGCGGTCGTGGAACTGCTGGGGTGCGTGACGTCGTGGTGCGAGGTGCGCCTCGGCGACGAGCGCGGCTACCTCCGCCAGCGGAACCTCATGGCTACGGACCGGCGGCCGGAGCCCCCGCCGGTTTCAGCCCCTGCCCCTCCTCCGGTCGCCCCACCCCCTCCGTCCGCCGCCCCGCTGCCCACTCCGACAGCCTCCGTCCCCGTCGTGCAGCAACACCAGGAAGCGACCCAAGAGAGCACAGCGCCCGCTCCCGCAGCCCCGCCTCCGGCGCAGGGGCCGGCCGCCTCCGCCTCGCATGAGATGACGCAGTCCGCGACCGATGCCGTCCCCCGCGTGCCCTCGGTCAAAAGCCCGGTGACGGGGACCCTCTTGTCCGCGTTCCTCCCCGGCGCCGGCCACGTCTACGCCGGCGAGCCGGGAGCAGGCACCGCGTTCCTCCTGCTCTCTGCTTCCGCCCCCGCCGTGGGCTACCTGCTCTCGGACCGCACCGCGGACCCCACCTGCGTCCCCTCCCCCGCCGACGAGCGCTCCGCCTGCTCGGACACGACGAACTTCGGCCCCCTCTTCGTCGGCATCGGCATCGCCGCGACGGCGTGGGTCGCAGGCCTCATCGACGCGGGCCGCGCCGTGCGACGCTCCAACGAGCGTGCGTATGCGTCGAACGTGCAGCTCAGCCCGGTGGCGGACGCGAGCCGCGCGGGCCTCGCGCTCCGCGTTACCTTCTAGCCGCGCTCCGGCCCGAGACACGGCTGATAACGAGGCTTTGGGCCCACGGATACGCCCGCTGCGTACTCACGTCGGGCCCTCGGCGGCGCTCACACGGCATCTCTTCCGATATCTCTTCTGTCGCATGCGCGCCTGCCCGCCCTCTGTCCTCCTCTCTCTCGTTCTGGCGGGGCTCGTCCTGTGGGGCGGGTGCGCCTCCGCTCCGCCCCCGGCTCCGCCAGACTCCCAAACCGACGCCGTCCGCGCGGCCCAGGCGCTGCTTCCGGACTACACGTACCCCCCCGGCGACACGGTCCGCATCGCCACGTTCAACCTCGAGCACTTCGTCGACGCGTTCGACGATCCCTACGTGAGCGCGCGCCGCGAGAGCGAGGTCGACCCCGCGGCGGTCGCCGCGAAGCACCGCCTCTTCGCCGACGCCCTCCGCGCCCTCGACGCCGACGTGCTCTCGCTGCAGGAGGTCGAGGGCGAAGGGCTGATCCGCGCGCTCGTCGACAGCCTCGTGCCCGACCTCGGCTACCGGTTCGTCGCCTCGGCCGACGACGCCGACTGGTATCAGAACGTGGTCGTGCTGAGCCGCCTCCCCCTCGGCCCGCTCACCACGTTCGCCGATGCCGCGTCGCCGCTCCCCGGACAACTCGCGGAGAACGGACGCCCCGCCGCCTCGGATCTCATCAACCACCGCCTCTTCGTCGTGGAGGTGTACGCGCGGCCGGGCTACACCCTCTCCCTCGTCGCTGCCCACCTCAAAGCAGGCGGCTCCGAGCGCGATGCGGCGTGGCGGACCGGTCAGGCCAACCTGCTCCACGCGTGGCTCGGCCGACGTTTCGGAAATGCAGCCGAAGCAGCGAACATCGTCGTCGCGGGCGACCTCAACGCCGTGCCCGGCAGCCCGTCGCTGGAGGCCCTCCTCAACGCGGACGGCGCGCGCGGCCCGGTCCGTTTCGCGGACCCGCTGGCGGGCACCGGCGCCGCCTCCCACCCCGCCGACGCGCCCACACGGCGCCTCGATCACGTGCTCGTGACTGAACGACCACCGGCTAAAGCCGGTGGGTTCGTGAACGGCTGAAAGCCGGAGA
>CAYTJT010000203.1:0-6654 GCA_964438105.1 uncultured Rhodothermales bacterium | reverse complement strand
GGGGGGGGTATATAGTGAGAAGTATCCATGAACTCGCCGACAACGGCGACGCTTTTATCCTCTCCGATTCACTAAACCCTGTTGCTATGTTTCTGCTCAGGAAAGCCCTCAGACTCTCGGCAGCTCTCGTGCTGTCCTGCCTTTTCCTCACCGTCGCTCCGACCGATGCCTATGCAGAAAGGCCGCAATGCGAAGTTCGGGCTGGAGAAGCCGACGGTTACTGCATCGCGATATGGCTGTGTGACGATGGTAGTGGAGGCTGGGCCCTCACCGACCCCGAGGTTTGCTGATCCCTAATCCGATTGTAAGTCAACGGTAGACTACCACTCATAAATCCCAATCCCATGAGAATCTTACTCGCTCTCACCCTCCTACTCCCCCTCGCTGCTTGCGAGCAAACGGACCCCGTGCCCACCGACCGCGCCCTGCCGGCGCAGGTAGAGGCCACCTTCACGGGCATCGACTTCGCTCGCGACCTCGAAGCGGCAGAAATGCCACAGGAAGTTCGCTGGGCGGCACTCGAAGCCTCCATCCAAGCCGTCGGCGACATCACGAGACGTGCCGACGATTGGCAGGAAGCCGACGAGATCGCTCAGGCCGCCATCGAAGCCGCCGAGTCCGACCACGAACGCTCGCTCATCGAGCAGGCGACGGCGAAGCTCTTGCTCGTCTCCTACCTCGCGCCGAACGCTGAAGACGCCGGGGCCGCCGAGCGAGCGCTCGCCTACGCCGACGTACTCGTGCAGCACGAGAGCCCTGAGACCGAGGCCGTGCTGACGGCCGCGCGGACGTTCGCGAACGAATGGCCGCAGGACGACCTCCGCCGGATCGCCCTTCGGAGCGCGGAGACCGCGGAGGAATACGTCGCCGGCACGGAGACCTGCGTCGATTGCGACGTGCCGGACGCCGCCCGCGAGCACATGGTCGAAACCGGCCAGACGACGGACGTGAAGAGCGCCCGCCGCCTGGGCGCTGCGGAACAACTGCGCGCGCTCGCCAACTGACGCCTGTGGCCAGGCAACAGAAACGGTCGGAGGGCATGCGCCTTCCGACCGTTTTGCGTTCGACCCCTCACAGCAGCCCGATGGGGTCCACGTCGATGTTGATGCGGACAGCTTTCGGCGGGCGCCCGAACTGCTCGCCGACGGCGCGGACGAGGCGCGGGAGGGCGTAGGCGTGCTGCGACGGCGCGGCTTTGGCGATCGTGTGGAAGCGGTACTGTTTTTTCACCCGGCCGATGAACGCGGGGTTCGGCCCGAGCACTTCGGTATCGCCCGCGAGCTTCTGCGCCTCACGCTGCAAGAGCCGCGTCCAACGCTCGGCGGTTCGCTGCACGGCGCGCTCGTCCGGCCCTTTGAACTCGACGCCGACGAGCCGGCCGAAGGGTGGATACCCGAACGTGCGGCGGTCGGGGAGCTCGGTGCGGAGGAAGCCGGGGAAGTCGTGCTCGGCGGCGCATCCGAGCGCGGGGTTGTCGGGGCTGCGGGTCTGGAGGATGACTTCGCCGCGGAGGGCGCCCCGCCCGGCCCGCCCGGCGACCTGCATCAGCAACTGGAACGTCCGCTCGGCCGCGCGGAAGTCGGGCAGCAGCAGCCCGGTGTCGGCATCGACGACGCCGACGAGCGTGACGCGGGCGAAATCCAGGCCCTTCGCCACCATCTGCGTGCCGATCAAGATGTCGGCCTCGCCCCGCCCGAACGCGTCGAGGATGCGCTGGTGCGCGTTCTTTCGGCCCGTCGTGTCGAGGTCCATCCGCAGCACGCGGGCGTGCGGGAAGACCTCGGCGAGTTCCTCTTCGACCCGCTGCGTGCCCGCGCCGAGCTGCGCGAGTTCGCTCGATCCACACTGTGGACAGGCCGTGGATAACGGCTCGACGCGGCCGCAGTAGTGGCAGCGGAGGTGGCGGTGGCTCTTGTGAAACGTGAGGCTGACGGCGCAGTCGCGGCACTGCGGCGTCCACCCGCAGTCGTCACACGTGACGACGGGCGCGTAGCCGCGCCGGTTCTGGAGGAGGATGACGCCCTCGCCCTTTTCGATGCGGTCGCGAATCGCTTCGCGGAGCGGGTGCGAGAGCGCGCCCTTCAGCCGGCGCACTTTCTTCTCGCGCGTGAGGTCGACGATCTCCACCGCGGGCAGCTCGGCCGCGCCACCTGGGATGGGCACGCGGTCGGGCATTTCGAGCAGGGTGTACTTCTCCCCTTTCGCGTTGAGGACACTCTCCAGACTCGGCGTGGCGCTGCCGAGCACGCAGACGGCCCGGTGGAGGTGGGCGCGCATCACGGCCACGTCGCGGGCGTGGTAGCGCGGCGCGGGGTCGAACTGTTTGTAGCTCGCCTCGTGCTCCTCGTCCACGATCACGAGCCCGACGTCGCGCAGCGGCGCGAACACCGCCGAGCGCGGCCCGATCGCGACGGTGAACCGGCCGCTCTGGAGGTGGCGCCACGCGTCGTAGCGCTCGCCCTGGCTCATGCGGCTGTGGAGCACGGCCACGCGGTCGCCGAAGTGGGCGCGGAAGCGGCGGACCGTCTGCGGCGTGAGGGCGATCTCGGGCACGAGCACGATCCCGGTGCGCCCCTGCGCGAGCGTCCGCTTGAGCGCCTGGATGTAGACCTCGGTCTTGCCGCTGCCGGTGATGCCGTGGAGCAAGAAGGTCCGGGCATCGCGCGCGTCGAGTGCCGCGCCGATCGCGTCGAGCGCCGCCGACTGCCCGGCGTGGAGCGTGAGCGTCGGCGGCGGGGCGGGGTCCGGGAGGGCGTCGAACGGCGTGCGGACCGTCTCCTTTTTGCTGCGCTCGACGAGCCCTTTTTCGACGAGGCTCTTCAGCGTCGTGCTCGACGCGCCGGTTTCGGCGAGCACGTCCGCCTGCCGGGGTTCGGCGTCGTCCTCGACGCGTCGGCGCAGGAGCGAACGGACGATCGCGGTCTGCTTCGCTCCGCGCAACGCGTCGGCTACGTCGGCACCGACGCCATCGGCGAGGCGGAGGTGCCACTCGGTCTTGACGGTGACGGTGGGCGGCGCGAGCTCTTTTTCGATGCGGACGAGGGCGTCGCGTTCGAGCCGCCGGAGCAGGCTCGCCGTCGCGCCTTTTACACTCCGCTGCAACGATGCCACGGACTGCGGCCCCTCGGCGTCGAGTGTGGCGAGCACGGTGCCCGCCGTCCCGTTGAGCCCCAAGGCGGGTCGCTCGGTGCGGTGCACGACGCGCTGGCTCTCAACGGTGGCGCCGGCGGGGAGCGCGGCCTTCAGGACTTCGCCCCACGCGCAGACGTAGTACTCCGCGATCCACCGCGTCAGCTTCAGCATCACCGGCGAAAATGACGGGGCCTCGTCGAGCACATCGCGGATCGGCTTGAGCTTTCGGTCTCCGGTCGCTTCGGTCCGCTCGGCGATGACGCCCGTCAGCGTGCGCGGCCCGAACGGCACCACGACGCGCGCGCCGGGCACGGCCTCGGCCTCCAACTCCGCCGGGACGAGGTACGTGTAAACCTTATCGACAGGAGTGAGCGGGACGACGCGGGCGACGGCGGGCATAGGCGGTTGCGGTTCGGCCGCCAATCTACGACCGCCCGTGCCGCCTCACGCGGCGGCCACGCGGCGCGGCAGTCGGACGATGGTCAACCAGAACGCCTCGATCGCGCGGACGACGCCCACGAGTTCGTCGAGGTCACCGGGCTTCGTGATGTAGCAGTTCGCGTAGCGGTCATAGGCCCCTTCGATGTCCTCTCGCGCCGAGGACGACGTGAACACGACGACGGGGATGAGCCGCAGTTTGGGATCGTTCTTCATCTCCTCCAGCACCTCGTGGCCGCTCTTCCTCGGCATGTTGAGGTCGAGGAGGACGAGGTCGGTGCGCGCTCCGCCCTCGCCCTCATGCCGGAGAACGTCGAGCGCTTCTTGCCCATCCCCTGCGACGTGCAGGTCGAGGGTGAGCGAGGTCTCGCGGAGGGCTTCCTTCGCGAGCTCGACGTCGCCGGGGTTGTCCTCGACGATGAGCACTTTGACGGGGGTGCCTTCACCCATGTCGGTTCTCCGAATAACGATCAGTGAGATGCGGGGGGACGATTCCCACCTCCGCGTCGTCGAGGCCGGACGATGGGCGGTGACGAGGGAGTCATCGTGCGCCTGAGCGGCGGCGGCGAATAGATGTGCAAGAGTCGTACCGACCTACGCCGTCCGCAGTTCGGCCTGGCGAAAAGCGGCCACGTTGTCGGCAATCGCATCGCCCCCGAAGATGGCGCTCGCCGCCACGAGCACGTCGGCGCCCGCGTCGAGCAGGTCGCGCGTGCGCCGGGGGCTCACGCCGCCGTCCACTTCCACGAGCGCGCCCGCGCCGAGCGTCTCGACGAGCCGCTTCGCGCGGTTCACCTTCCGCACCGAGGTCGGGATGAAGTCCTGCCCGGAGAAGCCGGGGTTGACCGACATGATGAGGATGAGGTCGATGTACGGCAGCACGTCTTCGAGCAGGTAGATCGGCGTCGCGGGGTTGAGCGCGACGCCCGGTTTCGCGCCCGCGTCGCGGATCTGCTGCACGACGCGGTGGAGGTGCGGCGTGGCCTCCAGATGGACGGTGATGACGTCGGCGCCCGCCTCGGCGAACGCGTCCACGTAGCGCTCCGGCCTCTCGATCATCAGGTGCACGTCGAGCGCCGTGCCGGTCTCGTCGCGGAGCGCGTTGAGCCCGCGCACGGCGGGCAGCCCGAGCGAGAGGTTCGGCACGAAATGCCCGTCCATCACGTCGACGTGGATCCACTCGCACCCCGCCTCGATCGCGGCGCGGGCGTCGCGTTCGAGGTGGCCGAAGTCGGCGCCGAGGATCGAAGCGGAGAGCACCATGAGTCGGAAAACGAGGGTTAGCCGTTGACGAGTTTACGCGCGGCGTCGGCGACGGCGGCGGCGGTGAAGCCGAGCTTGCGGAGCACCGTCGTGCCGGGGGCCGAGGACCCGAAGCGGTCGAGGCCGATGACCATCCCGCCGAGCCCGACCCACTCGTGCCACCCCATCGGGCTCGCGGCTTCGACGCCGACGCGGGCGGGGACGGCCGGTGGGATGACGTCGTCGCGGTACGACGCGTCCTGCGCGCGGAAGACCTCCCAGCACGGCATCGACACGACGCGGGCCGCGATGCCCTCGCCGTCGAGCGTCTTTTTCGCTTCGAGGCAGAGGTGCACTTCGGAGCCCGTCGCGAGCAGCAACACGTCGGGGGTGCCGTCGGTGTCGGCGAGGACGTAGGCGCCGCGCTGCGTGCCTTCGGCGGCGGCGTATTCGGAGCGGTCGATCGTCGGGACGCCCTGCCGGGTGAGCGAGAAGAGCGTCGGCCCGTCGGTCCGCTTCAGCGCCATCCGCCACGCCTCGACGGTCTCGTTCGCGTCGGCGGGGCGAATGACGTGCATGTTCGGGATCGCCCGCAGCCCGACGAGCTGCTCGACGGGTTGGTGCGTCGGCCCGTCTTCGCCGAGCCCGACCGAGTCGTGCGTGTAGATCCACGCGACGGGAATCTCCATCAGCGCGGAGAGGCGGACGGCGGCTTTCATGTAGTCGGAGAAGACGAGGAATGTGCCGCCGAAGCCGCGAAGCCCGCCGTGGATCGTGAGGCCGTTGAGGATCGCACCCATCCCGTGCTCGCGCACGCCGAAGCGGAGGTAGCGTCCCTCGGGGTTGGCCGGGGTGAAGTCCTGCGCCTCGTTCGCCTGCGTCTTGTTCGACGGCGTGAGGTCGGCGGAGCCGCCCATGAGCGCGGGCGCGTGCAGGAAGATGGCGTCGAGCACCTTGCCGCTGGCGGCGCGCGTCGCCACGCCTTTGGCGTCGGCCTCGAACGTGGGCAGCTTGGACTCCCAGTCGCCGCCCGCCGTCGGGCGGTGCATCGCGTTCCAGCGGTCGAGGAGGTCGGGGTTGGCGTTGCGCCACGCGTCCCACCGCTGTTTCCACGCGGAGTGCGCCTCGGCGCGGTCGCACGTCGCCTTGCCCATGAACTCCCGCACCTCGTCGGAGACGAAGAAGTGCTCGTCTGTCGGGAGGCCGAGGTTCTCTTTCGTCAGCCGTACTTCCTCTTCGCCGAGCGCATCGGAGTGGACGCCGTGCGTGCCCGCCTTGTTCGGGCTGCCGAAGCCGATCGTCGTGCGGCAGGCGATGAGCGTCGGTCGGTCGAGCACGCCCTTCGCCGTCTGAGTCGCGTCGCGGACGGCGTCGCGGTCGTGCCCGTCGATGGGGCCGATCGTGTGCCAGCCGAGCGACTCGTAGCGGGCGACGGGGTCTTCCGTGAACGCGAGGTCCGTCGAGCCGTCGATCGTGATCTCGTTGTCGTCGTAGAACACGATCAGCTTGCCGAGCCCGAGGTGGCCGGCGAGCGAGCAGGCCTCGTTCGAGACGCCCTCCATCAGGTCGCCGTCGGAGGCGATGACGTAGGTCCAGTGATCGACGACGGGGTGCGCGTCGGTGTTGAACGTGGCGGCGAGGTGCTTCTCGGCGATCGCCATGCCGACGGCGTTCGAGATCCCCTGCCCGAGGGGGCCGGTGGTCGTCTCGATGCCGGGCGAGTGGAAGTTCTCGGGGTGGCCGGCCGTGATGCTCCCCCACTGCCGGAAGTTCTTCAGCTCCTCCATCGTCATGTCCTCGTAGCCCGCGAGGTGGAGGAGGCTGTAGAGCAGCATCGAGCCG
>CAYTJT010000202.1:0-6710 GCA_964438105.1 uncultured Rhodothermales bacterium | reverse complement strand
GCCCGCGCCACGCACGGCGCCGCCGACCGCGGGCCGTCGGCCTCGGCCGAGCCGAACGTGCCCGGCCCGGTCAACCTCGAACGGCTCCACGGCGAGACGCTCGGGCTGAAAGGCCGCGTCACGCCCGACGCGGTGCGGAAGGCGTACAAGGCCCGCGTCCGCGAGTACCACCCGGACCAGGTGGCGCGCCTCGGCATCAAGCTCCGGCTGCTCGCCGAGGAGGAGACGAAGCGGATCAACGAGGCCTACGCGTTTTTCCGCAAGCGGTACGGCTTTTGATCGTGGGACGGGGCACCTGCGGAGGCCAGGCTAAACCGGCGATTTCGCGCTGATTTATGCCTTTAGAGCCTTCCGACGGTCGTGGCAGGCCCACCGCCGGAGGAAGTTCTACCCCGGCCGCGGCCCCGCTCTCCAGCCCTCTCGCGCTCACGCTCCCTCGTCATGATGGATACCCCGGACGTCTCCGGCACGCTCGACCACGTCGACTTTCCCGAACTGGCGGGCCTCTCGGCAGCCCCACACGGACAGCCCGCCACGGCGTTCGAGAAGGCGGCGAAGCCCGCGCCGCCGCAGACCGTCAGCGCGCGCCCCGCGGTCCGCGTGCTCGCCAAGCTGATCGACACGACGACGGCGGTCGTGCTCTACTGCCTGTGCACGCTCCTCATCGAGAGCTGGTTCGTCGGCTTCTTCGTCGGCGGCGTCGTGGCCTCGGCGTACCTCCTCGTCTCGGACTCGCTCGACGCCTACGGCGCGTCGCGGCGCTCGTTCGGGAAACGGGTCGTCGGCCTCCACCTCCGCCGGCTCGACGACGCGCCCGTCGACGTGCTCGCCTCGGTGCGGCGCAACTGGATGTTCGCCGGGCTGTTCTTCGTGCAGGCGTTCTCGTTCCAGAGCCCGGCGCTGAGCTTCGTGCTGCTCGCGATCGCGGTCGGCGCGGTCGGGTACGAGCTGTACTGGCTGGCCGTCGGCGTGCGCGGCTGCCGCTGGGGCGACGAGCTCGGCGACACCGAGGTGCTGGAGCTCCGGAAGTAGGCGCGAAGGCGTCGGCGAGGCGTCGGAGAAGGCGGCTCGAAACGGGCCGCCGCGGCCGGCGAAGCAGTTGCGAGGCGCGGGGCGCAGGAGTATGTTGGAGCGCCTCGACTCCCTGCCGCTATTCCCGCCCATGGCCGACGCCTCCCGCTACCTCGTCACCGCCCGGAAGTACCGCCCCCAGACCTTCGCCGACCTCGTCTCGCAGGGGCACGTCACCGAGACGCTGCAGAACGCGCTCCTCCACGACCGGCTCGCGCACGCCTACCTCTTCAGCGGCCCGCGCGGCGTAGGCAAGACGACGGCCGCCCGCCTGCTCGCCAAGGCGATCAACTGCCAGACCCCGCTCGCCGACCGCGACGGCGCCGAGCCGTGCCGACGCTGCGACCGCTGCCGCGCCTTCGAGGAGGGTCGCAGCCTCGACGTGATCGAGATCGACGCGGCCTCGAACAACGGCGTCGACGACATCCGCGACCTCCAGGAGCGGATCCGGATTCCCCCACAGGGCGCCCGCCGGAAGGTCTACATCGTGGACGAGGTCCACATGCTCTCGAAGCCGGCCTTCAACGCGCTCCTCAAAACCCTCGAAGAGCCACCGCCGCATGTGCTCTTCATCTTCGCCACGACCGAGCCGCACAAGGTCCTCCCGACGATCCTCTCGCGCTGCCAGCGGTTCGACTTCCGGCGGATCACCGTCCCCGAGACCGTCGAGCGGCTGAGCGAGATCTGCGCCGCCGAATCCATCGACGCCGACGACGCCTCGCTTCACCTCATCGGGCGCAAGGGCGACGGCGCGCTCCGCGACGCGCTCTCGATCTTCGACCAGGCCGTCTCGCTCTGCGGCACGACGCTGCGGTATACCGAACTCGCCGAAGCGCTCGGCGTGGTCGAGACCGACCTCTTTTTCGACGTATCGGACCGGGCGCGGGAGCAAGACCGCGCGAGCCTGCTCCACCTCGTCGAGAAGCTCGTGCGGCGAGGCTACGACCTGCAAGAGTTCCTCGCCGGCCTCGCCGAGCACTACCGCGGTCTGTACGTCGCCGTCTCGACCGGCTCGGCCGACCTCGTCGAAGCCGACGAGGCGACGCGGGCGCGCTACCTCGAAGCCGCCGCCGGGCTCGGCGAGCCCGACCTGCTCCGCGCCCTCATGGTGATCGACGAGGCCGAGCGCGAGATCAAAAACAGCACGCAGCCCCGGCTCAAGCTCGAACTCGCGCTTCTCAAGCTCGCCAGCCTCGGCCGCACGGCCGACCTCCACACGCTCATCCGCAAGCTGGAGCGGCTGGAGGGCATGATCGAGCGCGGCGAGGTCCCGCAGGGCCCGGCTCCCGCGCCGACCGAAACCCCGGCCGCAGCGCCCACGGCTCGGCGCACCGAGACGGCGGCCGAGCCCGCGCCGTCGTACGCATCGAAACCATCTGAACCGAGCGGGCCCGCGCCAGAGATGGAAGCCACGCCGCCTGCCGCCCGAGCCGATTCCGCACCGTCCGCATCCGCCCCGCAGCCTGCGGCCGCATCCGAGCCGCCACCCTACGAGTTCCCCCCGCTGCCCGAGGACGAGTACGAGCCCGCCGCCGCTCCCACCGACGAGGGCGATGACCAGCCGCCGAGTCCGCCGTCGAACCGCGAGCCTGCCCTCCCACCTCCTTCGAAGCCCGAGCCCGCCGCACCGAAGACGAGCGAGCCCGTGGGCGGCGAGCAGCCGCTCCACCTCGGGCTGTTCGGCACACCCGCGCTCCGGCGCAAGAACGCACCCGACGACGGACCGTCTTCGCGCGGCGACGGGGCGAGCGGGCCCGCCCAAGCCGTCGGCGTCGCGCCGAACGACGTGCACTTCGGCGTCTCGCTCGGCCGCGTGCGCGACGTGTGGGCGCAGCTCATCGACACGGTTAAGGCGCAGCGGCCGTCCGTGGCGGGCGTGCTCGCCCACGTCCAGCCCGTCGGCGTCGAGCACGGGGCCGTGCAGGTCGCCGTGCCCTCGACGTTCGTGCAGCAGCTCCTCCAAAGCGAGCAAGCGACCTTCACCGGAGCGCTCGCCGACGCGATGGGCGAGGAGCCGCCGCCGCTCACGTTCGTCGTCCGCACCGCCGAGGCCGACGAAACCGCCGCCCCGGCCGACCCGTTCGAGCGGATCAAACAGCTCCGGCACGAGCACCCCGTCATCCGCGCCATCTTCGAGCAGTTCGGCGGCGAGATCGTCTGGACGTAGTGCTGTTGCGCTCCGCTCGCCGACACGTCCACTCCCCTCTTTAGCCTTTAAATCCCGCCAATCATGGACCAGCCCAACATGGCCGACCTCTTCGGCAAGATGATGGAGATGCAGCAGAAGATGGCCGAGACGCAGGAAGCGCTCGCCAGCAAAACGGCCTCGGCCGAAGCCGGCGGCGGCATGGTGAAGGTCACCGCCGACGGGCGCGGCCGCATCGTCTCGATCAAGATGGAAAAAGAGGTCGTCAGCCCCGACGACCTCGAACTGCTCGAGGACCTCATCGTCGCCGGCATCAACAAGGCGCTCGACGAGGCCGAGGCCCTGCGCGAGACGGAGATGAAGAAGGCGGCCGGCACGATGCTGCCGCCCGGGATGGACCTCGGTGGACTTGGTCTTTAGTCATTTGTTCTTTGTCATTTGTGAGCGCTAGCTACTGCCACGGCGTTGGCACACCGACGCCATAGCTTGCTCGGCCGCCCCCAATGACCAGTGACCGCTGACGAAGAACCACCATGCACATCACCTCCGAATCCGTCGAAGCCCTCGTCGAGCAGTTCTCGAAGCTGCCCACCGTGGGGCGCAAAACGGCGCAGCGGCTCGCGGCCTACGTGCTGAAGATGCCGCGCGAAGAGGTGCTCGAAATCGCGAAGGCCCTGGTTGCGGTGAAGGACCGCGTGAAGGAGTGCACGGTCTGCTTCAACATCACCGACACCGACCCCTGCCCGATCTGCCGCTCCCCCAAGCGCACGCGCTCGGTCGTCTGCGTGGTCGAGGAGGCGAACGACGTGATGGCGCTGGAGCGAACGAACGAATTCCGGGGCCTCTACCACGTCCTCGGCGGGGTGATCTCGCCGCTCGACGGGATCGGGCCGGAAGACCTCAAGATCCGCGAGCTCGTCGCCCGCGTCGCCGCGCCGAAATCACCGGCGGCTGAACCGGACTCTACGGATGGCGTCGCCGAAGACGCGGCGGCCTACGAGCCCGAGCCCATCGACGAGGTGATCCTCGCGATGAACCCGAACGTCGAGGGCGACACGACGGCGTATTACATCTCGCAACTGCTCCAGCCGCTCGGCATCCGCGTCACCCGCATCGCCCGCGGTCTCCCGATTGGCGGCGACCTCGAATACGCCGACGAGGCGACGCTCACCCGCGCCCTCGAAGGCCGCTCGCAGGTTTAGGGCTTCGATTATGAGAAGAGACCAAGTTCCGCAGTACCACGAAATGATGAATCCGCTCCTCGCGGCGATTCGTGAACTTGGAGGCTCTGGCTCGATCGGCGAGATCAATGAGACGACCATAGGGAGGCTCGACCTGACCGATGGAGTGCTCGAAACGCTTCATAACCCCGAGAAGAGCAATCAGACAGAGGTAGAGTACCGTCTAGCCTGGGCGAGAACTTATCTCAAGAAATATGGCATCCTCGACAACTCAAGCCGTGGAGTTTGGGTCATCAAGCCTGATAAGCGCGATGTCGAGCATATTGATCCTGACGAAGTCGTTCGCTACGTCAGAGAGTTGACGAGGCAGGAGCGCGCAGAACGGGAGGCTGATGAGCTAGAAGACTCTCCGGACGACGCGCCCGAGGAAGCTAAATCTTGGCGTTCAACGCTCCACCGAGTACTTACGCAAGAGCTTTCGCCTGATGGCTTCGAGCGCCTGACAAAACGGCTCCTCAGAGAGTCTGGGTTTACTCAGGTCGAGGTCACAGGCAAAAGTGGGGACGGTGGAATCGACGGGAAAGGAATCATGCAGATCGGTGGTTTCCTGAGCTTCCACGTCATTTTTCAATGCAAGCGCTATCAGGGATCGGTCACTTCACCGCACATTCGCGATTTCCGCGGTGCTATGGTTGGGCGGGCGGACAAAGGGCTCTTTATCACCACCGGGCACTTCACCCGAGACGCCGTGCGTGAAGCAACGCGCGATGGCGCACCGCCTATCGACCTGGTTGATGGGGATGCCCTCGCAGATAAGTTGAAGGAGTTTGGTCTCGGCATAGAGGTCGAGACCGAGATCGTCGAGAGAGTTCATATCGACGACGACTGGTTCAAGTCTATCTAGCAACTGATGTTGACGCGACGCGCTGCCCTCATGCTCGCCGTGCCGGTGGCGCTCGTGCTCGGCGTACCTTAAGGCATGGAAACGACCGTCCACACGAAGAACGAACTGTTCGAGCGACTCCGCGAGCAACAGGCTGAGATCAGCCGAATCGGTGTGGCGCGGCTCGGCGTGTTTGGCTCCTTTGTGCGCGACGAGTCGACGCCGGAGAGCGATGTGGACATTTTTGTCGAGTTCGCACCGGGGAAGAAAACCTTTCGCAGCTTTTCTGCGCTCGCCGACTTGCTCGAAGACGTGCTCCAACGCCGCGTGGAACTCGTGACACCGGAATCGCTCAGCCCGCATATCGGTCCGTACATCTTGCGCGAAGTCGAGTATGTCGAGGCCTGACGTCGTGTATCTCCGGCACATCCTCGACGAGGCGATCTACCTCGCTTCCGAAAGTGAAGGCCTCGACGGTCCCTCCTTTCTTGCCGACCCAACGTTTCGCCGAGCGTTTGCCCGCAGCATCGAAATTATGGGCGAAGCGACGAAGCAACTCTCTCGCGAGCTTTGCGAGCGGTATCCCGACGTGGAGTGGCGCTCGATGGCCCGTATGCGTGACAGATTGATCCACGGCTATATCGGTGTGGACTACGAAGTCGTGTGGAACGTGGCAGCAGTCGAAGCGCCTCTGCTCCGTGATCGGCTCGAAGCGATCATCGCCGCCGAAGAAAGCCGCTGATGCTGACGCGCCGTGCCGCCTTTCTGCTCGCCGTGCCGGTAGCGCTCGTGCTCTTCGGGTACGTGCTGTGGCCCGCGCTCCGGACGTTCGGGCTCGGCGTCGAGCACATCGGCGAATTCTTTGGCGGGTGGCGGTCGGCGAACGTGCGGGCGCTCGTCAACTCCGTCGGCATCTCCCTCGCGACCGTCGCCGGGGCGAGCGTGATCGGCACCGGGCTGGCGTGGGGGCTGTGGCGCTACGGGCTGCCGCTGCGGCGCGCGTTGCAGGCGGCGGCGGCGCTGCCGCTCGCGCTCCCGCCGCTCGTCGGCGTGCTTGCGTTCCTCTTCCTCTACGGCGAGACGGGCATCCTGCCGCGCGCCCTCCGAGATGGACTCGGCCTCGCCGAGGTGCCGTTCGCGTTCAGCGGGCTCAGCGCGGTGTGGCTCGTGCACGTCTACGCCTTCTACGTCTACTTCTTCCTCTTCGCCACGGCCGCCCTCCGCGACCTCGACGCGAGCCTGCTCGAAGCCTCCGCCGACCTCGGCGCGACGGGGTGGCGGGCGTTCCGGCGCGTCGTCCTCCCCCTGCTCCGGCCTGCGCTCGTCGGCGCGTCCCTCCTCGTGTTCATGCTGTCGATGGCGAGCTTCACCGCGCCGCTCCTCTTCGCCGGGACCGAGCCGTTCCTGACGGTGCAGATCTACAACCTCA
>CAYTJT010000201.1:0-6720 GCA_964438105.1 uncultured Rhodothermales bacterium | reverse complement strand
CAAGCACGTCTTCTCCGTCAACCCCCTCCGCCCGACCTACCGCCGCCCGCCCCGCTCCAGCGGGGAGCGGGTGCCCACGCCCGAGCCCGCCCCGCTCCGCTGGGTGACGTTCGAGGAGGGGCTCCACGAGGTCGGCTACCTCCCCGAGCGCGACGGGCCGTTCACGTTCGACAACGAGACCCCGCGCCACCGCGTGTTCCTCGAACCGTTCGCCCTCGCCGACCGGCTCGTGACGTGCGGCGAGTTCATGGCGTTCATGGAGGACGACGGCTACGAGCGCGCCCCGCTCTGGCTCTCCGAAGGCTTCGCGACGGTACAAGAGAACGAGTGGACCGAGCCGTTCTACTGGGAGCAGCGCGACGGCGTGTGGCACCACTTCACGCTCCACGGGATGCAGCCGGTGGACCCGAGCGAGCCGCTCACGCACGTCTCCTACTTCGAAGCCGACGCGTACGCCCGCTGGGCCGGGGCCCGCCTCCCCACCGAGTTCGAGTGGGAGGTCGCGAGCGAGGGGGCGCCGGTGGCGGGGCACTTCGCCGAGGACGGCGTCGCTGGCGACGCCCCCCTCCACCCGACGGCGCCCGAGCCGGCGACCGAGCCGGCGACTGCTGGCGATGGCGCCCCCGCTTCGGACGGCGCGCCGCGGCTGAGCCAGCTCTTCGGGACGGTCTGGGAGTGGACGCGCAGCCAGTACTCCCCCTACCCCGGGTACCAGCCCGCCCCCGGCGCGCTCGGCGAGTACAACGGCAAGTTCATGTGCAACCAGTTCGTCCTCCGCGGCGGGAGCTGCGCCACGAGCCGGACGCACATCCGCCGCACGTACCGCAACTTCTTCGCCCCGGCCTCGACGTGGCAGTTCACCGGCATCCGCCTCGCGAAAGACCCGTAGGCCGCCCCTCTCCCCCCGCCCTTCTCTCGGCGCGTCGAGCGCCTCACTCCCGACGCATGTCTACCGATACCGCCCAGCGCTCCGGCGCCGACACGGACACCTCCGACCGCAACACCTTCCTCCACGACGTGCTCACCGGCCTCGGCCAGCCGCAGAAGTCGATCCCGTGCAAGTACTTCTACGACGAGCGCGGCTCGGCGCTCTTCGACCGGATCACGGAGACGGAGGAGTATTACCCCACGCGGACCGAGCTCGCGATCATGGAGACGCACGTCGGCGAGATGGCCGAGGCCGTCGGGCCGCGCGCCGCGCTCGTCGAGTACGGCAGCGGGTCGAGCCTCAAGACGCGGGTCCTCCTCGACCGCCTCGCCGCCGACGCCGCGCCGGGCGACGCGCTCGCGGCCTACGTCCCCATCGACATCTCGCGCGAGCACCTGCTCTCCACGGCCGACACCCTCCGCGCGGCCTACCCCGGCCTCCCCGTGCTCCCCGTCGCCGCCGACTACACCGCCGACTTCGACCTGCCCGACCTCCCGCCGCACGCCAAGCGCGTCGTCTACTTCCCCGGCTCCACGATCGGCAACTTCGACCGCGCCCAGGCCGCCGACTTCCTCGACCACGCCGCCGAGGTCGCCGGCGGTCCCGAAGGGCGCGGCGGGCTGCTCATCGGCGTCGATCTCAAGAAGGACCGCGCGACGTTGGAGGCGGCGTACGACGACGCCGAGGGCATCACCGCCGCGTTCAACCTCAACCTCCTCCACCGCATCAACCGCGAGCTCGGCGGCACCTTCGACCCCGACGCGTTCCGCCACCTCGCCGTCTGGAACGAGGCGTCGAGCCGGATCGAGGCCTACCTCGTCAGCGAGCGCGACCAGACGGCGACGGTCGAGGGCGAGACGTTCCGCTTCGCCGAGGGCGAGCGGATACACACCGAGAACTCGCACAAGTACACCGTCGAAGGCTTCGCGCGGTCCGCCGCCGAGGCCGGGTTCGCGCTCCGTCGCTACTGGACCGACGGCGGCGGACTGTTCAGCGTGCAGTACTTCGAAGTCGCCGGGGCGCACCGCCCCGGTTAGTCTTTCTCCGTCGGGAGTCGTTATTTGGGGGGCCTCCCACCCACCCGGTCTCCCATGGGGAAAAAGAAGAAAAAGAAGGTGCCGAAGGTCGTCCTCGGCGTCGACATCGGCGGCACGGGCATCAAGGGCGCGCTCGTGGACGTCCGCCGCGGCGAGCTCGTCGAAGACCGCCTCCGCATCCCGACCCCGCAGCCCGCCACGCCCGACGCCGTGGTCGACACGGTCGCCGAGATCGCGGAGCACTTCAAGTGGAAGGGGCGGCTCGGCTGCACGATCCCCGCCCGCGTCCGGCGCGGCGTGGTCGAGACCGCGTCGAACATCGACGACGCGTGGATCGGGACGAACCTGCAGAAGCTCGTCGGCAAGCGGGTCGGGCTCCGCTGCACGGCGCTCAACGACGCCGACGCGGCGGGGATCGCCGAGGTGCAGTTCGGCGCGGGCAAGGGGAAGAAGGGCGTCGTCCTCGTGCTCACGCTCGGCACGGGCATCGGCAGCGCCCTCTTCGTCGACGGCCGACTCGTCCCGAACACCGAGTTCGGCCACCTCCGCTGGCAGGGCGACATCATCGAGAACTGGGCGGCGAACTCCGTCCGCGAGCAGAACGAGATGTCGTGGGAGGCGTGGGCCGAGCGCGTGCAGGACACCCTCGACCACGTCGAGCACCTCCTCGCGCCGGACCGCATCATCATCGGCGGCGGCGTGAGCCGGCAGAAGCGGTGGCAGGAGTACGCCCACCTGCTGACGACGCACGCGAAGCTGGTCCCCGCCGCGCTCACGAACGAGGCCGGCATCGTCGGCGCGGCGTGGCAGGCGCGGAAGTGAGACGCCGTTCGGGAGCCGCGGGAGCCCGCTCCAATCCCGCTGTCATTGTGAGGAGCGAGGCGCAGCCGAGCGACGTGACAATCTCCCTGAGGTGGCAGACCGGTCGCATGAGCGGCCGTCGCCTCAAGCCTGAGGAGATTGGCTCCGCCGAGCCCTGCGGGGTTGCCGCGTCGGCGCAAGCGCCTCCTCGCAATGACAGGGTTGCGGGTCCACCTTGCTACCGCAGGACGACGACGCGGCGGGTGACGGACGCTGCATCGCCGCTGAGGCGGAGGAGGTAGACCCCGCTGGGCAGCGCCGCTGTCGCCAGCCGGAACGCGTGGCGACCGGCCGCGAGCGGTCCGTCGTGAAGCACGGCCACTTCGCGGCCGAGCACGTCGAAGGCGTCGATTCGCACCTCGGCCGCTGCGGGTAGCCGAAGCTGGACCGTGGCCTGTCCGCCATCGACCGGGTTGGGGTACACCGTGAGCTGCACGCGCCCCTCCGACACCTCGGCCGAAGGCTCGATCGGCACCGCGCGCTGGAGGTCCCACACGTAGCCCGCACCCAACAACGCCGGATCGCCCCGCGCGTCGTTGTAAGGCGCGCCCGCCACCGCATAGCGACCCGATGCGCTGACGGAATAGCCGAGGTTGTCACCCGGCGCGCGGTCGCTCGCCCACAGTTCAGCCTCCTCGGCCCACACCGGACCCGTCTCGCCCACCGTGCGGCGGAAGAGGCGCACGGTGCCTGCAAAGTTATAAGCGCCGTCGGCGCCGAGCACGGCGACGGTCCCACCCACCTCCGGCGCAGCGGCGAGCGCGACGGACCAACCGAGGCGCTGGCCGACCTGCCCACCCGCAGCCGTGAGCTTCTCCTCAAACACCCATATGCCGTCCCCCTCTCGGCGGAAGACGTAGCCCGCACCGGACTGGATGCCGCTGTCCTGGTCGCCGAGTTCTCCAGCGAGCGCGAGGATGTCGCCCTCGGAAGTTTCTGTAACGGCCACGCTAAGCCCGAAGAGGCCCCCGGTGCCGGGTTCGGGGTCGGGCTCGACGAGCTTGGCCTCCTCGACCCAGGTGCCGTCGGGCGTGCGGTGAAAGGCGTAGGCCGCGCCTTGCTGGTCGCTGTCGCTCGGCGCACCGATGAGCACGAGGGGTACGCCGTCGCTGGAGACGACTACGGCTACGCCGCGTCCGAAGCCCGCTAGCGCAGCGGCATCCGAGGCTTGGAGGCGCGCTTCCTCGACCCACGTGCCCTCATCGGTGCGAGCGAAGACGTACGCTGCGCCTGTGGCCTCTCCGAGGTCATCGGCTCCCGGGGCCCCGACCACCGTGTAGTCGCCGTGGACTGCTACGGCTTTGCCAAAGGCTTCGTGGACATCGGGACCGTTCGAGAGACGGGCTTCCTCTACCCATGACCCATCGGTCTCACGGAAGATGTAGGCCGCGGCGGTCTCGGGTTCAAAGCTATCACCCTCAGCGCCAGCGATAACGAGATCTTCCCTGCCTTCACTCCACGCGCCGACGGCCTGACCGAAGGAGAAAAAGCTCTGTTGTGAAGCAGTGAGAGGTGTTTCTTCTTCCCACCCGGACGCCGTCTCGCGGAAGACGTAGACGGAGTCGTCGAGACGCCCTCCAAGCACGATGAAACCTTCGGCAGCAGCGACAGACCAGCCGGGGTCAGCATACATGCTGGTGCCGGAGCTGACGAGCTTGGCGTCTTCGGTGAGGACGGGCTGCGCGTCGGCGGAACCGCACAGGATCACGACGGCGGCTAGGAAGAATAGAGATCGCATGGGCGGGTCGAAACGGAGGCAGAGTCGGCGAAACGTATCTCCGAGAATACGACCCGGCGCACCGCCGGACAGGCTTCAACTTCGGAACGCGGAGGCCGAGCGTCCGGTATGCTCCCCCGCTCCTCTCCCCTCACCCATCTCTCCGCTCATGGCCTCCTTCTCCGACCAGCACCGCCAGCACCTCCTCGACGCCGACGCCGACGGCATCGCTGGCCTCTACCACGACGACGCCCAGATGCTCTCGTTCGAGTTCGGCACGAAAGAAGGCCGCGACGCGATCCGCGACCAGTACGCCGACTTCTTCGATTTCCACGGCACGATCTCGTCCGTCGAGCCCGACCGCACTGTGGAGCACGGCGACCACCTCTTCACCGAGTTCACACTCGAGAGCGAGCGCGGCACCTTCCAGCTCATCAATGCCTTCGTGCTCGACGGCGGCACGGCACGCACGCACTTCTCGAACGTCGTGCAGGGCGAGGTCGAGGCGGACGAGGCCGAGCAGTAGCGGCCTACTCGCCGCCGATCAGCACCTCGTCGGGGACGATGAACGCCTCGGGGAAGCGCCGCTGGATCACGCGGAGCGCGGACTCCGCCTCGCGGCGGTACTCGAACGCGCCGAGCCGCACGCGGTAGTACGGCTGGATGAAGTACACCTCGGCGGGCAGCCCATTCGGGAGCGCCGCCGCCGCGTCGGGGTCGTCGCGGACGACGCGCCACCAGCCCTGCGCCTCGTCGCGCACGTCGTCGGCGGCCGCCTTCTCGGCCGACGAGAACACCTGCACGCGGTAGCCCTGCACGACGCGCGGCCCCTCGGCGTCCGGCATCGCGATCTCGCCGTCCATCAGCACCTCCGGCACGTCGTGGCCGATCTCCGTGTCGGGCGGCTCCGGCTCGGCGCCGTAGGGCGCGGGGTCGAAGGTCTCGTAGACGGGCGTCCCGCCTTCCTCTTCGGGCGGCGGCGCGGGTCCGCGGTCGGCCTCGCGCGGGCCGCTGCACGCGGCGAAGGTGAGGAGCGCGACGAAGAGCAGGGCGAG
This sequence comes from uncultured Rhodothermales bacterium, assembly GCA_964438105.1. Lineage (GTDB taxonomy): Bacteria > Bacteroidota > Rhodothermia > Rhodothermales > JANQRZ01 > JBBSMX01. The sequence continues at coordinate 1,122 of CAYTJT010000201.1, read as the reverse complement.
CGAGCGGAGAGGCATCGGCGGAGGTGGTGGTCGTTGGGGGCACCGGAAGATAGAAGGTGGAGGGTGGAGGATAGCAGTCGTAATCGATGAGATTCCGCCCTGTTCGATTCTCCATCCTCCAGCATCAGTCCTCCGACATCAGTAGCCGTCGCCGCCGGAGGCCGTGCCCTGCACGATCGCGACGGACGCGCTCGCGCCGATCCGGCTCGCGCCATGCGCCACCATCGCCATCGCGTCCTCGTAGGAGCGGACGCCGCCCGAGGCCTTCACGCCCATCCCCTCGCCCACGACGCGCCGCATCAGCGCCACGTCCTGGGGGCTCGCGCCGCCGGTGGAGAAACCGGTGGAGGTTTTGACGAAGTCGGCGCCGGCGTTCTGCGCGAGCACGCACGCGATCACCTTTTCCTCGTCGGTCAGGAGGGCCGTTTCGAGGATGACTTTCACGAGCGCGTCCCCGCCCGACGCCTGCCGCGTGGCCTCGACGACGGCGCGGAGGTCGGCCTCGACCTCGGCGTACATCGCGCTCTTGAGGAAGCCGACGTTGAGCACCATGTCGAGCTCGGTCGCGCCGTCGCGCACGGCCTGCTCGGCCTCGAACGCCTTCGCCGCCGAGCGGCTCGCGCCGAAGGGGAAGCCGAGGACCGTGCACACGGCCGGGACCGCGCCGCGGAGCACGTCGGCGGCGAGCGGGACGTAGCACGGGTTCACGCAGACGCTCGCGAAGCAGAACTCGCGGGCCTCGCGGCAGAGCGCGCGGACGTCGTCGGCCGTGGTGTCGGGCTTGAGCACGGTGTGGTCGATGAGTCGGGCCACGGGCGGGGCGAGCGCGCACGCGTCGGACGACTGCGCGCTGTCCTCCGACGCTCGCATCCCCACGCGGCACGCGCCGACGCCGATCATCCGTTCGAGCGCGCGCTGCAACTCCGCGTCGGCGTCGCTGCCGGGCTGCGGGCTCCACCGTTCGAGGCGGCGGATGAGGTCTCGTTTCTGTTCGTCGGTCATGGCGGGGCGGAGAGGCAAGAAGAGATGCAAAGGTAGAATCGGCAAGGCCGGGCACGCAACCCAGGGCGAGCGCATGCCAAACCGAGAGGCGATGCCGGCCCGCCCCCCCCCCCCCCCCCC